>CBFGVX010000155.1:0-1528 GCA_965652425.1 uncultured bacterium | reverse complement strand
TCGGCGTCTTCGATTTTTCCAACCTCGGCTCGGTGATCCTGCGGTACCTCGGGACCATGACCAACGAGACGCTGGTCGCAGTACCGCTGTTCATCTTCATGGGCGTGATGCTCGAGCGCACCGGTATTGCAGAAGCGCTGCTGCTCACCATGGGCAAGCTATTCGGCAATTTGCGCGGCGGCCTCGGCATCTCTGTCGTGCTGGTTGGCGCTCTGCTCGCTGCCTCGACTGGCGTCGTAGGTGCAACCGTCGTCACGATGGGGCTCATTTCGCTGCCCGCCATGCTGCGGTCCGGCTACGATCCGAAACTGGCCACCGGCGTCATTTGCGCTTCCGGCACGCTAGGCCAGATCATCCCACCGTCGACAGTTCTCATCTTCATGGGCGACATGCTCTCGGGCATCAACGCACAGGTGCAGATGGAGAAAGGCAATTTCGCTCCCGAACCCGTCTCGGTGGGCGCACTCTTTGCCGGAGCGTTTATCCCTGGCCTCGTGCTTGTTGCACTTTACATCCTGTGGATGATCTTCCGGGCCGTCACCGACCCCAAATCGGCACCGGCGACACCGGTGCCCGAAGCGGAAAAACAGCACCTCATGCGCGAAGTCGTGGTCGCGCTGATCCCCGCACTCGCGCTCATCGTGGCCGTCCTCGGCTCGATCCTCCTCGGCATCGCAACCCCAACTGAATCCGCTTCCGTGGGCTCGATCGGCGCGATGCTGCTGGCTCTCGCCAAACGCCGGCTCGACTTCAAGGTCCTGCGCGAAGCGGTGATTGGCACGGCCTCAATCACTTCGATGGTGTTCATTATCTTGTTCGGCGCGGCAGTGTTCTCGATCGTCTTCCGCACGATGGGCGGCGACAATCTCGTACACGAGTTCCTCCGCAGCATGCCGGGCGGCGCCATCGGAGCCACCATCATCGTGATGTCAATCATGTTCGTGCTGGGCTTCATCCTCGACACCTTCGAGATCATCTTCATCGTGATCCCGATCACGGCGCCGGTGCTGCTGGCGCTCGGGGTCGATCCAATCTGGCTAGGTGTCGCGGTGGGCGTAAACCTGCAAACCAGCTTCCTCACCCCGCCCTTCGGCTTCTCGCTGTTCTACCTGCGCGGCGTCGCGCCGCCACAGGTGTCGACGGGCATGATTTATCGGGGCGTCATACCGTTTGTGGGCCTTCAGGTTGTGGGACTGGCGATCCTCTTCCTGATGCCAAATGTAGCGACCTGGCTGCCGCGGGTCTTCTACCACTGACGCAACAGAAAAGGCCCGGATCGCTCCGGGCCTTTGCATTCTTTGCCTGGCGCGGGATTATTCGAACTTGATGTACTTTTCGCGGGCCGCGAGGAACGGCATGTCCGTGCTCTCGGTGCGCGTACGCAACAGGTTGAAGGCGCTCACAAAGCTCTCGGCCACCTTCTTGGTCAGCGCATCGCCGTTGGCGCGGATGTCGGCGATCAGTTCCATCGACGCCTTGGCTCCCGCTTCGATGATCTCCTCGGGGAACTGGCGGATTTGGACGCCGT
>CBFGVX010000154.1:0-2319 GCA_965652425.1 uncultured bacterium | reverse complement strand
CTCGCGGGAGAAGGTGGCCGCGAAGCGGACGGATGAGGGGGCGGTCCGAACCTTCTAAACAATCCGAGCATGACAAGCAGCGGCTGCGCCGCTGACCCCTCACCCCGGCCCTCTCCCGCAAGGGGAGAGGGAGCAAGCCCTCACACCCTCAGCGTGTAGGTCACAAAGTCCTCATCCAGCTCCCAGCCCTCGCGCTCGTACAGCGCCCTCGCCGCGGCGTTGTTCACCTGCGTCTTCAGACTCATCTTCGCAGCGCCCGTCCGCTTCGCGAACGCCAGGCACTCGTTCATCAGCGCCGTCGCCACACCCTCGCGCCGATGCTCGGGCACCACGAACAGATCATTGAGCACCCAGTTCCGGCGCATGTTCGTCGAACTCAGCTTGGGCATCATCTGCGCGAAGCCGACGGCCTTGTGCGTCGGCGTGCCCTCGTAGCGGGCCAGCAGGAAGATCGTGTCGTTCAGCCGCAGCCGGTCACTCACGAACGCTCGGGCCTTCCCGGTATCGGCGATGACCCGGTAGAACGCCTGATACGCCACGAACAGGTCTGTCGCCGCGGCGACATCCACCGGCCTCGCCCTTGAGATGATCAGCCGATCGGCCATGACGAATGGTGTACCACGCCGAACCGGGAATTGCGAGCAGAACCCTCGCGAATCGGCCCGATCCGGACACCATCCGAACCTTGTGCGCCTTGCACCAGAGGGTACTCTGATGCGATGAACGATCACCCCACGCCCACGGGAACCCGCGAAGCCGTCGTGCAGGGTGTCCGCTCGGCGCTGACCGGGCATCACCCGCTGGTGTGGATCCCCACCGAAGACGAGGAGCACATCCGCGCGATGATCAGCGCGGAACTCGCCGGGGCGGTGAACCGCAGTTTTCACTCCTGGTCCGCGACGCGCGGGCTCTGCCCGGCCCTGTTCGAGGACGAGCGGGCTTTGCCGAACACCGAGAACCCCGCCGCGGCTCTCCTCAAAACCGCCCAGGAACTGCATCGCGACGGCGTGACCGTCTTCTACGACCTGGTCCCGTACCTCGGCGATGCACGCACGCTCCGCGCCCTGCGCGAAGCCATCCGCTCGGCTCAAGAGCGGCGTGCCACGATCGTCATGGTGGACCACGGCGGCGAACTGCCCGGGTCCATCGCCGGCAGCGCCTTCGTCTTCGAGCCCCACTACCCCGATGAGCAGGAGATCGAGGACATCCTCCGACGCACCGTCAAATCGCTGCACGGCGAGGGCGCGGTCCAGCCGGAACTCACCCGGGCCGAACTCGCATCCATCGTGAAGAACCTGCGCGGCCTGACCCGGCAGCAGGTCCGGCGCGCGGTGCGCGAGGCCTGCCTCAGCGACGGACGCTTCGACCGCGAAGACATCGCGAGCATCATCACGATCAAACAGAACCTCATCGCCCAGGCCCGGGGCGGCAGCATCCTCGAATTCGTCAAGGCCCCCGCATCGCTCGATGAGATCGGCGGGCTCAACGACCTCAAGCGCTGGCTCAACCTCCGGCGCAACTCCTCATCGGACCGCGCCAGGCAATTCGGGCTCGACCCGGCCCGAGGCGTGCTGCTGCTGGGCGTGCAGGGCGCCGGCAAGAGTCTGTGCGCCAAGGCCATCGCCACCGCGTGGCAGCAGCCGCTGCTCAAGCTCGACCCCGGCGCGCTCTACAACCAGTATGTCGGCGAGTCCGAACGACGCCTGCGCGATGCGCTGCACAAGGCCGAACTGATGTCCCCGGTCATCCTCTGGATCGACGAGATCGAGAAGGGCTTCGCCAGCGCCGCCTCCCAGAGCAACGACGGCGGCCTCTCGAAGCGCATGTTCGGCACGCTGCTCAACTGGATGCAGGAGCACCGCGCGCAGGTCTTCCTCGTCGCCACCGCCAACGACATCGAAGCCCTCCCGCCCGAACTGCTCCGCAAGGGCCGCTTCGACGAAATCTTCTTCGTCGACCTTCCCGGCGACGAAGCCCGCAAACGCATCTTCGAGATCCACCTGTCCCGCCGCAAGCGCGAACCAAACGGCTTCGACCTCGACCGCCTTGTCGCCGAATCGCAGGGCTACAGCGGCGCGGAGATCGAGCAGGCGGTCATCAGCGCGCTCTACGAAGCGTTCGCCGGCAACACGACCGTCGATACCGAGTCTCTGTCGCGGGCCATCGGCAACTCGCCACCGATCTCGGTGACGATGCGCGAGAAGATCGCCGCCCTTCGGTCTTGGGCCAACGGCCGGTGCGTACCGGCGGGCTGATGAAACGAACATCCCCATCGCTCCGTTGAACCGGTCCAATCCGCAGGTCGCCCCCATGCTCAAA
>CBFGVX010000153.1:0-2425 GCA_965652425.1 uncultured bacterium | reverse complement strand
TCTCCGCCACCTTGCCGCGAACGCCCCCTCACCACCCCAACCCCTCCCCAGCAATCCCATCCCACGCCACCGCCCGCGCATCCGACCGCGTCTGCGCCTCGTCCCCCGCGTACACCACCAGCGGCACCGACGCCGTCATGCCCTTCAGCGCGGCCGCGACCCGCTTCGCTGGCTCGAACACATCTGATGACAGTGTCCGGCTCGCCTTGGCCTCGACCACGCGCAGCCCGTCCGGGGTATCGACCAGCAGATCCGCCTCCAGCCCGCGCTGGTCGCGATAGAACGACAGCCCGCCGCGTTCCCCGGCGTTGGTGCGGTGCTTGAGGATCTCGCCGACCACCCAGGTCTCGAAGATCGGGCCGCGCAGCGGGTGCGTGCGGAGCTGATCGGCGCTGCGGATGCCCAGCAGCCAGCACGCGAGGCCCGAGTCATGGAAGTGCAGCTTCGGCATCTTGACCAGGCGCTTGCGCAGGTTGCCGCTCCACGCCGGCAGCCGATGCAGAATGAAACTCGCCTCCAGCACCGACAGCCACGACTTCGCCGTCGGCTGCGACACACCCGCATCCGCGGCGAGCGCTGAGTAATTGATCAACTGGCTCGTCCGCCCGGCGCAGAGTTCCACGAACCGCTGGAAGGTCACGAGGTCGCCGACATTCGTGATGCTGCGCACATCGCGCTCGATGTAGGTCGCGACATACGACGCCAGCCAATCGGTGGGGGGGATGCGCTGGTCGTAGATCCGCGGGTAGCCGCCGGAGAGCAGGATGGTTTCAAGGTCCGTCGGCGCACCATCGAACCGCGCGATCTCGTCATAACTCAAGGGCAGCAGGTGCAGCACCGCCGAACGCCCGGCCAGCGACTGGCTGACCGACTCCAGCAGCGCGAAGTTCTGCGACCCGGTGAGGATCCATCGCCCCGGCTTCGGGTCGGCATCGATGATCGGTTGCAGGTACGAGGCGAGGTTCGGCACCCGCTGGATCTCGTCGAGGATCGCGCCCTTCGGGAACTGGGCGAGGAACCCGCGCGGGTCACTGGTCGCGAAATCCCGGACATCCGGCGCCTCAAGGTTCGAGTATGGATGGTCCGGAAACAACGCGCGGCAGAGCGTGGACTTCCCGCTCTGGCGAGGCCCGGTCAGCGTCACGGCCGGGAATGACCCGGCGGCCGCCAGGAGCCGGGGAGTGAGATTGCGCTTGACCATAGAGGGTATTCTATCGGCAGGTATGGTGTAATTCAAAATCCAATTTTGAATTACACCATCACTCAGGCGGTTTCTTCCCAAACCCAAGCCGCTCAAATAGCCCATCCCAAACCCAAAGCCCCGCCGCAAAAACCGCAATCCCCGGCACCGCGAACGCCGCCACCGGCACGCCCAGCCGGATCAGGTCCTCCGCATCCCCCACGGGCAGGATGAACGCCGCGCCGAGGTAGGACCCGTTCGCGACCAGGCAGAACCCCGCGAACGCGCGCAGCAGCACGGCATACTTCCACTTCAGCCCCCGCGCCACCAGCCACGCCCCCAGCGGCAGTACGCACCCCCACACCGCCCCCGCCAGCGCGACAAACACCGGGTGCGGGTTCGATCCCAAGTCAGTCCGTGAGAACTGCAATGGATGCAGCACGACCCGCTCGACGCTGCCCCCGCTGACCCACGCCGCGAGCACATGCCCCGACTCGTGCACGGCCATGAAGCCGTACCAGCACAGCGCGCCGAAGGCGATCAGGAGCAGGACCTTGGCCACGCGCTGGCGAGGCATCCGCCTCACCGCCCCGCGTACTGCTTCTCGTAGTACTCGCGGTACGCGCCGCTTTTCACGCGCTTCCACCAGTCCGGATGGTCCACATACCACTTCACGGTCTCTTCGAGCGCATCCGGCCACGCCGAGCGCGTCGGCTGCCAGCCGATCTCGCCCTTCAATTTCGTCGGATCGATCGCGTACCGCCGGTCGTGGCCCAGGCGGTCCTCCACATGCCGGATCATGTCTTTGCCTTTGCCCATCAGCTCGATGATCAGGTGCGTCAGTTCGAGGTTGGTCCGCTCGTTGTTGCCGCCGACATTGTAGATCGAGCCGGAAGCGCCCTTCTCCAGCACCGCGATGATCGCCTCGCAGTGGTCGTCCACATGCAGCCAGTCGCGCACATTCAGCCCGTCGCCGTACAGCGGGACCTGCTGGCCCTCGATCAGGTTCGTCACGAACAGCGGGATCACCTTCTCGGGGAACTGGTACGGCCCGAAGTTGTTCGAGCAGCGCGTTGTCCGCGTGTCGAGCCCGAAGGTCTCGTGGTAGGCCTGCACCAACAGATCCGCGCCCGCCTTCGAAGCCGAGTACACGCCCCGCGGCTGGATCGGCGTCTCCTCGGTGAACATCAGCTCCGGCCTGTCCAGGGGCAGCGATCCGTAGACCTCGTCGGTCCCGACGAAGAA
>CBFGVX010000152.1:0-2662 GCA_965652425.1 uncultured bacterium | reverse complement strand
GTTTCAGAGTCCCAGACCATCGAGAGATCGTGCTTTTCGTTGAGAATCTGACAGAACGAAACGACAAAGAATTCCGAGAAATCGAGTCCCCCCATCCCGATGCCCGACAGCGAGGAATGGGTGTAAAAGCCGCTTGGTTTGTAGGGTAAAGCGACCGGCGTGTCGATGCCTTCCGGATCTCCCACCAGGGGTTTTCCTCGAAAGTCCAGCCAGGGGTATGCGGCGATACCACCACCGATGAATGAGGCGTTGCAGTCTGCACAGCCCTCGCTGTTGTAGACAACGAATGGATTGTTCGACAAGCTGCCGTCAATCACGGTGTCCCCGGCGGCCACGCAATCGACGACCGTAATATCAAGCGGTTGTGCGTCTCCGACCGAGCCCTCCAGATTGAATGCTCGATATCCCGAGTCGTACGCGATGATGTCTTCCAGATGAACATCACGGCAGCCGCTGGTATACACAGCGCCCGTTTGTCCTCCTGGATTTCCGAAGCCAACGAAATCAAGATGGCGCACTGTAAGATGAGTGAATCGTTTCAGATAAAGCCCGCGATTCAATCCGATCCGGCGAAGACTGCTGGAGACATCCTGGATGCTGGAACTGATCGGTGGGCGAACATGGACCCTGCCATCTTTGTATGTCCACTCTCCCGGCTTCAATTGATCGGGGCTCCTTGTCACGGGATGGAGATGGCCGTACCAGGGCGCGAACCGCTGAGGCACTCGCGCGTCTCGTCCCGCGAACGCGTTGGCAATGTCCGGATCAGAGAATGTAATCCCAGTTTGATATCCCGAACTCGTGTCCTGCAGATAGTTCCAGACCATGCTCGGGGGACGAGAGTCGATCTCGAAGCTGAATACCCCCGGAATCGTTTCATTCAATGATTCGATAGAAACCGGGATATCATTTCGGAATCGGGCCGGTGGGGCTCCGTGCGCATGACCATCGAACACCACGGAATGCAGATTGTTCGCCTCCAGTGGCATACCGTCGTAGATGTCGCCAATGAATCGATAGGTTGTATTGGATTGAATCTGGGTTCTTATGACCGGCCACGGTGCGCTGTTCTTCTCGCTCGAACCGCCTAGGTTGCCCGATCCATCCTGTGAAACCCACAATACAGTGTTGTGCGATCCTCGCTCTTGGGCAACCAGGTGCGAGGTATGGACCAGCGCAAACACCGCCGCGAGGGATGCTTGTGTGAGCCAAGAGAGGAGATGCTTTGGCCCCATGGTCTGTATCCAGACAGCTAGGAGTGAAGTGGTGACAGATCCATTATCGCGGGATTCCGGCCGCATCAGCAGCGTTTTTCTGCAATGTCGATGATAGCCCGGGCCTGGACCGGATCGACATGAATGCGAAGTCCGAAAAATCTCCAATCACTCCCCGCAGGAGGATCCGAAGGTGGAGAGGACGATGTTGAGGTCGTTGAGATCGACGACGCCATCGTTATCGACATCGCCGGTGGAAGTTTGCTGGGAAAAGTTAGTGAGGACGATGTTGAGGTCGTCGAGGTTGACGATTCCGTTGCCGTCCGCGTCTCCGGTCACCAGCGGCCCTTGGGCGGCCCAGGTCATGGTGTTGCTGAGCAGGCGCCCGAAATTCACATCGGTGAGCTGATTCACGCCGTTTACGGTCGCAAAGTTGGCCACTCGGCCGCAGCCGGCTCCGGATCCGATCAGACCGCCCCAGGTCTGGGTGTTCTGCGTGAACGAGTAATAGGTGAACGAGCCAGCCTTCGGGGTAATGAAGGTGTGAGTGCCAGCAGCGCTGGTGAGCGGGAAGACGAAGGATTCGTCCAAGCCGTCGTTGAGGATCGGTTCCGCGTCGACCTGCGTGAAGGTCATAGTTGAAAGGTTGCTGAAGGGAGTATCCAACTCGGCGGGGAAATACGCGCTGAGAATCTCAAAGCTGTTCTGTGCTGCGGCTTTCCACACAGTCCACTCGTTCGTGACCAGCCCGCCGCCGTTCTGGACGAACGAGAACAGCATTTCTTGACCATCGACGGGCATGTTGCCGAAGCCCCAGTTGAAACTGGCCTGCAGGTAGACCACATCGATTCCGGTCAGGTCCACCGTCGAGTCGAACTGGTAATAGGGAACGCCGAGCGTCACGGTGTGACCCCCCGCGACGAGCGCGTCGACGACCGCGGCATCATTCGCGGCGTTTCCGCCGGCGGTCACATAGACATCAACCGCGAACACCGAGGATGCGGCAAGAACAGACGATAGCGAAGCGATGGCAAAGCGTGCGAACATGGTTTCTCCTCCCGATCCGCGTCGGCCTGACGCGGCTCTGAATATCCAGTATGCCGCGTTTCGAGAGTGAAGCGACATTGGGTGCTCAAATCTGGGGAAAATACTCAAGAACCGGTGCCATTATGGGGCCTGCCCGATTGCCTGTGCCGCCCGTATCCCGGAGATCATCATTTCCACCGATATCGCGACCAGCAGCATGCCCATCAGCCGCTCCAGCGCGACCAGGCCCCTCGCGCCGACCAGTTTGGCCAATTTGGCTCCCAGAAGCAGCACGACGGAAGCACCCAACCAGGCGATCACGACCGCTCCGATCCATGTTGGCCAGCCGCCGGGCTGCTGGCCCGATCCGATGAGCATGACCAGGGCGAGGGCCGACGGACCCGCGAAGAGCGGGATGGCCA
>CBFGVX010000151.1:0-2673 GCA_965652425.1 uncultured bacterium | reverse complement strand
GTGGGTTCGAGGTTCTGCATGCAGCGCTCGAGTGTTTCGAGGGCGGCGATCTGGAAGCGGATCATGACCTGCTTGAGGTCGGCGAGGGTGGGTGAGGAGTTTGAGATGGTGGTGTGCATGGCGCGCTCCGGCGTGGTGTGAAGGAGGGCGATGCGAAACACACGCAGCCCTCGCCCTTACCCAGCGGCGGGCCCAGTCGGCGCGCGCAGATGTGGTAGATCCGAAGAGGTAGTGGTCAGATCCGCTGAAAACATGGGGAGAAAAAAATTTGAAAAAGTTGGGTGGGCGGGGATTTTTGCGGCCCGATCGGCGCGCGCAAATGCGGACTTCTGAACCCGGTTTTGGGGGGTTTTTCATCGCTCGCGGGGCCTTCGCTGCGCTCAGACCCCGGCACCCAACTGAGGCCCGGCCCCTTACGCGGGGCCTGCGACCGACTTCGTCGGTCTTGACCCCGGCACCCATTGGAACTCAGAACCCGGACACGGTTGGCATGCGGGTCAACCCGTGGCACCCCGAGGATTAGTTTTCTGTGGAGACATACCGGCGTTTGCGGATGTTTTCGTTGCCGAGTTGGCCGCAGGCGGCCATGGTGTCGCGGCCTTTGGTTCGGCGGCGTTTGCAGAACTGGCCGTTAGCTTCGAGGCGGCGGAGGAAGCGTTCGACGGATGCTTCTTCGGGGGCGGGCCAAGGCGAGTTTCGGCGCGGGTTGTAGGGGATCACATTCACGCAGCAGCGCACATTGCGCAGGAGGTCGCAGAGCTGGTCGGCGTGCTCGTCGGCGTCGTTGACGCCGGGGATGAGGACATACTCAGCGCAGATGGCTTTGGAGGATTTGAGCGGCCAGTTCTCGAGCATCTCGACGAGCTTGGCGAGGGGCATGGCGCGGTTGATGGGCATGATCTGCGAGCGGATGGTTTCGTTGGGGGCGTTGACGGAGACGGCGAGGTTGAGCTGTTTCCAGCCGTGGTGTTGGACCTGCTCGCGGAGCATGTCGAGGCCGTCGAGGCGGCCGACGGTGGAGATGGTGATGTGACGCATGGCGAGGGCGGGGCCGTGGTGGTCGGTGAGGACGCCGATGGTGCCGAGGACGGCTTCGGGGTTGTCGAGCGGCTCGCCCATGCCCATGAAGACGATGTTCTTGATTTCGTGGCCGAGGTGGTGCTTGGCGGCGTACCACTGCTGGACGATCTCGGCGGTGTCGAGCGAGCGGATGAGGCCCATCTGGGCGGTCTCGCAGAAGCCGCAGTTCATGGCGCAGCCGACCTGCGAGGAGACGCAGAGGGTGTAGGTGCGGCTGCCGGAGCGGGTGGCCATGGGGATGACGACGGACTCGGTTTCGAGGCCCTGGTGGGAGTCGAGGACGGTGAGGGGGTTGGTGGCGGAGGTGGCGGGGCCGTCGATGCGCGAGGGGGTGGCGGGCTTGGCGTTGCCTTTGACGGGGAGGAGGAACTTGTGGACGGGGCCCTCATCGGAGTCGGTGGTGAGGACCTTGACGGGCTGGGGGACGGCGGATTCCCACGGGGTTCCTGCGCAGGCCGACGGGCCGGTGCGGTAGAAGGCGTGGTAGGCGTCGAGCGCGAGGTCCTTGCGGATGCCTTTGGCGGTGGCGGCGGCGATGAAGGCGTCGGCGCGGAGCGACAGCGGGGCGGGCATGGCCTGGCTGACGAGGAGGACGGCGTTGTCCGTTGCGGAGTGCATGTGGGGACCGAAAGGGCGTATTCTGAGGGAGATTGGTGCGAGATGTGCCGACATCGCTGGCGCTTCAAGTGTACGCGCTCGCGTTGGAACCTGCCCTGAGAGAAGGATGGCTCGCTGCGATGGAGATTACGCCGACTGAGATTCCCGCTGTCGTTGAGATCACGCCCAGGAAGTTCGGGGATCACCGGGGGTTCTTCTCGGAGGTGTTCAAGCGGAGTGCGCTGCGGGATGCGGAGATCGATATTGATTTCGTGCAGGACAACCACTCGATGTCGCAGGCGGTGGGTGTGGTGCGGGGGCTGCATTACCAGAAGCCGCCGTACGCGCAGGCGAAGCTGGTGCGGGTGGTGCGCGGGGCGATCTTTGATGTGGCGGTGGATATCCGGCGGGGGAGTCCGACCTTCGGGAAGCATGTGAGCCGCATTCTGAGTGCGGAGAACTGGAAGCAGCTTCTGATCCCGGCGGGGTTTGCGCACGGGTTCGCGACGCTGGAGCCGGATACGGAGGTGCTGTACAAGGTGAATGCGCCGTACGCGCCGGATCATGAGGCGGGGATTCTGTGGAACGATCCGGCGCTGGACATCGATTGGCCGGTGGGGGAGGGCGAGGCGACGCTGTCGGGGAAGGACCGGGAGTACCCGGTGCTGGCGGAGGCGGAGCTGGTGTTCTGAGCGGCTTTCCCATTGCCCTATCGATAACCCGGTACTATTGGAGAACCGAGGTGGGGTGTCTGCCGCGGCCTGTCTGTCTCCGTTTCAGGAGGATCGGTCATGGGTCTGGTTCAGGAATTCAAAGAGTTCGCGATCAAGGGCAACGCCGTCGACATGGCGGTGGGCATCATCATCGGTGCGGCGTTCGGCAAGGTGGTGACTTCGCTGGTGAACGACATCATCATGCCGCCGATCGGTTTGATCATCGGTGGGGTGGAGTTCAAGGATCTGGCGATCGTGCTTCAGGAATCCGTGGTCGATGAGG
>CBFGVX010000150.1:0-2724 GCA_965652425.1 uncultured bacterium | reverse complement strand
CTCGGCCCTGAACTTCTTGCGCGAAGCCTTAACAGCCTTTCGCGGCTCTATCGGAAAACGATTTACCCAACTGTCAAGATCAAAGCGTCTGTGATGACTCGGCGCATCGATCATGAAAGCATCACCACTCCGGCCCGCCCGAATACCGCCCGTAGATGTCCGCCATCGCCTGCACCATCTCGCCGAGGGTGCAGCCGTCGTGGGCGCCCTGGATCAGCTGCGGCATGACATTGGCGTTGTCCTGGCAGGCCTGACGGATCGCGTCGAGTGACTTTTCGACCTTCGCGCCATCGCGCTTGGCCTTGAAGGCCTCGAGCTGGTTGACCTGATCGATCTCGACCTGGTGCGGGATCTCGAGGATGTCGATCGGGCGGCCTTCCTCGGTGTCCACATACTCGTTGACGCCGACGATGATCCGGTCGCCCGCCTCGCACTCCTCGCTGAAGCGGTACGCCGCCTCGGCGATCTGGCGCCGGAAGTAGCCCTTGTGGATGCCCTGGACCACGCCCTGACCGTAGCCCTCGCGCTTCCCGTACGCCGGGTGCGCGGCGTTGTCGCCGGTGAAGCGCTCGCGGGTCGGCTTGGTGCCGAGGCCCATGCGATCGATGTCGTCGATGTAGTTCAGCGCTTCGGCTTCCATCTGGTCGGTCAGGGCCTCGATGAACCACGAGCCGCCGAGCGGGTCGGTGACGCGGGTGACGCCGGTCTCGTGGGCGAGGATCTGCTGCGTGCGCAAAGCAACCGTCACCGCCTGCTCGGTGGGCAGGCCGAGAGTCTCGTCCATCGAATCGGTGTGCAGCGACTGGCAGCCGCCGAGCACGCCGGCCATCGCCTGGTAGGCGACGCGCACGATGTTGTTCAGCGGCTGCTGCTCGGTGAGCGAGCACCCGGCGGTCTGGACATGGGTCTTCATGTACCAGGCCTTCGGATTGGTCGCGCCGTAGCGGTCCTTCATCACGCGCGCCCAGATCCGGCGCGCGGCCCGCAGCTTGCAGATCTCCTCGAAGAACTCGTTATGCGAGTTGAAGAAGAACGACAGGCGCGGCCCGAACTCGTTGATGTCCATGCCGCGATCGAGGCAGGCCTCGACATACTCCATGCCGTCGCGCAGGGTGAAGGCCAGCTCCTGCGTCGCCGTCGAGCCGGACTCGCGGATGTGGTAGCCGGAGATCGACACCGAGTTCCACTTGGGCATGTTCTTGGACTGGTACTCGATGGTGTCGACGACCAGCTTGACCGAGGCCTCGGGCGGGTAGATGTACTCGTTCTGGGAGTGGAACTCCTTGAGGATGTCGTTCTGCAGCGTGCCCCCGAGCGAGGCGATGTCGATGCCGCGCTGCTGGGCCATGGCGATGTACATCGCCCAGATGACGCAGGCGGGGCCGTTGATGGTCTGCGAGACGGTCACCTGATCGATCGGGATGTCGGCGTAGAGCCGGTGCATGTCCTCGATGGTGTCGATGGCCACGCCGCAGCGGCCGACCTCGCCAGCCGACAGCGGGTCGTCCGAGTCGCGCCCCATGAGCGTCGGCAGGTCGAACGCCGTCGACAGCCCCGTGTTCGCGGCGGTCTTGGTCTTGGCCTGCTGCAACAGATACTTGAACCGCTTGTTCGTGTCGTCAGCGGAGCCGAAGCCCGCGAACTGGCGCATGGTCCACAGGCGTGTGCGATACCCCTGCGGGAAGATGCCCCGTGTATAGGGGAAGGTGCCGGGTGCGGGGATGTCCCGCTCGATGTTGTGCAGCGCGGTGATCTGGCCCGGCTCGACCGCCGCACCGGGGCCGTAGGACGGGTTCAGCACGAGGCCGGAGATGGTCACGGCCTGCGGGTCGACCGGGGCCTGGTCGATCCGAACGCGTCCGGTGGGGTCGGTGGAGATATTGGGGCCGATGAGGTGCGTGGTCATGAGCAGAGGTCCTTGGCGAGAGCCGTGGCGAATCCTGAGTTGGCAGGGTGCCCTATGATAGGGATTCCCGGCCGGTTTTCCCACGAATTCGCCTCCCGGGCGTGGATCGCCCGATCTTGTGCCGCTCCTAGAATGGCGGCCACGCAAACCCACCCTTCGAACCTCAGGAGGACGGATGTCCACCTCGACCGCTTCCAACGCTTCCGCCCAGCCGGGCCTGAGCCCTTTCTCGATCGGCTCTCGCTCGTTCACCAGCCGCCTGATCGTCGGGACGGGCAAGTATTCCGATAACTCGGTCATGAAGCAGGCCCTCGACGCCTCGGGGGCCGAGGTGGTGACCGTTGCGGTGCGGCGCGAGCGTCTGTTCAACGAGCGGGGCGAGTCGCTGCTCGATTTCATCGACACCGACCGGTACACGATCCTGCCCAACACCGCCGGCTGCTTCACCGCCGAGGACGCGGTGCGGGTGTCGCGCCTCGGGCGGGACCTGCTGGAGCAGCTCGGCAACCCCGGCGCGTCGTGGGTGAAGCTGGAAGTGCTGGGCGACAAGAAGACGCTGCTGCCCGACCCGGTCGGGACCATCGAGGCCTGCCGCGAGCTCGTGGCGGATGGGTTCGAGGTGCTGTGCTACACCTCCGACGACCCGATCAGCGCGCTGCGCCTCAAGGAAGCCGGCGCGACCAGCGTCATGCCCGCGGGCTCGCCCATCGGCTCCGGGCAGGGCGTGCTCAACCGCAACAACATCCGCCTGTGCCTCGACCTACTCAAGGGCGGCGAGGCGGCGATCGACTCCAAGCCCGGCGATGTCGAGTACCCGG
>CBFGVX010000149.1:0-2753 GCA_965652425.1 uncultured bacterium | reverse complement strand
CCCGCGCATCGATCGGCAGTAGGTACACATCCACCCCCTCGAACCCCGGCTCCCCGTCCCGGTCGAACAGCCCCGAAAGCCGCTCGATCCGGATCCCCGCACAACGCGGCAGAGAATCGATGATCACCGCCGCCGGAACCCCCTCCACCGCGTTCAGCTTCGCCGTCAGCTCGTCCAGCTTGCCTCGCAACTCGTTCCGCTCCGCCGTCGTCCGACGCAACTCGATCTCGAGCTGATCCCGCTCGTACCGCGCCTCGTCGAGCTGGTCCTTGAACCCGCCCGCTCGTCGCGTGCAGCCCGACAGCGCCACACCGGCCCCCAGCCCGAGGGCGACGATCAGACGCACCAGATTGGTCGATCGACGATTGGCCATCGCCACAAGCATAGCCAAGTCCTCCCGTCCTTCTCCCCCAAACCGACCATCAGCCAGGAGAAGCTGACCGCGAAGCGGCCGGATGAGCGGGCGACCCGAAGCTCCCAGAAAACCCATCGCACCGCACAACAAGAGCCCGGGGCGCGAGCCCCGGGTACCCGCGTTCCGCTACAAATGAAAAACCCGAAGCTCGCGCTTCGGGTTGGTGGAGTCTATGCGTAATGAGTGGGGATCGGGTTAGTTGGCGACCGATTCGTCCACACTTCCAGGCACGCACTCATCAAACTGATGTAACTGATGCGTTCTTGGGTCAACACAGTTCAGTCCAATGTATCCATCGCAGTTCGGCGGATTAGCTCCGCCGATGGACTTTCGCTCTCTCCAGCCAGTACCGCATCGACATAGGCAGCCATTCGGCGCGACTTGACCTGTATCCCGATCCGCTTGGGTGGCCCCGTAAAGCAACTTGTCGCTCACCACGATGCGGTAAGTCGGAGGAAGCTTCAGGATCTCACCATCAGAGGTGAAGATCGTCACTGCTGTAGTGCCGACATTTTCGAAAGCCCCATCGAGCGCGATGTCTCCTTCTTCCAAGATGCTCGTCAGCGGAGCTTTTTCTGCTCGTCCGTGGATGAGAAGATCTGCGTTCATCATTGCGAAGAGCGCGCCATCATCACCGTTGTCAAGAACTGTAAAATGGCTGTCAATTAGATAGTGATGCGTCCATCTGGGGTAAGTATCCGCACTTTCGGTAATGGGCAGTGGCTTTTCCTGCTGCATGTGCACAACGGCTGCTGGAGCATCTTCGGTGCTGAGGAAACTTAGACTCAGCATGCATGCCGTAGCGCCAAGAAGACAAACGGCAGCGGTCTTCTGTGAACGAGGATTCAATTTGCTTTCCAATATCATTGCGTGTTCTCCATGGCCCCATACACGCTCACACAAGGGGGGGGGGGCTCGAACCGCCCCTTGGCGATATCGTTGACATTCAAAATATACGGTCTGTAGCCATCGTTTCAATAGAAAAATTTAAAACTGTAGAGAAAACACAGTGATTTCCACTCGTTACGGGGGTGTCGCTCGGCATAGCGGCATGCTGCAATGACACCTCTGAATGCGGGTTGTCACGAGCTGATTCCGCACGGGCAGAAACGCTTTGGTATTGAGACTTCTCGATAATCTGATCGCTCTGTTTCTTTCAGATCACGATTCAGAGACTGCCACGCAGGAGAAACCCATGAAGCCCGTCCGCACCGTTCTGCTCGCCCTGTTCGCAATCGCCCTCACGGGCTGCGCCTCGCCCGTGACCCCGCCCATCTCCGCGAGCGACTGGGACCAGTCCCTCCGCGCCACTCTCGAGCGCGATGTCCGCACCCTCGCCGAGGATCACCCCTCGCGCAGCATCCTCGACCCCGACCGCCTCGAAGCCGCCGCGGCGTGGCTCGAAACCCGTCTCGCCGACATGGGCTACGAAGTCCAGTCCCAGCCCTACACCATGCCCGGCCCCGACAACTCAACCATCACCGTGCGCAACCTCTTCGTCGAAGTGCCGCCCACCCCAGCTCCGGACAACAGCCCGGCCCGCTGGCTGGTCATCGGCGCCCACTACGACACCGTGCGCAACACCCCCGGCGCCGACGACAACGCCTCCGGCGTCGCCGGCGTGCTCGCGCTCGCCGAGTATTTCAAGCTACGCCATTATAATGTTGGCGTGAGCTTCGAGATCTACACCAACGAGGAAACCATCCGCCACGGGCGCCGGTACATGGGCAGCGTGCGCCGGGCCCGCGCCGCCGCCGAAGCGGGCGACGAGATCATCGGCGCGGTCATCCTCGAAATGATCGGCTACTACACCGGCGGCCCGCTCACCCCCGAAGCGCAGATGTTCGCCCAGGCCGTCGGCGTCGATGCGCCCGAAAACGACCTGTTCCTCGGCGCGGTCAGTTGGGAACCCGCCCGCCCGCTGGCCGAGGCCATCTCCCGCGCGTGGAGCGGCCCCGTCGGCGTGCTCGTGGTCCTCACCCCCGTCGGCGAACCCATGGCCGCCCGCTCCGACCACGGCGCCTACCTCGACGAGGGCATCCCCGCCCTCATGCTCACCGACACTGCAGAGTTCCGAAACCCGCACTACCACGGGCCCGAAGACCGCGTCGACACACTCAACTTCGAGCGTATGACCGAGGCCGTGCAGACCATCCGCGCGGTGGTGGCCGAACTGGCCACACATCCGAGTGGAATGCGCTCAGACAGTCCATAAGAGCCCGGAGCGCGAGCCCCGGGTACCCATGCTTCACAAAAAAGAAACACCCGAAGCTCGCGCTTCGGGCTCGTGTTCAATTCCAACCGTTTCCGCTCAGTCGCCGCTCTTGGGCATGTTCGT
>CBFGVX010000148.1:0-2886 GCA_965652425.1 uncultured bacterium | reverse complement strand
TTGCAGACGGCGATGAGGTGATCCTGAGGGGCTTCTGCGAGCGCGAGGGGTACCGACGGATCGGGTTCGGCGAGTGCCGGGGGATCATCGAGCCGGCGTGATGGGATTTCATCGGTTGGGTGCCATGGTCAAGTCCGACGCAGTCGGACGCAGGCCATGCGGACGACGAGACTCTGTTCCGACCCTCGCGTGGCCTGCGCTGCGCTTGACCACGGCACCCAACGCCAAGCACTCGCACCTTCGGTGCGAACCCCTCACCCCGGCCCTCTCCCTCAAGGGGAGAGGGAGTCAAACCTACAGAACCCGGTTCTGCCCCTCCCGTGGGCTTCGCTGCGCGAAGACCACGCCACCCTTTACTCCGCGTCGATGGCGAGATCGAGTTCGACCGTCAGTGGGGCGAAGCAGCGGTCGTCGGCGCAGACCTGGTAGGTCACCGTCACGATCGGGCGGCCCGAGAGCGGTTCGTCCGTGCGCCTCACGATCAGCGTGCCCTCGACGGCCTTCTCGTACACCAGCGGCTCGGGGAGGTTGTGGAAGGCCGCGCCGGTGTAGGGCTTGCCTTCGGGGAAGCGGAGTTCGGCTTCGATGCCGGTTCCGCCGACGACGGCCGCGCGCAGCGGGAGCAGGCCGATCTGGCGGACCTCGGTGGGAAGGTCCGCGGCGTTGATGTGGAAGCCCTCACCGATCTCGATACGCAGGCGCACCTGGCCGGGGTCGGCTTTCGTCACCGTCACGCGGTCGGTCGCGGCCATGACCTGCACGGGCGATTCGATGGCGCTATCTTCTTCGGCGGGCGTGTCCTCGCCGAGTTTGTCGGGCAGGTTGCCGTCGAGCGCGAGCAGGCGGTACAGCGCGCGGGTGGATTCGATGGTCGCGACCGGCGAGGCCTTGACCGAGCGCGACACGCTCGCGAGCACGGCCTCGGCGTATTCGAGGCGCTTGCGCTCGCCGGTGGCCTGGTGCAGGTCGATGAGCACATGCAGCATGGTCGCGGTGGCCGAGGGCATCGCGCCGTCGAAGGCCGAGCGGGGGCGGACGATGAGTTCGGCCAGCCCGTCGGGCGAGTCGTGCAGGTCGGCGTTCAGATGACCGGAACCGAAGCGCTCGATTGCGCTCTCCACCAATGATTCGGCCTCGGCCAGCCAATTTGTTTCCATGCGGTTGCGCAGGCGGCAGGCGTGGTCGAGGGCGATCAGGCCGCCGGCGAGCATGGCGTAGTCTTCGAGCTGCGCGGGCGCATCGGTGACGGTCCCGGCCCTTGCGATGCGCTTCAGTTCGCCGCTCTCGGTGCGCATGTTCGAGAGGATCCAAGTCGCAGCGCGTTCGGCTGCGTCGAGGAACCGCGCGGCATTACCATCGTCGTCGGTCACCGCTGCGGTCTCGGCGAGACCGGTGATCATCAGGCCGTTCCAGCTCACGATGATCTTGTCATCGGTGCCGGGCTGGTCGCGGGTGCCGCGGACCTTGAGAAGCGCTGTTCGGATACGCTCGAAGCGCTCGTGGAAATCATCGAGCGACATGCCCATCGATGATGCCAGCTTGTCCGGGCGCTCGGCGAGGAACAGCACATTCACCGGGTCGTCGTTCGGATGGTGCGGGTCCTGGAAGTTCGGGCCTCGGTCGAGCCCGAAGACCCTGATCGCCCACGCGGCATCGTCCGAATCCGTCAGCGCTTCGCGGACCTGCTCCGGCGTCCAGACATAGTTCTGGCCCTCGCGGTGGTTCACCTCGGCGTCCTGCGCGCTGAAGAACGGGCCTTCCTCGCTGGTCATCTCGCGCAGGACATAATCGCAGATGCCGGTGGCCACCCGCAGGTCGAACGCATCGCGGTGCTCCTTGAACGACCGGGCGTAGAGCGAGGCGAGTTGGCCGTTGTCGTAGAGCATCTTCTCGAAGTGGGGGACCAGCCAGCGCTCGTCCACGCTGTAGCGGTGGAAGCCGCCTCCGAGGTGGTCGTACATCCCGCCGCAGGCCATGCGGTCGAGCGTGTGGCGGATCGCGGTCTTCGCGGCGGTCTGGTTCTGCGGCTCGTTGATGTCCGACGCGACTTCCATCAGCATTTTGGTGAAGACGGGTTGGGGGAATTTTGGAGCGCCACCGAAGCCGCCGTTGGTGCGGTCGTAGATGCGCAAGACGCCCTCGATGGCCATGCCGACCTCGCGGCTGTCCAGACGCACCGAGCCCTCCTCCTGCCCGAGGTGCACGCCGATCGCCTCGGTGACCTTCGCGGCCTGCTCCAGCACCTGATCGGTCTGGTTGGTCCACGCCTCGGCGATGTTGGCCAGCACTTCGCGGAACGACGGGCGGCCGTGGGCGGGCCTGGGCGGGAAATAGGTGCCGGCGTAAAACGGCTTGAGGCCGTAGCCGTCTGTATCGGTCTGGTTGTCTGGGGCCGGGGGTGTGAGCCAGACGGACATCGGCCAGCCGCCCGAGCGGGTCAGGAGCTGCACGGCGGCCATGTAGATCTCATCGACATCCGGGCGCTCCTCGCGGTCCACCTTGATGCAGACGAAGTCCCGGTTCATCTGCTCGGCGATCGGCTCGTCCTCGAAGCTCTCGCGCTCCATGACATGGCACCAGTAGCAGGTGGAGTAGCCGACGGAGAGGAAGATGGGGACCTGCCTGCGGGCGGCCTCGGCGAAGGCCTCGGGGCCCCAGGGCCACCAGTCCACGGGGTTGTGGGCGTGCTGCAGCAGGTAGGGGGAGGAGGAGGCGGCGAGGCGGAATAGGTAGGTGGGGCAGGAGAGGGAGGTGAGGGTGAAGGAGGAGAGAGGTTTATGGAGGGAGATAGAGGAATGGGGATGGAGGCGAGGGGAGAGGCTGGAGGGCTGTTTGGAATGTCTGAGAAAGGAGGAGGCCTTGAGAGTGCCCTGGCGATAGAGAGAT
>CBFGVX010000147.1:0-2940 GCA_965652425.1 uncultured bacterium | reverse complement strand
ACGATCGGCACCGAGCGCAACGCCCTGCGAGCAGGAATGCGCCCGGCGTACACGCGGCTGGAAATGATCCGGCCGGGGGAGGGGCTGGTGCCGAGCCCGTGAATCTAACTTATCCGGCGATCTGTGAACTGAACCGCAAGGAAACTTCGCAGTCCCATCGCGTGCCAGATCCAATGTGCGTGGTAAGTCCAGCCGAGATGTTTGGCGGCGGATTGTTCGCCGTATTGAGCCGAGACCGCACACGCCTCACGGATTTCCGCGCAGATATCCCGGAGATCATCGAAGGCCCACGCGAGGGTTGTCTCGTGCTTCTTGCCCGCCAAGTCTGAATTGGTTTGCATGACACTCGGATAGCTGGCATTCAACTCCGGCCAGCGGGTCAGAGTGGGCTCTGTCTCGTGGGGATCATCTGCGATCGCACCCACTGACACCCGCGATGAAACTTCGATGACTGCTGCGCTCAGCGCATCAAGAAGCCGGATCAACTTCAAGAGTCGATCCGGCTCGTCGTTTGGTGAAGTGGTCGCGAATTCGAGGAAAGCACGAGCGACGATCAGCAGACGCGATGCGGCATCAGTCTGATCCTGCTCGTCCGGCATCAGTAGTTCGCCGTCTCCAGAATCCCCTTGCTGATCCGCTTCGCGTCTGGCAGGTAGTCCAGTTCCAGCTTGTAGTACGGCATGACGGTGTCGAAGCCGCAGACGCGCTGGATCGGGGCCTTGAGGTGCAGGAAGCACTCCTCCTGGATCGCGCTGGCCAGTTCCGCCGCCATGCTCGCGGTGCGCGGGGCCTCGCAGGCGATCACGCAGCGACCGGTCTTCTGCACCGACGCCGCGACGGTGTCGAGGTCGTAGGGGTAGATCGTGCGCAGGTCGATCAGTTCGACCGAGAGGTCCTCGGGCAGACTGTCCATCGCCTCGATGCACTGCAGCGTAGTCGCGCCCCAGGTCACGACGGTCAGGTCGGTGCCCTCTTCGACGACCTTGGCCTTGCCGATCGGAACGGTGTACTCGTCCTCGGGGACCTCTTCCCGGAACGCACGGTAGATGCGCTTGGGTTCGAAGTAGATGACCGGGTCGGGGTCGCGGATCGCGCTGATGAGCAGGCCCTTCGCGTCGTACGGCGTCGAGGGCATGACGACCTTCAGGCCGGGCGTGTGCGCGTAGATCGCCTCGGGCGAGTCCGAGTGCAGCTCGGGGGCGTGGATGCCGCCGCCGACGGGCACGCGGATGGTCAGCGGGATGGTGATCGCGCCGCGCGAGCGGGTGCGGTAGCGGGCGGCGTGGTTGGTGATCTGGTCGTAGGCCGGTCCGAGGAAGCCCTCGAACTGGATCTCGGGGACAGGGCGCAGGCCGCCGACGGCCAGACCGATCGCGGTACCGATGATGCCCGACTCAGCCAGCGGCGTATCGACCACGCGGTGCTCGCCGAAGCGCTGCTGGAGCCCCTCGGTGACGCGGAACACGCCGCCGTTGAGCCCGACATCCTCGCCGAGGATGATCACGCGATCATCGGCTTCCATTTCCTGGGTCAACGCCAGGTTGATTGCCTGCACAAGGGTAAGGTTGGCCATCGAAGCGGTTCTCTCTGCTAAGCCCGCATGGTTCGGCGGGCGGTGAGTGGTATCAGGTCTGGTTGTCTCAGCCGGCGGCCGCCGCTGCCGCGGCTCGCTGCTGCTCTTCGGTCATGTTCGCCGCGGCGGTCGCCGCCTGCCAGGCCGGGGAATCCGGCATCGCCACGCTGATGCGATCGGCCAGCGCATCCGCGGGCTCCTCGGTCCGGATCAGACTGCCCATCGTCGAAATGCTCCCGATGATCTCCGTTCGCCCTTTGCGATCGGATCGGATGCACTTCACATAGAGCGGGTTGATCCAGTGGTCTTTGCCCTTGAGATCGGTGACCTTCACGAGCATGGCCGGTTCCTCCTCGGCGGTGCGGATCGGTGTCGTTACGCGTGCGCCCCGACCGTCGAGCTTGCGAGCGTTTCCTGCTGCGGGTTCTGGCCGAGCGTGGTCGTCCGCAGCGTGTCGCGCTGCTTGCGGAGCTGCTCGGGCAACGCGGCGAAGGTGTAGTCGAAGATGTCGTCGGTCGTGGGCTTTTCGATGTTCTCGGCCTTCTTGACCACATCGCTGACGATCTGCTTCGCGCGGGCTTCCATCTCCGCCTGCTTCTCGTCGCTCCACAGCCCCTTGTTCTCGAGGAACTTCCGGACGCGGATCAGAGGGTCGCGGGCCACCCACGCCTCGACCTCCGCCGGGTCGCGGTAGCGCCGGGCATCGTCGGCGGTCGTGTGGTCGCCCAGGCGGTAGGTGATCGCCTCGATGAAGGTCGGCTGGTTGTGCTCGATCGCGTGCTTCACGGCGTCGCGGCTGGCCTTGTACACCGCGAAGATGTCGTTGCCGTCGACCTGGATCGCCCGCATGCCGTACGCGCACGCCTTCTGCACCACGGTCTCCGAGCCCATCTGCTTCGAGATCGGCACGGAGATCGCCCAGCGGTTGTTCTGGCAGAAGAAGATCGTCGGCACCTTCAGCGCCGTCGAGAAGTTCATCGCCTCGTGGATGTCGCCCTCCGAGGTCGCGCCGTCGCCGAAGTAGGTGATCGACACGCGGTCGTTCTTCTGACCGTTCTGGATCTCGCGGTACTTCATCGCCCACGAGAGTCCGACGGCGTGCAGCGGGTGCGTGCCGATCGGGATCGAGATCGGCATGATGTTCACGCCCTCGGGGATCTGGTTGCCGCGCTCGTCGCCCATCCAGTGCAGGAGGATCTTCTCCATAGGCAGGCCGTTGAGGAACAGCGCGGTGTTCTCGCGGTAGCAGGGGACCAGCCACGAGCCGGGCGCGTGCTTGCGGATCGCAAAGCCCGAACCCGCCGCCGCCGCTTCCTGCCCCTTGTTCTGCGGGTAGGTGCCCATGCGCCCGGAGCGCTGCAGCTTGA
>CBFGVX010000146.1:0-2943 GCA_965652425.1 uncultured bacterium | reverse complement strand
AAAGACCCCGACCAGCCGTACCGGCAGTTCGACGCCGACCCGCCCTTCGCGTTCCACGCTCACGGGACGACCGTCAACACCGCCGACGAACCCGCCTCCCACGACACTACCTTATAGACCCACGCCGCTCCGAGCAGCGCAAGCCCCGCCCAGACCAGCTTCATGCCCACGAAATCCACGATCGACCGGCCCACCGCGGACCCCGTCGCCGCCACATACCCCAGAATCCAGATCGCCACCGCCGACGCCACCGCGAACACCGCCCCCGCCGGCTGCGTGGCCGCCGATTCGAGCAGACTGAAATCCGCCGCGTGCGTGAACGCCGTGGTCATCCCGCACGATGCGCAGGGATAACCGAACATCTCCACAAAGCTGCACTCGTCCAGACCGAGCTGCGTGTGCGTCCCGAACCCCTCCGGCGACGCGTCAAGCCCCGCCGCGATCACCAGCACCGCCAGCAGCCCCGCCGCGAACACGCCGCACACCAATCGCTCCACAGCCGACACCCGCATCGCCCGAGCCACGCGCATCGCGCTCGGGCCCTGTATGGGCGCGAGCGGCTCAGTCAAAGCGGAACACGCCCTTGCGGTAGCCGTAGATGTACGCCACCACCGTCGTCAGCATGAAAAACAGGATCCGTCCCCAGAACACCGAGTGGTACGCCGAATCCGGGTTGATGTTCGAGTAGGTCACCGCCCACGGGTAGAGGAAGATCACCTCCACATCGAACACCAGGAAGATCATCGCGATGATGTAGAACCGCACATTGAACCGCTTGCGAGCCGTCCCGATCGGAACCATGCCCGACTCGTAACTCGTGCCCTTCACCGACCCCGGCCGGCTCGGCCCGATCACCAGCGACGCCACCACATTCGCCACAGCGAAGGTCACCGCCATCAGCAGCAGCAGCAGAACAGGCCCGTAGTTGATGAGCTCGAGGCCCAGTGTGCTGGTCATGGGAAATCCGGAAGTCGGCATGCCGCGGAGTATAACGATTGGAACCGGGTCAGTTCATCGACATCAGTTCAAGGACAGCGGAACCGGCTGAGGCACCGGCTGGCGCTGCGGCTGCAGCGCGATCCCCAGCGGGATCCGCTTGCCGTCCGGCCCCTTCGGCGGGATCCCGTCCTCATCGATGATCCGCTGGATCGCCATCACGCCCTCGATCAGCTGCTCCGGCCGCGGCGGGCAGCCCGGCACATACACATCCACCGGCAGGAACTGATCGCACCCCTGCACCACGGCGTAGGTGTCGAACACGCCCCCGGTCGAGGCGCACGCGCCCATCGAGATGACCCACTTCGGCTCGGCCATCTGCTGGTAGATCCGCTGCAGCACCGGCATCGTCTTGATCGAGATCCGGCCCGCCACGATCATCAGGTCGGCCTGACGAGGGCTGAACCGCATGACCTCTGCCCCGAACCGGGCCAGGTCGTACCGGCTCGACGCCGTCGCCATCAGCTCGATGCCGCAGCACGCCGTCGCGAACGGCATCGGCCACAGCGACGAACGCCGGCCCCAGTTGATCACCCGCTTGAGCTGGGTGGTCAGAAATCCCTCGGCGGTAATGGCGGCTTCCAAACCCATACGGCGGCGGTCCTTCCCGGAAAGCGATTCCCCACGAAAGTGGGGGCGGCACATGCTCTGCCGCGTGCGGGAAGTGTAGTCGCTCGCGTCGCTCGAGTCAGCACCGGACCGACCACGCAAAAACCCCAGCAGCAGCCGGGGTTTCTCTGGCGGCGTGATCTTTCTCTACGACGATAAATCAGGATCACGCAGTCTGCGATGTTTAATTCGTGTCCTGGTCCGGGTTCAACTCATCGCCCTGATAGTAACTGACGGGGAGATCTTTCGAGCACTCCGCATTCCCTGTTCCATTCACACCATTACATTCATTCGTTCCCCCCGGAGTAATGGCGATGCACTCGCACGACGGACGGTTGTTCACAACCTTGCAGCACGCGTAGTACCCGTCATCGCATTCGATCGCGCACGGCCCGCCCATCCCCTGCGTGCCGCCGAGCGAACACGAAACGGTTCCTTCTCCTCCAGTGACGCATCCATCCGGGGGTGCGGTCCCGTCCTGGTAACAGCGGGCCACCGGGTCCCGAAGCCCCGTCGGCTGATAAGTGCAGCAAGCGTAATACCCATCGCGGCAGGTGATCGAAGCCGTGCGCTTCTGTTCGCCCCACGCGCTGCCGACGATGAAGAACTGATTCGCATCAAACCAATAGGTCTCCTCACCATTCATGAGGTGCCCCGCCACACCGACCCAGTAAATCCCGTCTTCCAGCACATGCTCGCTGCTCTCGACGATCGGGTTCGGGGTGTACGCTCCGATCGGCATCGCCGTGCCGGTGAAGGTCCACTCGTGCCCCTTCATCGCGACACCCCACCCAGATGATTGCAGAAACACCGCGAGCGCACTGGCCTCCTTTGTGTTGAGCGTCTCCGCGGAAATGTAAAGCTCGACGGGGTCGATCTCCGGTTCCGGTTCGGGATCAGCTCGCGCAGCAGACGGGAAAGCGCTCAGATAGACAGCGCCCGCCGCAACGACGGAAAGTGCGATTCCTCCAAACACGGTGCTTCGCAAGACATGCCTCATGGCACATGCCCTCCGAGGGTGCTCCGGCACGGACAGAATGGTCCGAACCCCGAACCCCGAACCCCGAATCTCACGCGGACTCAGCGGACGGCTTCAGGCCCCTCGATATTCATACTAACGATTCATACCAGCCATTCAAAATGAAATCCCGTTCATGATCAAACTTTTTTTTCATTCATATCTCGTCGCACAATGACGAGTCCGCATGCTGTAACACCCGGATCAGGGCGGCCTCTCGATTCGGCTCCAGTCGCCACGACCGATAGCCGATGCTCCCTCCATCCGCCGCACTCCCGGAGATCGCCCATGCCCCGCCTGTTGTCTACCACCATCGCCGG
>CBFGVX010000145.1:0-3003 GCA_965652425.1 uncultured bacterium | reverse complement strand
GCGGGCGGGGGACCAGCTGCATCGAGCTCATCGAGGTCACCGACTTGCCGCAGCCGGACTCGCCCACCACCGCCAGCGTCTGGCGCGGGTAGACGGTCATGCGCACGCCGTCGACGGCCTGGATGCGCGGCCCGGAGCCGTTGTCGAAGGAGACGGCGAGGTTGTCGACGCGCATGAGCGGGCGAGTGGGGTCGAGCGTCGTGGACGCGGGCTTGGGCTTGGATTGTGTGGTGGTCGCGGTCATGGGCTTGTTACACGCGGGCTTTCTTGAGTTTCGGATCGATGGCGTCTCGCATGGCTTCGCCGATGAGGTTGTAGCTCAGCACGGTGAGGAAGATGGCGGCACCTGGGAAGATGGCGAGCCACCAGAAGAATTCGCCGGACTGGCCGGTGGCCGATGCGAGCAGTTTTCCCCACGAGGCCTGATCGTCCGGGCCGAGACCGAGGTAGGAAAGGGTGGCTTCTGCGAGGATCGCCGCGGCGATCGCGAAGGAAGACTCGACGAGCACGGGGGTCACGCCGTTGGGCAGCATGTGCTTGAACAGGATCGACCGCAGTGGGAGACCGGTCGCTCGGGCGGACTGCACGAAGTCCATGTTGCGGAGCTTGAGAAACTCGGCGCGGATGAATCGTGCAGCGCCGGTCCAACTGAAGCAGCCGATGATGATCATCATCACATAGATGTTTTTCGGGAGAACACCCGCGGCGACGATGAGAAGGAAGAGAACCGGGATCGCCATGAAGATCTCGACCACGCGGTAGAGGACGAGATCGACCCAGCCGCCGAAGTAGCCCATGAGGGCCCCGACGGTGATGCCGATGATCAGTGAGATACCGGTCGAGACGAGACCGATGGAGATCGACAGGCGACAGGCGTGCATCATCTGGCTGAGCATGTCCTGGCCTTGGTTGTCGGTGCCGAGGAGGTAGGGCTTGCCGGTCTGAGCGAGCAGAGGCATGACGACCTCGCGCAGATCGGCGCGGGTCGCGGTGGGTTTCTGTTCTTCAAGCGTGTCGATTGCGGCTCTGATGCGCGACTTTGATTCCTCGGTCAGCGGTTGCCGTTCGAGGGTCTGTCTGGCGATTTCGAATCCGGTGGGTCCGAACGGGTCGGTGAGACTGCGCTTCACTCGGCGCAGGGCACGAGTCAGATCATCAGAGAAGGATTCCATGAGCGCTGCGGGATCATCGGAAACTGGCCCGATGGCGCTGGCGATGTCTCTCTCGAGATCGGCCCGCGTGTAGAGGGCGGCGGGCTGCTGATTCGCGGTCACGGCCTGTTCGATGACTTGCAGGGCTGCAGTCTTGGATTGTCCGGGCCAATCGATCCGAGTGAGCACCGCCTGTGCCTGGCTGAGGCCGTCGGGTCCGAGGTGCGTGTCGGCATCGCGCGGTGTGGAATCCAGGAAATTCGAGATGCTGTTATTGAAGTTGCGGTAAAGGCTCTGGTCCTGTGTGTCGCCGGGGGCGCGTTCGGCGGAGTTGCGGTCAGATGGGCGCTGGGAGGGCGACCAGGGAATGACGGTGTAAGTGGCCCGCGCATCGGCCTCACGGACCTGCTGGTCGTAGGTGTACAGAAGCTGTGGGCGATCCCAGGTCTGGCCGATGACGACCGCGCTGACCGATACGGTCAGCACCAGCCAGATCAGGCGGGATAGGACCGATCGGGAAAAGGGGATCCACAGGGTTGCGAGCAGAGCGATCGAGCCGCAGACCGATATGGCGATGACGCGGTAGGCCGTGACCGGCTGCCCATCGCTGTCTCGCTCCATGGAACGGATTGTGTCCAACAGGCCGAAGAACCAACTTCCCGCGAGATTGGATCGGAGCAAGGTGACGAGGAGCACGGTGAGCGTGCCGGTGAGCATCGCGATGATGAGCCATCCCACACGCTGCGCCTTCGAGAGGTTGGGGATTGGGACGAGCAGAAAGATCGCGCCGAAAACCGCGGCGATCAGCAGCAGCCAGTCGCCGGCGGTGAGACTGGTGAAGAGGGGGTAAGTCGTGAGGGGGCCATCGGGGGTCTGCCGGACGAATCGAATCGGGTGACCGTTGGCGAGCACGGGTGCGAAGACCGCGAAGAAGGTCACCAGCCCGAGCCATGTGAACCCGACGATCGCGCTCGGGCGACGGACCACACTACTCCACGCTTCGGCCCAGAAGCCGCGAGATTGTTTGACACCATGGCCCTGCATCGCCTGGATGCCGGTGATGGCCTTTGGTGCTGGGGATGAACCGTCGGTGGACATCAGGGATGCGATCTCCGTGGGCTTTGAAACGCGAGTGGATTAATCGAAGGTGATGCGCGGGTCGGCGAGGGCGTAGAGGATGTCGGCGAGAAGCAGCGCGAGCAGGTTGACCGCACCGACCATCAGCGCGTTGGCGAGCAGCAGGTCGCGGTCTCTGGCGTTGATCGCGTCCAGCACCAGCGAGCCCATGCCCGGGATGCTGAAGATCCGTTCGACGACAACCGATCCGGCGAGCATCGCAGGGAAGATCGACGCGAACATCGTGATCAGGGGGAGCAGCGAGTTCCGGAACACATGCCGGAAGACGATATCTTTCTGGGCGACGCCCTTCGCTTTTGCGGTGCGGACATAATCCGCGTTGAAGTTGTCGAGCATCGCCGCGCGGGTCTGCTTCGACAGGATCGCAAAGCCCGCGTACACGAGACAGGCAACCGGCAGGCAGAGGTGCCACAGGGTGTCGAGGAGCACGCCCCGCTCGAAACCATCGGCACCTCTTGAGGGCAGGAAGGTCATGTTCTCAGCGCCGCTGCTGGAAAGACCCGCCGTCGGGAACGCGAAGTCGCCGAGGTACTTCTTGCTGGCGAGGTATCCCACGGCGAGGACACCGGCCCAGACCACGGGGATCGACCAGAGCGCGACATAGAGAGCGCCGCTGAGCGTGTCGAACCAGCTGCCGCGGTGCGTCGCGGCGAGCAGGCCGGACGGAACGGCGATCAGGTAGATGATCGGGAACGCCACGCAGTTCAGCAGCAGC
>CBFGVX010000144.1:0-3066 GCA_965652425.1 uncultured bacterium | reverse complement strand
GCACGCCGCGGTGGTGTCACCATATCGCGATCACCCCGGTTCGGGGCCGCGTAGTCTGAGGGATTCGTCCCTCCATGGCTGTTCCAGCCGAAAGGTTCGACGAGCATGTCCGCTGTTGCCAGTGCCCCCAAGGGTCTTGAAGGTGTTGTGGCCGCCGAGACGGAAATGTCGTTCATCGACGGTCAGAAGGGGATTCTCGAGTATGTCGGGATCCCGATCGGCGAGCTGTCGTCGAACTCCACCTTCGAGGAGACGGTGTTCCTGCTGTGGAACAAGCGGCTGCCGAAGCAGGACGAGCTCGACGCGTTCACGCAGAACCTCCGCAAGCGGTACGAGTTGCCCAAGGGGATGGAGCAGCGGGTGACCTCGCTGCCGAAGACGGCCGAGCCGATGCATGTGCTGCGGACGCTGGTGTCGTCGCTGGCGATGTACGACGCGAACCCGAACGCGAACGATCTGGAGTCGGCGCAGGACAAGGCGCTGAACATCCTCGGGCACGCCCCGACGATCGTGGCGTACTTCGATCGGCATCGGCGCGGTCTGGACCTCGTGCATCCGGATCCGTCGCTGAGCTTCGCCGAGAACTTCCTGTACATGCTCAACGGCGAGAAGCCGACGGACACGATGGCGCGGGCGTTCGACATCTGCATGATCCTGCACGCCGACCACGGGCTGAACAACTCGACCTTCACGACGCGCGTGATCATCTCGACGATGAGCGATGTGTACTCGGCGATCACCGGCGCGATCGGCTCGCTGCGCGGCCCGCTGCACGGGGGTGCGAACGAGGGCGTCATGAAGATGCTCAACGAGATCAAGAGCGTGGAAGACGCCGAGGCCTACATCATGGGCAAGATCGAGCGCAAGGAGAAGATCATGGGCTTCGGGCACCGGGTCTACAAGACCAAGGACCCGCGCGCGACCGACCTGCAGTCGCTGGCCAAGAAGCTCGCCGAGGACACGGGCAACCAGGAGTTGTACGCCAAGAGCCACATCATCGAACAGGTGATGGAGCGCGAGCTCGGCGCGAAGGGCATCTACCCGAACGTCGACTTCTACTCGGCGACGACCTACCACTGCATCGGCCTGAAGCTCGACCTGTTCACCCCGATGTTTGCCCTCAGTCGCATCGGCGGCTGGGCCGGGCACATGCTCGAGCAGCTCGCCGACAACCGCCTGTACCGCCCGAAGGCGCAGTATGTGGGCGCTCACGATCAGCCGTATGTGGCGATGAGCGACCGGTGAGAGTCGGGGAAACTGAGTGATTGATGAAGCCGCCCGAATGGGCGGTTTTTTCTTTAGGGCCTTCTCTTGGGTGCCGTGGTCGGAGCGGAGCGCAGGCCACGCGGACGACGGATTGCAGGTTGCGATTCTGATTCAGCGATTCGCATGGCCTGCGCCCGACTTTGTCGGGCTCCGACCACGGCACCCTTGGTGGTTTCGCACTGGTTGCCCGTTGGGTCAACCCGTGGCACCCGATCCATCTGCGATTCGCATAGCCGCCTGAGGAGGGCGGCCATGCCACCCCCCAGCGGCTTCGCCGCTGACCCCTCACCCCGGCCCTCTCCCGCAAGGGGAGAGGGAGGCCGATCCATCAGTTCAGTCGCCAGAGGCCCATGAACTTGGCGTTCTCGATGGGCTTGTCGGATTCCGGTGCGCCGCTTTCGCGGTGTTCGCGGATCATCTGCTCGGGGGCGGGGAGGTTGAATGGGGGGAGGGTCAGGTCGAGGGCGCGCCAGCCGCCGGTTCGTTTGAGGTCGGTGTTCTCGGGGGCGTCGGGGTAGGTGGTGGTGAGCAGGTACTTCGAGCCGCTGCGCCGGGCGTTGTCGAGGACGCGCTCGACATCCTTGTGGCGCAGGTGCACGAGGCAGTCGCGGCAGATGATCAGGTCCACCTTCGGCAGTTCGTCCTCGACGAGATCGAGCACGCGGAACTCGACGGAGCCGGCGTTCGTGAAGTCGGCGGCGCTGAGGCGCTGGGCGTTCGATTCGATGAGCGGTTTGACGATGTCGATGCCGGTGTAGTCGGCGCCCTTGAGGTCGACGAGGGGCATCCAGCGGCAGTCGCCGCAGGGCGCATCGAGGATGGTGCGGACGCCGAGGGACTCGATGAGGCCGGGCAGGGCCTGGCGGAGGGCGTAGGTGGCGTCGAGCGTGGAGCCCGGGCCGGAGACGGAGGAGTCGGGAGCGTCGCGCTGGTCGGGGGCGTTCCAGTCGTTGAGCTTGTAGATGGCGGTGAAGGCGGATCGGCGCGTGGGCGCGTGGCGCCGGCAGAAGCGGAGGAATTTTCTGGTGACGCCCATGGGAGGGCGATGATAGCGGGGTGGCGATGTTGGTCGCAATCGGCGCGGGCGGGTACCCTGCACGCGATGCGCGAGGACCCGTTTTTCATCATCGGCACCGGACGGTGCGGCACGACGCTGCTGCAGGCGATGCTGATGTGCCACGAGCGGGTGTCGATCCCGCCGGAGGTGCATTTCTACGCGAGGTTCGAGCCCGAGGCGCTCGGGTTCGCGTGCCCGGTGACGGACGCGGAGGCGGCGGAGTACGCGAAGGCGGTGACGGGGCAGTGGTACTGGGAGCAGCTTGGGCTGGAGAGCGCGAAGTTCGAGCGGGCGGTGGTTGAGGGGGGTGTGCGGACGAGGCGAGAACTCGTTCTGTGGCTGCTGGACGAGCTGTTGAAGGGGATGGGGGAAGCGGAGCCGGAGGGGCTGTTGATTGGGGAGAAGTCGCCGCACAATGAGAAGTACATCGACGCGATTCTGGAGGACTTCCCGCGCGCGAAGTTCATCCACATGTACCGCGATCCGCGGGATGTGGTGGTGTCGTTCCTGAAGGAGTGGTGGTGGCTGGAGAAGTCGAAGTGGCGGACGGCGCTGTACTGGCGGGATGTGATGCAGCGTCAGCAGCGCGAGGCGGAACGGCTGGGGCCGGAGAAGTACCTGACGCTGCGGTACGAGTCGCTGGTGGACGATCCGGAGGTCGAGCTGAAGCGGGTGTGCGCGTTCCTCGGGATCGAGTTTGACGAGTCGATGCTGCGTCATCATGAGCGGTAGGCGAGTGGTTT
>CBFGVX010000143.1:0-3102 GCA_965652425.1 uncultured bacterium | reverse complement strand
ACCGGTCTCCGACCGGTGCATCGAGCGCTTCCGAACCCTCGAAGCCCAGCACGAACACGAGACCACACCCCAACCCGTCGCGGCATAAACGGTGAACCCGCCTCCCCTCCTTCTCCCTTCGCGGGAGAAGGATGCTCCGGCTCCCTCTCCCCTTGCGGGAGAGGGCTGGGGTGAGGGGTCAGCAGCGCAGCCGCTGCGGTATTGGTTGAACGGTCGGAAGATTCGGACCGCCCCCTCATCCGTCCGCTGCGCGGCCACCTTCTCCCGCGAGGGGAGAAGGAGGAAACCACCCCCCTCAAAATCGGAGAATCCCAAGGTCGGGTAGAATCGTCCGACTATGTCCCTCCCCAGAATCGCCATCGTCGGCCGACCCAATGTCGGCAAGTCTTCGCTTTTGAACATGCTCGCGAAGGCCAAAGTGTCCATCGTGGACCCCACGCCGGGGGTGACGCGCGATCGGGTGTCGCACATCATCGACCTCGAGGGCCCGCTCAAGACCGAACCCCACAAACTGGTGGAGATCGTCGATACCGGCGGCTACGGCGTCTACACCGCCGAGGGCGCCCGCTTCGACGACGCCGGCGAGGACCTCCAGCGGCTGACGGGCGAGATCGAGGCCCAGATCGGTGCCGCCGTCGCCACCGCCGACCTCATCCTCTTCGTCGTCGACGCCCAGACGGGCATCACGACCCTCGACGAGACCATCGCCAAAATGCTGCGCGAGCGCCGCCTCGTCAAAGACGCCGAGGGCAAGCAGCGCGAGCTGCCCATCCAGATGGTCGCCAACAAGGTGGACGCCAACAACTGGGAACCCCACGGCCTCGAGGCCGCCGCGCTCGGTTTCGGCGAGCCCTGGCTCGTCTCCGCGCTGAACAACTACATGCGTCGGGAGTTCAAGGAAAAACTCTTCGCCGCCCTGCCCGAGCCCCAACCCGACACCGACGCCGAGCCGGAGATGAAGATCGCCCTCGTCGGCCGTCGCAACGCCGGCAAGAGCAGCTTTGTGAACGCGCTGGCGGGCGAGAACCGCGTCATCGTGTCCGAGATCGCCGGAACCACGCGCGACGCCATCGATGTCCGCTTCGAGATGGACGGGCGCACCATGGTCGCGATCGACACCGCCGGCGTCCGCAAGCGCTCGAAATTCGCCGACGCCGTCGAGCAGTTCGCCAACATGCGCATGGCCCAGTCCATCGTCCGCGCCGATGTCGTCCTCCTGCTCATCGACGCCACCGAGAAGATCTCCGCGATCGACAAGCGCCTCGGCGCCCAGATCGCCGAGTCCTTCAAGCCCTGCGTCATCGTCGTCAGCAAGTGGGACCTCGCCCAGGGCAAGAAGAACCGCAAGGGCGAGCCGCTCACGCCCGACGATTACCAGCAGTACATCGAGAAGGAACTCCCCGGCCTCGATACCGCCCCGATCATCTTCACCTCCAGCAAAGACAAGGTCGGCCTCGAGCAGGTCATCGAGGTCGCCTTCGACCTCTTCGACCAGGCCCGCCAGCGGCTGTCCACCGGCAAGATCAACAAGATCCTCAAGGAGATCCTCGCCACCCGCGGCCCCTCCTCCCGCCTGGGCACGCAGGCCAAGATCCTCTACGCCACACAGGTCGCCGCCGCCCCGCCCACCTTCGTGATCGTCGTCAACAAGCCCGAGCTCTTCAAGGGCGAATACGAACGCTACCTGCTCAACCGCCTGCGCGAGGCCACGCCCTTCGCCGAAGTGCCCGTCCGCCTGTTCTTCCGCGAACGAAAACGCGCCGATATCGAGGACCTGCTCTCGGGCCGCCACAAGCGCAAGATGGACGCCAAACGCGAATCCTCCGGCGAACACACGCCATCGCGTTTCACCGTCGAGGGCATCGACGACGACGAGATCCAGCGCATCCTCGCCGAGGACGACGAGGACTGATCGCAAACGCGCTCAGGCCGCACGCCTCTCGTCCGAGCCCGGCCGAATCGCGCTCGCGCAGCATCGCAGCAGTTCCTCACGGTTGATGGGCTTCGTCAGAAACTCATCACAACCGGCGTCCATGCACTTCGCCCGATCGCCAGGCATCGCGTGCGCGGTCAGCGCGATGATCGGCAACTCGTATCCGTTCTCGCGCAGCCGACGTGTCGCGGCGTAACCGTCCAGCTCCGGCATCTGCATGTCCATCAGCACAAGGTCGTACCGGTTTTTTCTGCTCTCCACGCGCTCGCAACCGATCCGACCGTTGTCGGCAACATCCACCAGCGCACCGGCCTTGCGTAGATGATGCGCGATCAAACGCTGATTGTCAGGCCCATCCTCGACCAGCAGGATGCTCGCCCCATCGAGACGATCCCCAGACACCGGCTGGCTCGTCCGCTTCGGGGCCTCGCCGAACCGCCGCGCACGCTCGATCCGCTTGGCAATCTCGTCGGCCGACACCATCGGAGCCATCGAGATGTCCCCGACACCGATCGTCATCTCGAACACGCTTCCAACACCCACCGCCGATTCCACGCGGATCGTCCCACCGAGCAGCTCCGCAAGTCGACGAGAGATCTGCAGACCCAGACCGGTCCCACCGAAGCGACGCGTCGTGCTCGCATCCGCCTGGCTGAACGGCTGGAACAGGCGGTCGAGCTGGTCCGACGAGATGCCGATCCCCGTGTCCCGGACCGCCACGCGCAGCCGACGCGGCTCCTCCTCGTCCATCGACACCACCAGCCGCACCGAACCGACTTCAGTGAACTTGATCGCGTTCCCCACCAGGTTGATCAGGATCTGCCGCAGCCGGATGGGATCGGTCGTGATGAATTCCGGTACCGGCGACTGGTACACGCTCTGGACCGTGATGTTCTTGCCCGATGCCCGCGGACGCATCGAATCAACCACTTCCTCGATGATCTGCACCGGCGAGCACTCCATCGACTCGATGCTCATCTTGCCCGCTTCGATCTTCGATAGGTCCAGGATGTCGTTGATGATCGCCAGCAGGTGCTCGCCGTTGCGCTTGATGGTCTCGATGTGGATCTCGCGCTGCTCGGCGGTGGTGTCGGTGAGCAGATCGGCGAAGCCGAGGATGGCGGTCATGGGGGTGCGGATCTCGTGGCTCATGTTGGCGAGGAACTCGC
>CBFGVX010000142.1:0-3338 GCA_965652425.1 uncultured bacterium | reverse complement strand
CGCGTACACCGCCGGGTGCAGCAATTCCCGAAGCCGGGCCTCCCGCCGATCGGTCTCCGGCTCATCCAGCAGCCGACGCACCTCCGTCGAGGACGCATCGATCAGCGGCATCTCCACGATCCGCTTCTCCCAGTCCGCAGCGCTCACACCCTCCGCGCTGCCATCCCAGTTCGCCGCGATCCGCTCCGCCAACGCACCGCGGTTTTCCACCGAACCGTCCCGACGCATCACCACCGGTTCCGCCAACGCCATCACCGCCATCGGTTCGAGCCACCGGTGCAGACTCAGCGCCTGATCCGCACCGATCAGCAGCCGCAGCTTGACCCCCAGCGGCAGAAAACCCCGCAGCGTGTGCAGCGTGTCCACCGTGTAACTCGGCTCATCCGGCCGCTTCAGTTGGCGTTCGATCTCCATCCGGCTCACCGAGACCCGCTCATCGCCCTCGAACATCGCCCCCAAAAAACCAAGCCGCTGCTCCCCCGAAAACCGCGGCGGATCCTCTTTATGAGGCGATTGCGCGGCGGGGATCACCAGCAACCAGTCCAGCCCGGCACCCTCGCGAGCCAGCAATCCCAGCCGTCGATGCCCGATGTGGGGCGGATCAAAGCTGCCGCCGTAGACCAGAATGCTGCGCACACCCTCAGGAATCGGCGGACTCGCCATCCATTCCGGCAGCGGCAGCCAACCCCCGGGATACGCAAATCCCTGATCCATACTCAAAATTTAATCTCAATCGCGATCCGGCGTTCAGCGCTGCCAGCCGCCGTCGAGATCGATCGGCACGCCCTGATCCACGCCGCCGAAGGGATCCGAGCCGGCCATCATCCCCGCCACATCCAGATCCGGAGCCAATTCGTACAACTCCGTCAGCGTCGCTTCGAGGATTTCCGCATCCCCATCGGGCGTGAACACGCTGTAGCGGGCTTCGAGTTCGCCCGCCGTGATGATGATCGTGTGATGCCGGCTTTCCAGAGTGCCCAGAACCGTCGCGTCGCGCGGCAAGGCCGCCATCATCCGCTCGGTCGGGTCCTGCCCGCCACCGCCCAGGATCGGACCGATGACTTCGCCCCGTTCGGTACCCAGAGAGTCCGTCGCCGTCGATTGCGACGGATCGATGATGCTCGTCAGGGTAAAAAAGGCGATCAGAAACACACCCGCCCCAAGCACTCGCACCAGTGAGCGGGGGACCCTGCCGTTCGCGGAAGGAGTGGATTTCGGGGTTTCCATGAGGGACTTCATCGGCGATTTTCAGGCCCAGGTCCGTGTTTTTTCCCAGAAGAACCCCGGACCCGTTGAGGAATCCGCCCGGATAGCTACAATGCCCGCCCTTGGCCGATGTCCAACCGGTTTTCCGGACGGCCAATGTGACCTGCCTCAACTGCAGGAAAAAGACGGCCCCATCGTCTAGTCAGGTCTAGGACATCAGGTTTTCATCCTGAAGACCGGGGTTCGAATCCCCGTGGGGTCACCTCCAAACACGACGCGGCCTGGGCCACCCAGGCCGCGTCGTGTTTTTGCGGACCTTCCCGAAGCACGAATCAGCCCGCTGATCCTTCTTTCCGCAACCACTCGCCCGATTTCGCGAACATCACCAGACAATCTGCTCCATTCTCACGCTACCGTTGAAATCACATGAACCAGCAGCAGGACATCACCCAGCTCCTCGAACGCGTCGCGTCCGGAGACCAGCGAGCGGTCGATCTCCTCCTGCCCGTTCTCTACGATGAACTCCGCGCCATCGCCGAGCACCACCTCCGCTCCGAGCGACAGGACCTCACCCTCCAGGCCACCGCCCTCGTGCACGAGGCCTACCTCCGCCTCGTGAATCAGGACAAGGCCGTCTGGGAAAGCCGCACCCACTTCCTCGCCATCGCCTCCCAGGCCATCCGGCGCGTGCTGGTGGACGCCGCCCGCGCTCGCAACGCCCAGAAGCGGGGGGGTGGCAGACAGCGCCTCCAACTCGACACCTCCCTTCTCGTCGACCAGCAGCGACCCTCGGACCTCGTCGAACTCGATGCCGCCCTTGTCCGACTGGCCGAGCTCTATCCAGACAAGGCCCGCATCGTCGAGCTCCGCTTCTTCGGCGGTCTCACCGTCGCCGAGGTCTCCGCCTTCCTGGACATCCCCAGCCGCACCATCGATCGGCACTGGCAGTTCGCCCGCGCCTGGCTGTTCCGCGAGATGCACGAATCTCCGGAGCCCACGGCATGAGCAATTCCCGCGCAGACCGCGTTGAGAAGCTCTTCGATCAGGCGCTCGATCAGCCCCCGCCCACCCGCCTCGAGTGGCTGCGCGAGCAGTGCGAGCACGACGATCGTCTGCTCGAAGAGATCCTCAGTCTGCTCCGCGCCCATGAACACTCGGGAGAGTTCCTCGCTCGCCCCGCCCTCGAACAGTCACCGGATCTTGCTGGCGCGTTCGATCCGGCCATCGGCACGACCGTCGGTTCCTACAGAGTCCTGGAACGCATCGGCTCCGGAGGCATGGGCAGCGTCTACCTCGCCGAACGCATCGACGAGACCTTCGACCGACGAGTCGCCATCAAGCTCATCCGGCGCGGCCTGAACAGCACCGACATCATCGAACGCTTCGACCGCGAACGCCGCGTCCTCGCGAACCTCAACCATCCCAACATCGCAGCACTCATCGACGCCGGCTCGCTCCCCGACGGATCGCCGTACTTCGTCATGGAATATGTCGAAGGCACCCGCTTCGATCAGTACTGCGATGAGCACCGCCTCACCATCCCCGAGCGCATCGATCTCTTCCGCACCGTCTGCGACGCCGTCGCACACGCCCACCGCAACCTCGTCGTCCATCGCGACCTCAAGCCCGCGAACATCCTGGTCACACCCGACGGAACCGTAAAACTACTCGACTTCGGCGTCGCCAAGGTCCTCGACGCGGAGAACCAACCGAACCCCTTCGAAAGCACCATCACCGTCGAGCGTCGCCTCACGCCCGCCTACGCCAGCCCCGAGCAGATCCGAGGCGAACCGGTCACCACCTCCAGCGATGTCTATTCGCTCGGGGTCATCCTCTACGAACTGCTCACCGGCTCTCGCCCGTACCGAATCGAGAGCGATTCCTGGAAGGAACTCGAAGAGGCCATCTGCAACGCCCAACCCACCCGACCCAGCATCGCCGTCTCGACCACGGCCACCACAACACCAACCCGCTCCACCGCCGAACACAGCCACCCCCGCGGCGTCGAACCCCCCCGCCGGCGCCTGGTGAACGCTGGGCGCCGCGCGGAGCCCGTGCTGCTGGCCGAGGCGTGCTTCCTGAGCGACTACCGCGGGCGCAAACGGCAGCCCCAGGCGATTTTCGATCAGATT
>CBFGVX010000141.1:0-3456 GCA_965652425.1 uncultured bacterium | reverse complement strand
TTGCTGAGCGATCAGGATAGCGCGATCTGCGGTGGGTTGCTTAGCGGCCTGCTAGCGGCTCCATCTACGCCATGACCACCTCAGAGTCCGATGAGACAGGCCACGCGATCTATGCGGGTGGCAGCTTCGCGATCAGCGCAGACGGTTCAGTTTCCACCTTTGTCGGCAAGTGGCAGAACAAACAATGGGAGACCCTTGGCAGCGGTGTCAACGGATTCGTGAAAGCAATGGCGGTCTATGACGATGGGAGCGGCGATGCCGTGTACGCCGCGGGGAAGTTCAGTGAAGCGGACGGCAAACCCGCTTCAAACATCGCCCGTTGGAACGGCAGCGAGTGGTCGAGCGTCGGCGAGGGAACCGATGGTGAGATCCTCGCGCTCGCGGTGTTTGATGATGGCACCGGGCCAGCGTTGTACGCTACCGGCCGTTTCGATCATGCCGGCGGATCACCCGCCAGTAACATCGCCCGCTGGGATGGCTCGAACTGGTCCCCGCTGGCTGGCGGATTCACATACACCGGTCCTTCTCTCTCCCAAAACCGCGGGAGATCACTGGTGGTATTCAACGGGCCGACCGGCCCGATGCTGATCGTGGGCGGATTTTTTGATCAGGTCGACGGCACACCAATGAAGAACATCGCCGCGTGGAACGGCAGTGATTGGTTCTCGATTGGAAACGGCGTGGATTCAAGAGTGGACGCGCTCGCTGCACATGGCAATGGAGAAGCAGCCGTGCTGTACGCCGGCGTGACCGGCACGACCTTTGATGCCCCAGCGGTGCTTTCATGGAACGGCATCACATGGAATGCAGTCGGAACGATCAAGGGCTCGGTTTCCACACTCCAGGTCTTTGGCGATAGCTCTGACCAAACGCTCTACGCCGGTGGAAACGCCTTCCTTACTGCATTTCCATCCCCGGTCGTACCCTTTAGCAAATGGGATGGTCAACAATGGTTGCCGCTTGGCCAGGGCGCAAACCGCAACCCTGTCGCATCAGTTGTCTTTGATGACGGGAACGGGCCGGACTTGTACTTCGGGGGCGGAATGTCATTTGTTCTGCAGGCAACATCCGGCTCATCGTTCGAGGAGATTCCTTCGGCGCTCCTCGCCAAATGGGATGTTTGTTCAAGGCCCGACTGCTCCGGTGATGTGACCGGTGACAGCTCGGTCAATCTGGACGACCTGAACCTTGTGCTCACGAACTTCGGATTCGACATCGAGAACGGTGACGCGAACGGTGATGGAACAGTGAATCTTGACGACCTGAACATCGTGCTCAGCGCGTTTGGCACGGTCTGCCCGTAACGCCGAAGCGAGAACCCACCGTCATCGCAGAACCCGGTACCGCTGCACAATCGCCCGTCGTCTTCCTCTTCCGAAGGCGACGGGTTTCACTTTCAGCGCGATCGCGAGCTGGAACCGCTTGTACTCGTTGAGATCGATCAGGCGGATGATGCGCCGGAGTTCATCGCGTTCGATGATGCCGCGGCCAAGCATATCGGACTCGATCGATCGCGCATCTTCCCTGCCGTCCACATAGCGAGCGACAATCTCATCAAGCACGGCGTAATCCGGCAGCGAGTCCGAGTCCTTCTGATCGGGGCGAAGCTCGGCGCTCGGCGGCTTGGTGATCGTGGATTCGGGGATGGGCGGTTGGGAGAATCCGCAGCGCTCGGGGTTGGCGTTAATCCAGCGGGCGAGCTCGTAGACCTCACGCTTGAGCAGATCCGCGATCGGTGCGAGTCCCCCGTTCTGGTCGCCGTACAGCGTGGAGTAACCCGTCGCGTGCTCGCACTTGTTGCCGGTGGTGAGCAGCAGCGCGCCGGTGGCGTTGCTCACGGCCATCATCGTCAGCCCGCGAAGGCGGCTCTGGATGTTCTCATCGGTCAAGCCCGATGCGCCGCCCTGAACGCCGAGTTCCCGCAAAGACTCGTCGAGGTCTCGCGACAGTACATCGTGCCCGCCTTCGATACTGCGCACCGCGTATGTACAGCCGATGCGCCGACAGAGATCCTCGGCGTCCGTCCGGCTGCCCTCGCTGGAGTGGCGGCTGGGCATGGCCACGCCGATGAGGTTCTCAGCCCCCACCGCCGCTGATGCCAATACAGCGCAAAGTGCCGAATCGATACCCCCCGATACGCCGAGCGTGACCTTCCTGAACCCGCTCTTTGAGCAATAGTCCCGGATTCCGAGCACCAGCGCGTCCCACAGCAGGCCGAGCGGTTCCGCCGCCTCGAACGGGTCGCCGTCCAGCGCGGCGGGCTCATCGTTCGGCACAAAGTCCGCCACGATGCTCCCGGTCTCGAACGGCCGACCCGAGGCCGACAGCAGTGCCCCGAACGGGCCGGGCGTGTACAGGGCGCAGTGGCCGTCGAAGATCAGGTCGTCGTTCGCACCGCACTGGTTGACCGAGGCGATCGCGATGCCCAGCCGCTCGCACTGCTGCGCGATGATCCGTCCCTGCAGCACGCTCTTGCCACGCACGAAGGGGCTGGCGGACGGAACGGCCACGATCTCAGCGCCGGCTGCCTTGAGTTCGGCCATCGGGTCCGGCGCGTTCGCGTACCGGTCATCGGTGTGCGCATCCACGCCGCGCCACAGATCCTCGCAGACCGCGAGGCCGACCTTTACCCCCCCGACCTCGATGACGACCGGCCGGTCCCCCGGGCGGAAGTAGCGCAGCTCGTCGAACACATCGTAGTTCGGCAGCAACCGCTTGTCGTATCGCTCGATGATCGACCCGCCCCGGGCCGTCCCCTTCGCCACGACGACCGAGTTGGTGAGCATCGCGCTCCCGCCCTTGCGCCACGGCGTGCCGATCAACACGGTCAGACCGTCGGGAACACCGGAAGCGATCCGCTCGACCGTCCGCATGACATCGTCGATGAACCCGCCCTGCAGCAGCAGGTCCCGCGGCGGATAGCCGGTCATCACCAATTCGGGGAGCACGAGCAGTTCAACCCCGCTCGCGACGGCATCGCGCACCGCACCCTCGATCAGATCGCGATTGTGCCGCAGATCACCGACGGTCGGGTTGAGTGGATAAAGCGAGAGTTTCAAGGGGAGGATGATACGCATCGAGCACCGTGGTTGAAAACGCCCCGGCTTCAGCCGCGGCGGTGGGAGACGGCGACCTCCCCGAGCATCGCCCGCCTGCGGCTCGGTACCATGACCTTCATGCTCTCCACCGCAGCACTGCTCTTTTTCATTATCGATCCTTTCGGGCTCATCCCGCTCTTCCTCAGTGTCCTCAACAAACTGCCGGAAGAGCGGCGAAACCGCGTCCTCATCCGCGAGCTCCTGATCGCCTTGGTGGCCCTGCTGATCTTTCTGGTGGCCGGAAAATATCTCCTTCGGATGCTGCACATTTCCGAACCGGCGCTGACCATCTCCGGCTCAATCATTCTCTTCCTGATTTAGCTCACCATCAACTATCCCTCTATAAAACTGAGCCTGG
>CBFGVX010000140.1:0-3592 GCA_965652425.1 uncultured bacterium | reverse complement strand
ACGGTGAGCTGCTCATGCACCTGATCGGCGAGGAGTGGGAGTACCTGGGCCGCACCGTCGCCGGGGCCTCCGATGTCGACGGCGACGGCCAGTGGGACATCGCCGCGTCGAGCTGGGTGTACGAAGACCACCAACCGAAGGGCATGGTCAGTCTGCACTCGGGTTCCGACGGCGCGCTGATCCGCACCTACACCGCCCGGGGCTTCAACGACGGCTTCGGGTACGAGATCATCAGTATGGGCGACCTGGACGGGGACACCTTCTCCGAGATCGCCATCTCGTCCTCGCTCGCGGATGGCGACCCCAGAGCCATCGCCCCGTCGACCGGGCAGGTCCACATCTTCCCCGGAGCAGCGCGTGGAACCGCTCCCGAGCACCTGACCACCGCCGCGGCATCGGTGACGATCTACAACCCCGATCCGAGCATCGATCACTTCGGGGTGGTGCTCGAACTCACGACCGATCAGGACGGCGACGGCCTGCCGGACCTTTTGGTCGGGTCGATCTCGAACCCCTACGACCCCGCTCTGAAGACCACCACCATCCAGGTCTTCTCCTCGGCCAACGGGAACCTGCTCTGGCCGACGCTGATCAGTAACCAGCGTGACGGCGATGATCCGTACCCGTCGGTTGATGACGACGGCAACCTCATCCACTACGCGCATCACATCAGCGGCCTGGGGATCACGGGTGATGCGAACCGGGACCTTAAGGCCGAACAGGACGACCTGAACCATGTGATCACGCGATTCGGTCAGGAGGCCGAGGTCGGGAACCCAGTGTCCGGTGATGTGTCCCAGACGGGCTCGGTCGACCTCGATGACATGAACCAGGTGGTGGGCGCTTTCGGCGACGAGAGCATCATCCGCACCTTTGTTGATGACACGCAGCGACTGCTCACTCGGTGGAACGCGCTGGATCCGTATCAGTACGGGGACTACATCCTCGATACGCCCACGCGACAGCAAGGCCAGCCGCGCGGCGGCATGCCCCAGCCCGGAGACCCGACCTACCCGGTAACTGACCCGTACTTCCCCGGGCTCCTAGTGAGTGGCACAAACAATGTTCCCGGATGCAAGGGGTTCACCAATCATCCGGGTTGCGGAATGACCAGTGATTGCGTCCAAGCGTGCTGCGGTGCTGACAACTGCGGGCCACCAACCGATGGGCAGGATCCAACGACCCCGGAGGGAAGTGGAAAAAACCAAGATACCAACGGCAACGGTATTCCCGATAACCTGGATTGCTCTGAGGGTGGGCGTCCTGTCGCCTCTCACGGGTGCTCAAACCCATGCGCCGATAAGGACGGCGACGGGATCCTGAACCAGTACGACTGCGATTCACCGTGCTTTGACGACCGGTACGCCCCGATCGGGTCGGATGAACAGCCGTGCAGTCCGTGCGGCGACGATGACTGCGATGGGATTACCAATCAGAACGACTGCGACTCCACATGCTATGCGGGCGATCTTCTGGAGGACTGTGCCTGCCAGGATGACGACAGCGATGGGATCAAGAATCAGGACGACCCGGACTCAGAATGCTTCGAGTCGGGCTGGAAATTCGACTTGGACATCGATTCTGACAACGATGACGGTATCGATGTACCAAACCGATCCGACGACGAGGAGCACATCGAGGACAACGAGGAGGCAGACAACAAACTCATCCCTGTCAACACAATAGATGCTGATGCTGACGGCATCGTTGACTTCGCGGACGGCTTCAATCTGAATGGGATCGACGGCGACAGTGATGATGCCATCGATCCTGAGGACAGCGATGGAGTGGGTTTTGTGCCTCTCGTGCTGGAGCTGAAGACTCCTGGCGAGTGCATTGAAAATCTGGCGATTAGCATTGTCTACTCCGCATCCGATCCGAACCTCGTTTCACAGGATACGAACGGCAATCCAGAACTGCCGGCTGGTGGCCTGATCCGTATCTGGACCAAAGACGCCACAGACACCAGAAACCCACGCAGTCTGGCAGAGGAAGATGATCCCGGTGATTTCGTTGCACCAGGGTACTACCCTGCGGATAAATTCGTCTTCGATGAACAGGGTGTCGCGATCCTCTACATCGAGGCGGTTCGAATCGATGACTCCGGCCCAAGCGTCGCTATCCATGCGGTGCTCGACAGGCAGGATGGACACACATTAGGAGTCGTCGATACGGTCCGACTACGCACTTTTGAATTACAGAGCGTGATCTTCGATGAGGTGACCGGCGAGGTTGAACCGGCACCCGTCATTCTGGAGCCCGCCGATCTGCAGCCAGAACTTTGGCTAACCTCCGTGACCGCTGAACTCCTGAGTTACACAACGATGGAGATTACTGTCGAGGGTGTCGTTCGCGACCGATTGTCGGAGCTTACGCTAAATCCAGCACAGCAATTGCAGTCGCTGAGTTTCTATGTCGAAGGACATCTCGTCGACACACTCGATGGCCTACCCGGATTGACGGTTACCACGCCGATAGCGCCTTGGCAGCTCGCCACGCTTGAGGTGCCGTTCACGCGGACTTTCCTGTACGACGCTCCGACGGGCCACTTCGGTGCTGGAGGAGTTCCGATCGATGTCATGACATCGATCAATGCTGCGGGCCAGAACAATCGGGTATCCACCTTCGTGGGCGTCAACTGGCTTGATCTGGACTGGATCACCGGCGAGTCGTTGTCACCACTCCCCGGTTTCGTCGGAGGACGAACCCCCCTGGAGCTCACATTCCCTGACCGGGTCGGTCCGGAGCCGGGTCTGACCGCCACCTTGGGCCTGAGCTACAACGGAACTTCTGCCAACGGGGCGCTCGGAATCGGCACGGGCGGACTCGGCACCTACGAAGGCAACCTGACTGTTCTCGGCAAGACTTCGAGCATCTCCTTGAGTGCGGTCGGAGACCGTCTGCTCGATCCTCTGACTCCAGACACCATCTCTTTTGATGCCGAATACCTGTCGATCGACGGTGAGCCGCTCATGCATCGACTGGTCTTCAACGAGACCGGCGACGATACTGCACAGTTCGTCCAACAGCTAACACGCGAATTCGAACTCTCCTTTTCAGGCAGCAGCCCGTCGGATAGCGACACAGCGTCGGTTCGATATGCAGGCGGCAACGACCCATGGGTGGTTCTCACCGAACCCGACGGCGTGCTGGACAGCCCGAGCCTGCATGGCGATCCCGCACACTTCGGCTACAACGGCGAGGATCTTCGCCTGGATATCGGAGCGGACATCGCCCTCAACCCGTCGGCCCCCGATGTACTGACCGCTCCTCTTGTTCTCTCCAGCGGAGCGGGTGAAGTCGCGATCGCCACCCAATGGGTAGAGACTGGCGCGGATACGCGACTGTTCAGAGCCACATCCGCCGGCCTTGTGGACCACCCGAACCGCATCCCGTGGGCGATTCGCAACACGCCGTACGAGAGCGGAGGATTCATCCCGGTCATCGGATATCTTCCGGAATTCACGCCGCCGGATGAAGAGTCGTTTCCATCGCTCAACCGTATCGCGCGACGCATTATTGGGCTATGGGACAAAGTCGATACAAATATAATAGGCATTATCGAAGGAATAGATTTTTCTAACGTAGAAAA
>CBFGVX010000139.1:0-3603 GCA_965652425.1 uncultured bacterium | reverse complement strand
TGAGGGGTTCGGCGACCATGCCGGGGCAGTTGCGGCGGTTGGGTTCGGTGTCGCAGAGGGTTTGCGGCTTGGTGGGGTAGGCGTTGGGTGCGGGGCGGCCGTCGCGCCATTGGTCGGCGTCGGTGCTGGTCAGGGGCCAGAGGTGCAGCTCGCTGTGCGGCGTTTGCCGTGGCGCGGGGGATGCCGCGCGGGGGCCGGTTTGGGATTGTGATTTGGGGTTGCTGACCATGTTCCACCTCCCCCGTTGGAGTGCGCCAGTGCGGCGCGGTTGTACGGGTGAACCTTTAGTGTGATGGTAGAACGGTCGGCGGTTCGACTGGGTTTGAATTGCGTGAATTCGGCTTCATACCGGCCGATTTTCCCGATTCGGGGGAAATGCGGCGGCGGGTGGTTTCAGTGGTGGTCGGCTTCGCGGACGGCGCGGCAGAAGGCGGCGATTTTGGCGGGGTCCTTGATGCCGGGGGATGACTCGACGCCGCTGGAGACATCGACGGCGTAGGGGCGGACGAGGCGGATGGCCTCGCCGACATTTTCGGGTGTGAGGCCGCCGGCGAGGATGACGGGGTGGTCGCAGGCGTCGATGACGGAGGCGAGGTGTTGCCAGTCGGCCTGCTCGCCTGTGCCGCCGGTGCCGCCGTCGATGAGGACGGCGTCGAGTTCGTCGATGCGGGACCACTTGCGCAGGTCGGCCTCGATGGTGTCGGGGGAGTAGCGGATGGCCTTGATGAGGTCGGGGCCGATCTCGCGGACGAGGGGTTCGGGTTCTTTGCCGTGGAGCTGGCCGAGATCGAGGTCGGCCTGGACCATGGTGGTGAGGTAATCGTCGGGCTTGGGGTTGATGAAGAGTCCGACGCTGGTGACGAAGGCGGGGAGGACGCTCTGGATGTCGTAGGCCTCGTCGATGGTGACGCGGCGTGGTGACGAGGAGACGAAGACGAGGCCGATGGAGTCGGCCCCGCACTCGGCGGCGACGAGTGCGGTTTCGGGGTCGCGCACGCCGCAGATCTTGATGCGGGTGCGGATGGGTCCGGTGCGTTCATCGGCGCTCATGCCAGTTCCTCGCGGAGCGTTGAGGCGAGGTCGCGTTCGGCCTCGGAGAGTTTGTGTTCTTCGATGTCGTCGAGTTCGCGCTGGGCGCCGATGGGGTCGTTGAGGTAGCGGGCGAGCAGGACGGCGTGCATGAGTCGGACGCGGTTGGTTTCGGAGTCGGCGGTGAATTTGGCGGTGAAGAGCCGGTAGGCGAGGGCGGCGTGCTGGTGGTCGCCGGAGGCGTGGAGGTGGTTGGCGATGGCGAGCTGTGCATCGCGGGAGAGGCACTGCTCGCCGTGGTGCTCGACGAGCTGAAGGTAATTGCGAGCGGCTGCGTCGAGGTCGCCTTTGTCGACGGCGCTGTGGACCGCGCCCCGGCGCTGCATCTCGGCTTCGGTGCGTGCGGAGGGGCGTTTGGGTTTGGGGGCGCTGTTCCTGCCGTCCTTTGCGCCCTTTGGAGCGTCCCATACGCGGTCGGCGAGCGGTTTGGTGGTGAGTTCGCGAAACTGTCTGCGGCGGTGCGCCTGACGGCCCATCGTGAAGAGGTCGTAGGGCTCGCGGGGGATGATTTTCCGCCATAGCAAGAACACGCTGATCGCCGCGCCGTAGAGGTAGCCGCCGAGGTGCGCTTCGTATGCCACATTGCCGGTGCCAATCCCGCTCATCAGAAGATCGCGCGCGATCGCGAATCCGATGATCCACCACGCCGGGATGGAGTAGATGCCGATGACGAAGAACAGGATGAACGCGCGGACGCCAGCCTTGGGAAACATGACGAGAAACGCACCCGTGACCGCCGAGATCGAGCCAGAAGCACCCACGACCGGCATCGCCATATAGCCGAACATCGTCTGTTCACCGCCCGCGAGCATGTGCACCGCTCCGGCGGCGGCGCCGCCGATCAGGTAGAACGCCGCGAAGCCGATCCGCCCGAGCCGGTCTTCTACCGCGGGCCCGAATACGAACAGAAACAGCATATTGAACAGCAGGTGGAAGAAGCCGCCGTGCAGGAACTGGTAGGTGAAGAGCTGCCAGACTTTGAATCCCGGCACGGCATCCTCCCAGCCGGGGGGCCACAGCATGAGGATCCCGTCGCCCCGACCGAGCGGCGACATGAACAGCTGGTCGTGCAGGTCGGTGTTGAAGCGGAGCAGCACCAATTGGCCCAACGCGACGAGAATACAGATCGCCATCAGCCAGTAGGTGATGACGGTCGGGCGTTTCTTGTCGCGATCGACACCGATGGGGATTAGCACGCTCGGTCTCCCGTCTGCCGTTCGATGTTGGTGGGATCAACGAACTGGCCGTTGAAGATGCGGGCCTCGATGAGGCGGGAGGACCAGGAGTAGATGAGGCGGCCGATCAGGTGCTCATCGCGCCAGGCGTCGGGGACGCGCAGGACGAGGAGGTCGGCGTGGGCGCCTTCTTCGAGTGTGCCGAAGCGGTCGGGGTGGCCATCGCGCTCGAAGATGGTGGCGTTGTGCCGGGTGATGAGCTGCCAGATTTCGGCGGGGCTGGGGATGTGGATGCGGGCGGCCTCGGAGTCGCTGCGCGTGAGGCGCAGGGCCTTGGCGGTCTCGATCATGGCGCGCCCGACGCGGGGCATGGCGACATCGGGGCCGCCGGCGATGTCCGAGCCGAGGAGGACGCGCACGCCGCAGTCGAGGGCCGCGCGGGTGTAGTCGAAGAGGCCGGACTGGAGGAAGAGGTTGGCGGTGGGGCAGTGGACGATGGTGGCGTTCCGCTCGCGGATGAGTTCGAGTTCGGCGTCGCTGAGGTGGATGCCGTGGGCGAGGAGTGCGCCGGCGCGCAGGAGCCCGGCCTGATCGTAGACCGCTGTGTAGTGCGGCGCATCGGGGAAGAGTTTGGCGATGAGTTCGCACTCGGGTTTGGTCTCGGCGAGGTGGGTCTGCACGAGCACGCGATCGCCGGACTTCTCGCGCTCGGCGACGGCCCAGCCGACCTCGGCGAGGAGTTCGGGCGTGCAGGAGACGGCGAAGCGGGGGTTGGCGGAGACGAAGCGCCGGTTCTGTTTCGGCCTGATGCCGAGGTCGGGGAGCAGCGGCGAGGGCGAGGGGGACATGCGGGCGCGGGCGATGTCTTCGCCGATGAGCGAGTCGGGTGCGTTGCGGTCCATGGCGGATCGCCCGAGGTGGAAGCGGAGGGGGGTTTTGTTTGCGAAGTACATCGCGGCGTCGCGCGAGCCCTCGGCGTGGGCGGTGAGGTATCCGGCGACCCCGGCGGTCCCCTCGCGGATGAGGCGGCGTGCGGCGGTGCGGGTGGAGCTGAGCGCCCCGCCGCGTCCCCACCAGGCCTCGGCGGGGAAGATGACCTTGTCGAGCCATTCGAGCAGGTGCAGGCCGTCGGCTCCGACGGATTCCACCTGCGGCACATGGAAATGGGCGTCGGTGAAAGCGGGGGAGATGATGCGGTCGCGCCCGCCAAAATCAGGCGGTCCCATGTCGCGGGGGAGTTCGCCGAAGCCGATCTCGGCGATGCGTCCGGGGGCGGTCTCGGAGGGTGATTCCACGCGGATCCAGCCGAGTTGGGGCGGCTGGGCGGGGTCGGTGAGGA
>CBFGVX010000138.1:0-3621 GCA_965652425.1 uncultured bacterium | reverse complement strand
CCCCCTTCTCCCCTCGCGAGAGAAGGTGGTCGCGCAGCGGCCGGATGAGGGGGCGATCCGAACCTTCCAGCCGTTCCGAACACAGTCGGGATCAGAACCCGAACGCGCAAGCGTCGGGTCACGAGCATCCGGCGAGGACATGTTGCTCACTCGCGCGTCCTGCAAAGCTCCGCATCGCCGCCCCAAGTCGCGTCCATACCGCTACGCTCCGCGCGCTCCCCCCCGCCCTCCGATACCCTTCCACCAATGCCCCACGCCCGCGCCGATGATTCCCGCGCTCCGCTCCGTCTCGGGCCATCGAACTCGGGCTATCTCGCGCGCTCGCGCACGCCGCTGCACATTCTCATCTTCCTGCTCCCGCTCATCATCTTCTACGAGATCGGCTCGGCCGTCTGGCTGGTCGGGGCCGACGGCGCGCTCGCGCAGGACATCCGCGCCCGCCGGCTCATCAGCCAGCTCTTCGACTCCTTCGGCGTCAACGCCATCTACCTGCCGGGCATCCTCATCCTCGTTGTGCTGCTGATCTGGCATGTGCTGACGCGCGACCCCTGGAAGGTCAAACCCCGCGTCATCGGGGGCATGTGGCTCGAATCGCTCATCTGGACCGTGCCGCTGCTGGTCCTCGGGCAGCTGCTCTACCGCGTCCTCCTCGGCGACCCCGCCCCCGCCGTGCTCGCCGGGTCGATGGACACCCACTCGCTCGGCGCCCGCGCCACCATCTCCATCGGCGCGGGGCTCTACGAGGAACTGCTCTTCCGCATGCTGGCGATCGCCGTGATCCACCTGCTGCTCGTCGATGTCGGCGGGCTCAAGTCCTCGACCGGCACCGTCGCCGCGGTGGTCATCTCCAGCGCCATGTTCGCCGTCTACCACGATGTGGGCGTGCTGCCCGGCGGGCCGAGCAGCATCCAGTGGGCGGAGTTGATCTTCTTCTTCGCCGCGGGCCTGTACTTCGGCTTCCTCTATATCGTCCGCGGCTTCGGCATCGTCATCGGCGTCCACGCCCTGTACGACCTCGCGGTGCTCGTCATCCTCCCCGCCGGCGCGGGCTGACCGCCCGACCCGGCTCATTCCCCCTCGTTCACCCCGCTACACTTCCCGACTATGGCCACCGGCAAGACCAAACCGACTCTCGAAATCGTCGAACCCATCGGCGCGCGCGTGCTCATCCGCAAGGACGAGGACAAGAAGCAGACCAAGGCCGGCCTGCACCTGCCCGACAAGATCGAGATCCCCACCCTCACCGGGCGCGTGGTCTCCATCTCCGCGCAGGTCGCCGGCGACGACGACTACCCCATCCGCCAGTACGACCGCGTGCTGTTCAACCCCAAGCACGGCATCCCCGTGGACTTCGAGGGCGACAACCGCCTGTTCGTCATCCCCGTCGAGGACATCGTCGCCGTGTTCCGCAAGGCCGACGAAGCCGATGCCTGACGCCGCGGCGTATCTCGACACGCTCCGCAAACCCCTGGGCAAGCTCCCCGACCCCCTGCCGATGCGCACGCTGGCCGAGGTCACCGGGCACGGCTCGCCGAAGTTCCGCTGCGCCATCATGCCGCCGGGCTCGAAGAGTCTGTCCAACCGCGCCCTGCTCATGGCCGCGCTCGCCGAGGGCGACTCGCTGATCACGCGCCCGCTGCTCGACGCCGACGACGCCAAGCGCATGCTCAGCGCGCTCCGCTCGCTCGGCGTCGCCACCGAGGTCCACCCCAAGGGCGAGCACATCGTCGTGCGCGGGGCGGGCGGCCAACTCCGCGGCGACTGCGAGCTGTTCCTCAACAACGCCGGGACCGCGACCCGCTTCCTGACCGCCGCGGCGGTCCTCGCCGACGGGCCGGTCACCATCGACGGCAACGAGCGCATGCGCGAACGGCCGCTGGGCGAACTGATCGACCTGCTGCGCGAACTGGGCGCGGAGATCGAGGAACTGGGCGAGCCCGGCTTCGTGCCGATCCGCGTCCACGGCGTCGGCACGCTGCCCGGCGGCGACATCACCATCCCCACCACGCAGTCCAGCCAGTTCGTCTCCGCGCTGATTATGGTCGCCCCGTGGTTCGAGGAGGGGCTGACGATCCATCTCGAGGGCGAGATCACCTCCGGCTCGTACATCGACATGACCATCGGCCTGCTCGCCGGCGTCGCCGGGGCGCAGCTCGAGGTCAGCCCCGACGGGCGGATGATCGCGATCGCGCCCGGCGGGTACTCGATGTTCGAGTACGAGGTCGAGCCCGACGCCTCGGGCGCGACCTACCTGTGGGGTGCGGCGGCGCTGTTCCCCGGCGCGCTCTGCCGCGTGCCGGGCATGCACTTCACCGCGCTGCAGCACGATGCGCGCTTTCCCATGGTGCTGCGCCGGATGGGCTGCCCGATCGAGTACTCCGGCGGCTCGGGCAATGTGACGGGCGCGACGCAGCTCAGCGCGATCGACGAGGCCGACCTGTCGCAGATGCCCGACACCGCGATGACCCTCGCCGCCGTCGCGGCGTTCGCCGACGGCCCGACGCGCATCACCGGGCTGCGAACCCTGCGCGTGAAGGAAACCGACCGGATCGCCGCGATCGCCGCCGAACTCTCCAAGATCGGCTGCACCGTGGACACCGCCGCCGACGAGCTGACGGTCACACCGCCACCCGGCGGCGTGGACTGCTCGCCGGGCTGCCCCCCTGTCCACTTCGACACTTACGACGACCACCGAATGGCGATGTCGCTCGCGCTGATCGGCCTGCGCCGGCCGAATGTGTTCATCAACGACCCGGCGTGCGTGCAGAAGACCTACGCCCCGTACTGGTCGGACCTGTCGAAGATCTACGACGCGGCGATGTGATCCGGGGTTTTACGCCGCGACGGGTTGGGGCTGGGCGGCTTCGTGCTGGGCTTCGAGGGTTCGGAAGCGCTCGATGCACCGGTCGGAGACCGGTGCCGCCGAAGAGGCGGATTTTCTGGGGGCGTTGAGGGCTTTGAGGTGGTTCAGGACCGTGGTCGCGGCGAGGCGGCGCTGGGTGCGCTTCTGGCGGGCTTCTCGGTCGGCTTTGATGGCCTCGGGGGAGATGGGGGTCTGCTGGGAGGCGGTTTCTTCCTCTTCGCGGACACGGTCGAGGCACGCCGCGGCGTTGGGAGCGATGGCCAGGGTGATGAGGCGGTGGCGCTGCGCGGCGAGCTGCTCGAGGGAGCGGATGAGGCCGGAGACTTCCTCGGTTTCGAGCAGGACGACGAGCTGGGGCATGCTCATGCCGAGGGTGTCGGCGATGTCTTCGATCTCGATGCCGGGGCGGAGCCAGAGGCGCATGAGGGTGTCGAGGATGGCCTCGGTGCCGGTGGGCGCGGGCTGGCGTGGCTGCTGAGCGGGCCGGGGGACGGGGCGGGGAGCGGGCTTGCGGGATTGGGCGGGACGGCGGGGTTTTTGCTTCTTCATGCCCGTATGATGCGCACGGGTTTTGTTTGGGTCAAGGGGTTTGTTGGGGGAATTTGTGGGTGGGTGACATGGTGTTGTCAGTGGAGCGGGTCGCTGCTCGCGTCCCAGACGGGCACGCCGATGAGGTCGGCGATTTTCTGGCCATCTTTGCGGATGTGCTCCAGATCGCCGTGGTCGAGGACATTGACGCGGGCCCCGTCGTTGAGGAC
>CBFGVX010000137.1:0-3693 GCA_965652425.1 uncultured bacterium | reverse complement strand
ACCGATCCGCGATCACTTGACAGGCGACAGGTCTTCATAGAAGACCCCGGCACCCTTGCAGTGTCTATTCAGATTTTGATCCGAGTGAAGCGAGCTTCGCGGCGATACGAAGGGTGTGTGCTCGATCACCGCGAAGTTCCATGTGCTCTGTTTCGATCCACCACAGGTAGTCGAATATTTCACTGATTGGTTGACGACGAATCAGCATCGCGTAGATCTGAGGCACATAGCTCTCGTACTCGTCCTGAGCTTCTGGAACATCGGCGACCCCGATTGGGTCCCATTCTTTCTGGAGCACTCTATTGATTTCTTGATGCAGCGCTTTGTCGTACTTCTGACGGTTGTCCATACCTCGTCAGCCTCTGATCTGTGAATATGGGGATCGAATCACGACGGCATCTCCACCCCCGCCGCATCATCCGCCTCGCGGAACTCCGGGAACCCGTCGCCGAACATCTTGCCTTGCACTTCAACCCATCGCGCGATCTCCGCTTCGCTTGGCAGCGGGCGGGTTTCGCCATCAATCAGCAGCGGGATGAGCAAGGGGCGACCCGGGGGCATGGTGGTGTTCATGGGGGCCGCGAGGTCGGTGGTGACTTCGCCTTCGGCGTTGCGGTAGACCTGCATCGGGGCGGTGGTGCGTGGCTCAGTCAGCGGGCAATCGGGGGACAGCGCGGCGGGGGTGAGGGCGATCGGGCAGTCGGGGTTCACGAACAGGACCGGGGTTCCGGCATTGACACGGGTTCCGGGGTGGAGGGCGTAGGCGGTGAGGGGGTGGGCGTCGGTGGACGCCGCGTTGAGGGTGGTCTGGAGGGTGCGCAGGGCGGCGAGGTCGGGGGAGGTGGAATTCGCCGCGGCTCGGTACTCGGTGCCGAGGGTGGAGGCGTGCTGGACGGCGTGGCGGGCATCGGTGAGCAAGTCGAGCATGGCGTCGGGCATGGGGTAGCCCCGCCAGAGGCGGTCGAGCTCGACGGAGCGCTCGCGCACGATGTACTCGGCCCGCTCGATGCCGAGCAGCCGTTCATCGGTGGGCAGGCGGTGGATCTCGCTGAGGGCGAAGCAGATGGCCTGGAGCGCGATGACGGCGGGGACGGAATCCCGGTCGCGGTTCCCCTCGTCGGTCGTGGGGAGGGCGACGGCGGCCTTGGCGTACTCGGTCCATTTGGCGAGCAGCAGGGGCCAACTCAGGTCCTGGGATGGGGAACTCGGGTCGTTCTTCGGCATTGGCTATGGCAATCTGGGCAGAATTGGCGGTCTGGGAAGAGGATGGTCGATGCGAAAATGAGATTCTCAGAATCCCAGTTGAACCTCCGGGGGACTGGAATTACTGCAACGATGTGGCAGATTATGCGTAGTATCAATGGTTGCGGGGCAGATGTCCTGCAGCCAATCCCTTCGCGCAGAGAGCAGGCGCTAGATGAGTATGAACAAAGAAGACGAGGTCCGGCTGATCGAGCTCGCGGTGGCGGGCGACAAGGGGGCGGCCTCCGATCTGATCCGGGCTCACCAGAACTCGCTGTTCGCGTACATGCTGCGGATGAGCGGCAACCCGGACATCGCCGAGGACATCGTGCAGGACGCGTTTGTGCGGGTGCTGCTCAACCTGCACCGCTTCGACCCGCGCTTCCGGTTCAGCACCTGGCTGTTCACGATCGCCAAGCGGCTGTATGTGAACGCGATGCAGAAGCACAAGCCGCTGTACGACACGGAGATCGTCGGGTCGCGCAAGGGCGACTGGGACGAGCCGAACGAGCCGACGCTGGCTCGTGAGCGCGACACGCAGGCCAAGGACGCCATCGGCCGGGCCCTGCAGGAGCTTTCGCCGGAGCAGCGCGAGATCATCCTGCTGTTCCACCAGCAGGAGTGGCCGATCGCCCTGATCGCCGAGTACACGGACATGCCCGAGGGCACGGTGAAGAGCCACCTGCACCGCGGGCGGCGGCGGATGCGCAAGTATTTCGAGGAGCACGAGAGCGAGGAGTTCCTCGCCCGGTTCAGCGATGAGGTTGTGATCCAGTGAAGCCATTTGACGGACCGAATTCCAAAGGCCCGGGCCGGGACGACTTCGGCGCGGGGCGCGTGCCCGACGAGTTGATCGATGCGATCCTCGACGGCGAGATCGCGCCCAAGGACTCGAAGGCCCTGTTCCAGCAGCTCGGCGGCGATCCGGACGCCGCGGACGAGGTCCGCGGGACCCGGCGGGCCATCGGCGCGCTGCGTCAGCCCGTGGATGCACCGGACTTCACCGATCGCGTGCTGGAAACCGTCGGGCGCAAGCGCGGCGGCTGGCTGAGTTCGCGGGACCGCTGGAAGATCGGTTTGGGCCGGTTCGCCGCGGCAGCCGCGATCCTGCTGATCGTCGGCGGGCTGTACCTGGCCGAGCGGTCGAACCCCGGCACGCTGGATGTGCGAAACCAGCCCCGCGCTCTGGCGGGTCTGGCGGACTCGGTGAGCGATCAGTCCTCGCGCCTGGCCGCCGAGACCCAGCAGCAGATCATGTGCCTCGGAGATTCGGCCTTCGGGGTCGTGCAGATGTTCGAGGGCAAGCCGGGTGCTGGCGGCACGGCCGCGCGGGTGGTCTTTGAGTGGCCGTTCGATACGAACGGCCAGTTCAGTGAACGCCCCACGATGATGGTGTTCAGCGAGCAGCCGATCTCGGCGGCATCTCTGGCCGAGCAGTTCTCGAGCATCACCTTTCAGGCGGGTGAGGCGGAGAAATCCCTTCGTGCCGGTGGCACTCTGGAACGGCTGCTCAACTCCCTTCCCAAAGTGGTTGATCGGGATCTGCTCAGCTCGATCGGCGATTTCGCGTCCAGCCAGTTCCTGACGGTTTCGGACCGTCCGGAGCCGGTCACGCGAGGTGCGGGCCGCCGCCCGGCATCGCAGGCCGAATCGATGCCGATCCTGATCACCCTGCCGGGCTTTGAGGGACCGGGCCACCCCGATGGCTCCTCTCCGGAATGAGAACCCGGTATCCCGCTTCAACGCGACCGAATGGTTCCGGTACACCGTAGGGTGACTCGCAGGCCTTCCAACCTTTTTGCCGTCCATCGATTGGCGACCATGCTCGCGTCGTGGTGGTTCGCGGTGGCCTGCGCGGCTGCGGCGTACCCTGGTGGGGGCTTGGGTAAACCTCGTGGTGATGCCGTTGATCTGCTCGGCGTCGCTCCCAAAGATGCTCGTCTGGTGGTCGCGATCAACGATCTGGCGGGGGCGTGGGAGACGCCGGCCATCGCCACCGGATTGTCGGCCGTGCAGTCGCTGACGGATCTTTCGGAAACCACGCGGGCGTGGGCGCTGCTCTCGAAGCAGATCGGCCTGGCTCCGAACGACGCCGCGAAGCGACTCCTGGGCCGCCGCGTGCTGCTGGTCAGTGATGGGGAGCAGGCGGGGGCCTCGTGGGCGATCGCGACCCTTGTCGATGGCGAGACGGCAGCGCTTCTGAGAAAGAATCTTCAGGCGGTCCCTCGGGCACTCCGGGACGGTATGCCGGTCTTGGCGATCGAGGGCAACGCCTTTGAATTGGTGGTGCAGGATGTCGGGCGGCGGACCCTCTCTGCGAGCTTTTCGGCCGATGCGTCGAAGGGCGATGCCGTGGTGGTCCTTGGGCCGTCGAGCCGGGCGGATCTGTTCGATCAGGTGGTTCGTGCGGCGATGAACGAGCGGGCGACCGGACCGACCATGGCGGGCGAG
>CBFGVX010000136.1:0-3750 GCA_965652425.1 uncultured bacterium | reverse complement strand
CGCCGCACTCCCGGAGATCGCCCATGCCCCGCCTGTTGTCTACCACCATCGCCGGATCGTTCCTTCTCACCGCCGCCCTCGCCGCCGCGACCACAGAGACCGCGACCGATGCCGCGATCCACGCCGCCCAGCAGGCCCTCGCCGAGGGCCGCACCCTCGACGCCGACCGCTCGCTCCGCGAGGCCCTTCGCGCCCAGCCCGACCACGAGCGGGCCGCCACCATGCTCCGCACCCTCTACACCAGCTACGGCCTCGAGCTGCCCATCGACGAGAGCGGCCTGTCGCTCGTCCGCCAGCAGCTCGGGTCACTCGATCGCGACTTCGCCCAGTACCAGTCCCGCCACTTCGTTGTCCTCTCTAACGCCCCGCGCGACTGGACCAACCAGCGCCTCGCCCTGCTCGAGCGCACGCACTTCCAGTTCACCCGTGTCATGAAGATCATGGGCCTCGAGGCCATCCCGCCGCGCCACAAGCTCATCTGCATCCTCTTCGCCAACCACGCCGACTACGACGAGTTCGCCCGACGCACCGACAAGGTCGAGGCCCCCTGGGTCGCCGGCTACTACGCCTCCGGCTCCAACCGCATCGTCATGTACGACGACGCCACCGGACCGACCTTCGCCCGCGCGATCCAGCAGATCGAAGAGCTCCAGAAGCAGGCCGACGAGGCCCGACGCCAGGCCCGCAGCGCCGACCGCTCGCTGTCCCAGCGAGCCGAGGACTACGCCAAGCGCGTGCGCGAGCACGCCGACCGCGAGTCCTCGCGCATCCGCACACTCATCCGCGCCGCCTCCGACGCCAAGGCCGTCCACGAGGCCGCCCACCTCATCGCCTTCAACGCCGGGCTCCAGTCCCGCTCGCGCCGCTACCCCTTCTGGCTCACCGAAGGCCTCGCCACCAACTTCGAAACCGCCGACGCCACAGGCGCGTTCGGACCCGACCACCCCTTCGAATCCCGCGAGACCGAGTTCGACGCCCGGATGGCAGCGGGGGAGCTGATCCCCCTCGCCGACCTCGTCACCCTCGCCGACATCGCCCACTACGAGAGCGACCACGCCGGCGCGGTCTACGCCCAGAGCTACGCGCTGTTCCGCTACCTCTTCCGCAGCCACCGCCAGCCGCTCGCCGCCTTCTTCCGCGCCATCGAGCGCGAGCCCGCGGGCACCATCTCCGCCGATCGCCAGCTCCAACTCTTCGAGCAGCACTTCGGCCCCGTCGATCTGCTCGAACGCGAGTGGCTCCGCTTCGAGCAGCGCTGACCCGCATCCCCAGCGCACGAAAAAGCCCGACGCATCGCGTCGGGCTTCGCTTCGATCAAACCAATAGCCGGCTCAGGCAGTCTCGCCGACGCCCCACCGACGGAACGCCACCACCGTGCCGCCCTTCGGCAAGAGGTCCTTCACGGCCTTCTTGTCATCCTTCACGAACGGCTGCTCCAGCAGCGCCAGATCCTTGTAGAGCTTGTTGACCTTGCCGTCGACGATCTTCGCGGCGATCTCCTCGTTCTTGCCTTCCTCGATCGCCTGCTCCATCGCGAGCTTGCGCTCCTTCTCGATCACCTCGGCCGGGACATCGTCCTTCGAGACGCCCTCGGGCCGGGGCAGAGCCGCCGTGATGTGCATGCAGATATCCTTGGCTACCTCGTCGGACACGCCGCCCGAGAGCTGCAGCAGGACGCCGGTCTTGCCGTCGTGGTGCACATAGGTGCCGAAGGTCGTGCCGTCGCCGCCCTCGAGCTTGGCGATCCGCGCGATCGACGCGTTCTCGCCCGTCGAGATACGGATCTCGTCCATGATCGCCTTCATGTCGTCGGTCGGCTCGACGCTGCCGGCGCCCGCCTTGAGCGCAAGGTCCGCGATCTTGCCCGCAGCCGCCGCGAAGTTCTCGTTCTTGGCCGTGAAGTCCGTCTCGGCCCGCAGCTCGACGATCACGCCGGCGTTGCCGTCGACCTTCACCACGATCAGGCCCTCGCCCGCCGCGCGGTCGGTCCGCGTGTCCATCTTGCCCTTCATCTTCTTGCGCAGCGACTCCTCCGCGGCGACCGGGTCACCGTCGGTCTCGGTCAGGGCCTTCTTGCACTCCATCATGGAAAGGCCGGTCTTCTGGCGAAGGGCCATCACTTCTTTCGCGCTGATCTGAGCCATCGTTCGTTTCTCTCTGTAGTTCAGTCGTGAACGGATTCGTTCGGGTTGAAAAAGCCCGCCGGTCGGTTTCGAAAGGCGGGCTTACTTGTTCTTCGATCATCCGGGCTCAAGGCCCGACTCGGTCAGTTGCTCTCGGCAGCCGCGGCGGGCTCCTCAGCGTTCGCGCCCTCAGCAGCAGGGGCATCGTCGGCCGCACGGAACTGCGAGCGCGAGCTGCGACGCTGCGGCTGCTGGCCCGAACCGGACTCGTCGCCTTCCTTGCCGCTCGTCTGAGCACGCTTGGTCTTGCCCTCGGTGATCGCCGCGCAAAGCTCGCGGATCACCACATCGATCGAGCGCATCGAGTCGTCGTTGCCGGGGATCGGGATGTCGGCCAGCTCGGGGTCGCCGTCGGTGTCGATCAGACACACGGTCGGGATGCCGAGCTTCTTGGCCTCCATGATCGCGTTGGTCTCGCGCTTCACATCGATGATGACCAGCGCGCCGGGCAGCTTGGTCATCCCGCGGATACCGTCGAGGTTCCGCTTGATCTTCTTCATCTCGCGACGAAGCTGGCTCTCCATCTTCTTGGAGTAGCTCGCGAAGTCGTCCTTCTCCTGGATCGCTTCGAGCTCCTCAAGACGCTTCAGGCGAGAACGGATGGTCCGGAAGTTGGTCAGCGTGCCGCCGAGCCAGCGCTCCGTCACCCAGTGCATGTTCACATCGCCGACGCGCTGCTGCAGCACCTCGCGGGCCTGACGCTTCGTACCCACGAAGCACACATCCTTGCCCTCGGCCACGGTGCGGCTGATGAACTTCTTGGCAAGCAGAAGACCCTTGATGGTCTCCTTGATGTCGATGATGTGGATCGCGTTGCGCTTGCCGTAGATGTATCGCGCCATCCGCGGGTTCCAGCCAGACGAACGCTGACCGAAATGGATGCCGGCTTCGATCAGGTCCTTGACGAGCGAATTCTCTTTGGTCTCGGCCATGTCAATCATTCTTCTTTCTTCGCAGCGGATCCGGCGGCAGTCATCGCTGACCGTTCCACCACCACACCGGTGAGAGAACGATCCCAGCCGCCCATAGGGCGCTTGGGTGCGCCCCGCACGCAGGCGGAGCGACTTCGGACAGATTGGGGACATTCCCACCCTGATTGCCGCAGACAGACGACAGCAGAGCCCCCAGGCGCGATGAACGCCGAGGAACCCCAATTGTAGCCGAACCCCCACCCGCCGCAACCCGACCCCGATCGGGCCCCTTCCCGGTGGCATGGCCGCCCCTCGAGGCGGCTATGCGGCTCGCCCCGAGGGCCGGGGTGCCACGGGTTGACCCGAAGGGCAACCCGTGCCGTCCTGTGTCGCATACCTCCCCCCAGCGGCCCCACAATTGCCACCGCCCCCCGTCTCCGCTACAGTGCCCGACCGCGCCGGCAAACCCGCCGCGGACACCGATTCGGGGCGTAGCGCAGCTTGGTAGCGCGCCATACTGGGGGTGTGGAGGTCGCAGGTTCAAATCCTGTCGCCCCGACTGAATCAACGGCAAGCCCCGCGAGGACTCTCGCGGGGCTTTGTCGTTTGAGGGTCTGAGGTGGCACCGGTCTCCGACCGGTGCTCTGGCTTTGGTG
>CBFGVX010000135.1:0-3800 GCA_965652425.1 uncultured bacterium | reverse complement strand
TCGGTGTGCTTGCCGTAGGGATCGGGGCTGCCGATCACCCGCAGCAGCAGCGCGTCGCGCGCCGCGCCGGGCACGCGGGCGGCCTCGGGCAGGTCGTCGAGCTTGAACATCACGCCTTTGCTGGTGCCGCCGCGCATGTAGGTGGCGGGGACCTTGATCTGGGCTACGTGGGTCATGCGGGCTCCGATGGCGGTCGGGGCGGCGATGTACGGCCTCCGCCCGATCATCGAGTTCATGAGCTGGTCCTTCTCGCTCGTCGCGGCGGACCAGATCCTCAACAATGTTCCGAAGATGCTCTACATGTCCGGCGGGCAGTGGGGCTGCCCGATCGTGTTCCGGGGCAACGACGGCGCGGGCGGACAGCTCGGCTCAACGCACTCATGGTGCGTCGAAGGTCTGTACGCCAATGTGCCGGGTGTGAAACTGGTGATCCCCAGCTGCCCCTACGACGCGAAGGGCCTGCTGGCGACTTCGATCATCGACGACGACCCGGTGTTCTTCCTCGAAAGCGAGCGCATGCTCGGCGACAAGGCCCATGTGCCCGAGGAGCAGTACTACATCCCCTTCGGTCAGGCGTACCGCCATCGCGAGGGCTCGGACTGCACGATTGTCAGCTTCGGGCGGCCCGTGAACTTCTGTCTCGAAGCGACCGACAAGCTGGCCGAAGAAGGCATCGAGGTCGACCTGCTCGACATGCGGACCATCCGACCGCTCGACATCGACTCGATCGTCGAGAGCATCAAGAAGACCAACCGTGTGGTCGTTGTGGATCAGTCCTGGCCGTTCAGCGGCGTGGCGAGCGAAGTGATCACGCAGATCATCGAGCACGCCTTCGACTGGCTCGATCACCAGCCGGTCCGCGTGAACACCGAGGATGTGCCCGCCCCGTACTCCAAGCCGCTCGAAGCGGCCTACCTCCCGAACGCGGGAAAAATCGCCGCGGCGGTGAAGTCTGTCGTGAACGCCTGATACTTTTTTCTCTGTCCAGCCCCGAATCGCATAAAGAACACAGCCCGTACCGGGAACACGCCCATGCCCATCAACATCACCATGCCTCGGCTTTCGGACACCATGGAACAAGGCACGATCGTGTCGTGGAATGTCAAAGAGGGCGACTCGGTCAGTGCCGGTGAGGTGCTCGGCGACATCGAGACCGACAAGGCCACGATGGAACTGCAGAACTTCGACGACGGCGTGGTCGCCGCAATCCTGCTGAAGGAGGGCGACACCGTTTCCGTAGGCAAGACGATCATGGTGCTCGCCGAGGAGGGCGAGGATGTCGAGAAGGTCAAAGCCGAAGCGGAGTCCGGGGGTGGGGCAAAGTCTTCGGCCGACTCGTCCGGCTCGGCCTCCAGCGGAAACGCATCGGACAAGTCTTCGAAGTCCGAGCAGAAGCAGGAAGCCGCGGCTTCGAATTCAGGCGGTTCCAAGGGCAGCGCAACGGCCTCGGTCGGATCCGCGTCCGACGGCTCTGGCGGACGGATCTTCGTATCGCCGCTGGCCAGGAAGCTCGCCCAGGAAAAGGGCGTCGAACTCTCCAACCTGCAGGGTACCGGCCCGAGCGGTCGGATCGTCGCACGCGATGTGGAATCGGCCAGCAGCAACGGGACCACTCGCCAGGGCAGCGCGGCTCCGGCTCCGCTCCCCGCACCTGGCGCCGCGCTCGAGTCTCGTACGCAGTCGCTCAGCAACATGAGGGCCACGATCGCCAAGCGATTGGTCGAATCCAAGACCACCGTGCCGCATTATCAGGTCACGGTCACCGTGGACATGGATTCGCTTCTGGACCTGCGCGAGCAGCTCAACACGCAGCTCGAGTCGCAAGGCGTGAAGCTCAGTGTGAACGACTTCCTCGTCCGGGCGTGCGCTCTGGCGATGCACCAGCACCCGTTCATCAACAGCAGCTGGGGCAAGGACGGCCAGTCAGTCCAACTGCACGGCCAGATCAACATCGGCGTCGCGATATCGCTCCCGATGGAGCGTGGGGGCGGGCTGGTGGTCGCGACCATCCGCGATGCCGACCGCATCGGCCTTCGCCAGATCTCCGGCGACACCCGCAAGCTCGCCAAGAAGGCCCGCGAGAAGGGTCTTAGCGTCGAGGAAATGTCCGACTCGACCTTCACGATCTCGAACCTGGGCATGTTCGGCGTCGAGCATTTCACCGCCATCATCAACCCGCCGAATTCGGCGATCCTCGCGGTCGGTGCCGCCGTCAAGAAGCCGGTGGTCCGCACGAACGCCGACGGGAAGGACGAGATCGTTGTCGGGCACGAGATGCAGATGACGATGTCGAGCGACCACCGCGTGATCGACGGGGCGATGGCGGCGGAATACCTCCAGACCGTCAAGCAACTGCTCGAAGCCCCAGCGACCCTGCTCGTCTGAGGGTTCCCACTGAGATTTTGGGTTCCGCAAGCCCGATATCCAGAAATCGGTCGGGTTCGGGATCGATTTCGAGGGTAAAACGGTTTACTGAGGCCCGTTTGGGGGGCATGATTCGGTATTGGCTCACGCCCCGCCCTCGCTGGTCGATGGCGTGGGAGCGCACGACCGTACCGGAGATGAGAACGATGAGTTCGAGGATCAGGAACTTCGCCGATCGACCCGCTCGATTCACCGCCGCCGCGCTGCTCACGTTCATAGCGGGCGCGACTCCGACTGTCAGCGCCGATGAGGTCATGCTGCAGTGGTTCGAGAACTCGTGGGAGTATCTCGAACTCCGCATGCCCGATTTCTTCCTTGCCGGGTACAACGCCACATGGCTTCCCCCGGTGATGCTCCCCGGCGATCCCACCAGCCCCGGCTACGACCAGTTCGACAAGTTCAACCTCGGCACTCCGAACAACCAGACCATCTACGGGACCGAAGCGGAGTTTCGCCAGGTGGTCGAGCAGTTCCACCGCGCGGGGGCGAATGTCTATGTCGACACGATCCTCAATCATGCCTCGGGACGCAGCGGCAACGCCGGGTTCATGCAGGCGGGGGGATACCCGGGCTTTTGGATGAACCCGCCCGCCTCAGGTGACAAATCAACGGGAGGAAACTGGGGCGATTTCCACAACGGGACGACCCAATCCGAGAATCCGGGCGGATCGAACTACAATGTGTGGACCGGTGATCTCGTCGGATTGATCGATATCGATCAGGGTTCCACGAACTTCTTCATCCGGCACCCCGTCGTCGAGGGCGACCCGCTGAACATCCCGGCGGGGACCTTCCGCAATCGGCCGAGCCAGAACAACTACCGCCTGTACCCGGACCGGGATCTTCAGCCGAAGATCTTCACGGAGCCGATCAGCGGGAGGCAGTGGGAGATCTACCCCTTCAACACCGAAGACCCGATGGCCGGCGATCCGGTGCCGGAGAACGCCACGGGTCTTCTCATGCGACACTGCCAATGGATGCTCGAAGACATCGGCGTGGACGGGTTCCGCCTCGACGCGATCAAGCATGTCCCGCAATGGTTCTGGAACGAGTTTTACGACGCCGCGGTCTTTGATCGTCGGAGAAACCCCGACGGCACCACCGGCACGGCGTTCAGCTTCGGGGAAGCGGTCACCGATCCGGGCACGATGCTCTCGTATGTCCGAAAGGACGGGTTCGGTTTCCGGGACACGCTCGATCTGAACGGCGCGGGCGCGATCCGGAACCTCGTGAACCAGCGCGGATTCGGGAACTGGCAGGATGTCCTGAACGCTCATATCGATTCGGCCGACGACGGCTTCAACAACGGTTCGGTCGGCGTGAACCATGTGTATTCGCACGACAACGGTTCGATCGGCGGGGGCGGCGATGCCCCC
>CBFGVX010000134.1:0-3904 GCA_965652425.1 uncultured bacterium | reverse complement strand
ACTCGGCCCAGAACGCGGTCTCGTCCTGGAACTTGAGGTTCATCGCGTGCTGGATGGCCGAGACCTCATCGTGGTGGAAGCGCTGGGGCCAGGCGATCTTGGCCCCGGCGTCCATGGCCGCACGGTTGGCGGTGTAGAACGCGGTGGCCCGGTCGAGCCCTGACCCCGCTCGGAGGCCCTCGGCCCGCTCCCGGGCGTACTCGGCCCACAGGGCGTCGCTGGTGGGGAAGGCGTAGACCAGTTTGGTCCGCTCACCCTGCCACTGCGGGTGCTTGTCCTGATCGAGGATCCGGTCAGCCAGGTCATCGGGGCGCACTACGGTGACGGTCAGCAGGCCCGCGATCTTCTCGTTGGGTCCGGCCAGACCAAGGATCGCGCCGGCGAGGATGCGCTCCCGCGCTGCGCACTGCGTGGCCGACCGGGCCGACTCATCGGTCTGGGGGTCATCGATGAGTACGAGAGATGGCCGGACGCTGCGGCTGTCGGGCCGCTTGTACTTCATGCCCCGGATCCGGCCGGTGATCCCCCCGACGCGGATGATGGCCCCGGAAGAGCAGGATCCATCGATGGTCGGCAGCACGATCTCCTTGGCGGTCCAGCCGATGTGGGTCTGGCGGCCCTGATGGATCTGTCCCGACGACCGCTGGGTGATACCTTCGAGCGACCGGATCGGGAAGCAGACCTCGGGGAAGTCTTCGGCCAGCGCCTCGTTGTGCTCGAGCTCTGCTTTGATCGAGTCGAGCATGTCGGTGGCGTGTTCCTCATCGGATCCGATCAGCGCCACGAACTCGCGGTGGCCGTAGAGCATGGCCCAGAGGCAGGCGGTCTCGCAGAGGGAGGTCTTGCCCGACCCTCGGGGCATGGCCATGGCGAAGAGGCCGCCTTCGAGGACGGCCTTCTCGATCTTGGCGATGACGCGCAGGTGGTCGTCGGACCACTCGAGATGGAAAGTGAGAGGAAAGTAGGACTCGCAGAAGGCCCGGAAGTTGCGCGCTGCCGCGGCCTTGCGGTCCGGGTCGACGACGGCGGGGATCTCGCCGATCTCGCGCCCGGCCAGCGACATGGCCCGGGCCTCTTTGGCCTTGCGGTCGCGGTAGGCCTCGTAGCCCTCGGCCTCGCCGGGGTCGGGCTTCGGTTCGTGCCGTGTGGCCGCCAGCCAGGCGGTGTAGCGGAACAGGTCGACGGTCTTGCCATCGCCGCCTGCGGGTGTGATCCGGAAGCCCGCGCGGGTGCGGTGTCGGTGCAGCTGGCGCTCGGAGATGACCTCACCCAGCGGGGTCGAGTTGAGCAGGCGGCAGAGTTCTGCGGGGCGCAGGGCGCGCGGATCAATCGCCATCGCGTGCTCCTGCCGGTTCGTTCATGGCCTTGACCAGCCACGCGGTGTAGTGCACCAGGTTGATGGTGCCGTCGGGGTTGGCGGGAGCGCCGGCTTCGAGATCGGCTTCGAGCATGTCCGTGGTGATGGGCGTACCGCCCACGCGCGAGAGCACGGCGGCGGCGTCGGCGAGGCGCAGCGCGGCGGGGTTGAGGGCCGGTTGTTTCGCTGGCTTGGCGGCCGGCTTGGGGGAATGTTGGCCGGTCACGGGGCACATCCCGGGCATGTCCGGCCCAAAGCCCAAGATTCTTGAAAACATCTGCGAATAAGGGATAAATCGCCTTCCCTTGGGGCGATTGTCATGGCTTCATGTGTCCTGACCGGGCGGCATCGACGCGGCCCCAACCAACACCGGGACCATCCGAAGGAGACCACGCCATGACGACCACCAACCAGAACGCCAACCAGACCGCCAGCAAGGCCTACGCCCAGCGCAGCAGCGACATCGCCCGGCTGATCGACATCCTGCAGCAGGAACTGGCGGCGCACGCCAAGCGGGCCGCGCTCGCCGATTCGCACTGGGGCTACCCGGGCGACCTCGGCCGCATCCGCGAGGGGCTGATCGAACTGGTGATGGGCATGAGCGGGATGGAGCGCGAGCGCATCGAGGACTTCCTGACCGAGTCGGACGACGCCGACGCCAACTGAACACGCCGCACCCCGAAGGAGCAGAAGACCATGAGCAAAGCACGCGACACCACGATCAACCGCATCGCCGAAGAGGCCCTTCGCCTTGAGACCCTTGAAACACGCAAGATGGACGGGCTCGACTTCCACGAGCACGCGGTCTGGTCGATCAAGGAAGCGCTCGAGCGGGCGTACGAGGCGGGCCGCCAATCGGTGCGGCCCCCCCAACCGCCAACACGAATTACATGCCCGGCCTGCCGCCGGGACATCGAGATCCAACCCATCCCACCCCTGACCTGAAGCCCGCACGTAGCGGGCTTCGTTGTTCTCTGACCTGAAAGGAGCGCCACCATGGCGACGAAGAAGACGACTACCAAGAAGACGACTGCCAAGAAGACCCCGGCCAAGAAGGCCAGCACCGGGAAGCCGAGCACGAAGCGCACGGCTTCGAGCAAGCCGGCGACCCGCAAGCCCAGCGCGAAGAAGCCGGCGGCGACCAAGACCGCCTCGGCCAAGACCGCACCGGCCAAAAAGGCCACCGCGAAGCGGAGTTCCTCGCGCCCCAGCGGGCTCGATCTGGCTGCCAAGGTTCTCGCTGAAGCTGGTGAACCGCTGGGGGCCAAGGACATCGCCAAGCGCGTGATCGCCGCGGGCTGGGCCACCAGCGGCAAGACGCCGCACGCCACGCTGTACGCGGCCATCGCGCGGGAGATCACCGTCAAGGGCAGCGACAGCCGCTTCGCCAAGACCGGACGCGGCCTGTTCGAGGCCACCGGCAAGGGAGCGTCTTGAATGACTACGGAGCAACCACGCGCCATCGCACGCGACGAGACCTTCTCGGTCGATCGCGCCGGCCGGCTGGTCCGCAGCGTGATACCCCAGCGCGGCGAGCCGTACGAGCACCGATGCCCGCGCTGGGCCTTCGAGGCGGTCTGCCACCGCTTCGATGAGCACGCCGAAGGCGACACCGTCGAATCGATCGCCGCGGCCGAGCAGATGCCGGTCACCCAGGCGGCGACGGCCCTGGCGTTCCTCATCGAACGAGGCGCAGTCACCCGCGAGGGTAGGCGAAACTACGCCGCATCCAGGGGTGTACATCTGGACGGGATGACCGAGTACTGGGCGCTGGCCTCCCCCTGATTCCCCCGCAGCCAAGCCAAATACACCCTCCCCCGGCCGCTGGCTGGGGTTTCTTGAGTCGATACTCCGAGCCGCACAAAGAATCGATCGTTTCCTACCGACAAGGACTATGAAGCGATCGCTTCGCAGCGGTTCTGGTCTCGAATGGGCTCGCGGCAGCCAAGAGTCGATACAGCGCCAGAGCACTGTTCCGCTACCTTGTGGTAGCGCCAGGTTCTGAACTCCGTACCCGAGGCCACGATGCAGGGAATCCTCGTTCGAGTCGGTGTCGATCATTCCTATGGTCGTTGGAACGCGCCGGTGGACCCTGCCACCGGTGAATTCGTCTACGTACCGATTCCAGAATCGCTCGGAGCGAGCTTTCATCCCGGATGCGAGAGACCGTACGCAGCAATCGAACCCACACTCCATCGCTTCGCTGAGCAGCGTGGGCTGGATCTCTTCACGAACCTCCGATGCCCTCGCGAACTCTTTCATCAATCGATGCATCTGGATCCGGACTACGAGCACCTGACATACGGCGATGTGGGTAGCCGGCGCGGATCGCACATCCGGGATCTCAAAGAGGACGATGTTCTGGTTTTTTATTCGGGTCTCCGCTCGTGCGGCGATTGTGAGCACAAGCTGGTGTACGCCATCGTCGGCTTCTATGTCGTGCACGAAGTCGTGAGTGCTTCGAGCATATCGCCGGATCGCTTCCACGAGAATGCCCACACCCGTAAGGTCGTGCCCGGGCCGAGTGACATTGTGGTTCACGCGAAG
>CBFGVX010000133.1:0-4313 GCA_965652425.1 uncultured bacterium | reverse complement strand
CGGCGGCTGGGCTGAACCCCGACCGCACACCAGGAGATGACCCATGGACGACAAGCTGCACTGGCTGGATGTGGAACTGATCGCCGAGGAACTGGCCGAGGAGCACCCCGAGCGCGATCCGGTCTCGATTTCCTTCCCGGAACTGCGGAAACTGGTGGAGCAGCTCCAGGATTTCGAAGCCCAGGAGGGCCACCCCTGCAACGAGCGGATCCTCGAGGCGATCCAGGCCAACTGGATCAAGGAGACCAGGGACGGCGGCGGCTACGACGACGAGGAGGACGACTGACCGACCGAGCAGGCCCCGGACCGAGCGCGATTGCGGGCGATGTGGTCGTACCACGCCCGAGCCGCGTGGCTGATGCCGGGCACATACAGCAGCAGCGACGGCAGGAAACCCAAGGGCGTCTGGAGAAGCGCCCGGCGGACGGCGGGGAAGCCGACCATCGATCTGCCGTGGCGCGTGCGCATCGGGATGCCGAGCATCGCCTGCTCCACCGGCACCGGCAGTTCCTCGATGGGTACCTTGATCATGTCGCGGAATTCGAGGCGCGAGAGCCAGTCGAGCTTGCGAAGGATGCCGGTGGTGCGCGTGCACATGCCGCACGCGCCGTCGTAGTAGAGGGTGTCTTTGGAGTGGGTAGTCATTATTCAAGTCTATGCAATCGGGCTGGGATTACCCCGTTCGATCGGATCGGATTCCGGGATCATCGAACTGTGAAACCGCAGGCCACCACGGGCTTCGTGAAAGCTCGCCATAGAAATCTGTTTCAAAACTGTACCGCCGAGAATCGTCCGCAGGAAGTACCCAATCCATGAGCATCGCTGCCGCTTCTCGCTGACCGCTGTACATCAAATCCAACATTGCGCCCCCAAGCCTGACCTTCCAGCGAGTCGGCTCTTCGACCATCGATTCTCTGATCTCACGCGCCAGAGTATCAAGACTCTGCACATCGACAGGTTCTGTTTTCATGTGTTCCTGCGAGGGAACGAAATTCCCGTCTTGTGCCGCTAGCACCAGCCGTGCAACTGCCGATCCCGCAAACGATGCCTCCCAGTACGCGAATGTCCAATCTGCGGCATGAACTATCCATTGGCCGTTCTGGTCCCGCTCCCACTCCGAAGTGTCACTGTGTCCCAGATCAATGGACTGAATCAATCGAACTTGAGGGCCGAGCGAAATGATGTGGTCCTGGAAACAGCAATGGGCTCCACCGGACCACTCTCGAATCACTATTTCGACGGATGAATCTCCAACAACATCTACTCCGAACGGAAGCGATGAATCACCGTAAATGAGCTCGTGCTCGTGTGCTGTCAGAAGTGTTCCACCCTCAAGTACAAATGCGGGTTCCACAGATTCGATGTCTTGACTCAATGTCACAACTTCGAGCCGCTGTTCGATCTGATCGGGATGTAGACGGATGATCCTGATCAAGTCGTTGCCGATCTGGTGCTCAGCAATGATCATTTGCTCCGGGTAGTCAGAGTTCGTGACGATCCCGCCGTTGCCATCTGATACCGCTGCGGTTTCAGCGTCCTGCTCTCTATCGCAACCAGACAGGACGGATATCGCGATCGCAAGCCAGAGTGTGTTTCGTTGATGCGTCATGTTCTTCACAATATCGGACAAGGACACCGCTTCGGTCGATTCCTATACTCCCTCCATGCACCACACCACAGTCGCTCTCATCGGTGCCGGCCCGATCGGCATCGAGATGGCCGTCAGTCTCAAGCGGGCCGGGGTGGACTATGTCCATTTCGAGGCCGGGCAGATCGGGTCCACCGTCGCGTGGTGGGCTCCGCAGACGCGGTTCTTCTCCTCGCCCGAGCGGATCGCGATCGCGGGCGTGCCGTTCTCCACGCCGACGCAGGACAAGGGGACGCGAGAGGATTATCTGAACTACCTGCGGAATGTCGTCGAGCAGTTCGACCTGCCGATCCGAACCGATCACCGCGTCGACGACGCGAAGCGGCTCGATGACGGCTGGTTCGAGCTCAGCGTGAGCCATCGAGGCGGGCGCACACGCTGGAAAGCCGACAAGGTCATCCTCGCCATCGGCGACATGCACGAGCCGAAGATGCTCGGCGTTCCCGGCGAGGACCTGCCCCATGTCAGCCACTATTTCGAGGAGCCCCACTCCTACTTCCGCCAGAAGGTGCTGATCGTCGGCGGGCGCAACAGCGCCGTCGAGGCCGCGATCCGCTGCCAGCGCGTCGGCGCGGATGTCGCGATCAGCTACCGGGGCGGCGTGTTCACCAAGAAGATCAAGTACTGGCTGCGCCCGGAGCTGCTCGCGCTGATCGACGCGGGCAAGATCGGCTTCCACAAGCGGACGATCCCGATCGAGATCACGCCGCGGGAGGTGGTGCTGTCGCCGGTGGACGAGCGCGGCGAGCGGACCGGCGAACCGTTCGCGGTCGAGGCGGATCGTGTGATTCTCATGACCGGGTACCGCCAGGACCCGACGCTGTTCAGGCAGCTCGGCGTGACGCTGGAGGGCGAGCGGCTTGTGCCGCGGGTGGACGAGGAAACGATGCGGACCGATGTGCCCGGTGTCTACATCTGCGGCACGGCGGTCGCGGGCACGCAGGCCTCGGGAGTCGAGGTCTACATCGAGACCTCGCATGTGCACACACGCCGGATCATCCGCGACATCACCGGCGATCAGTCGGCCCATGCGGATCTGGAGACGCCGGTGTACGCGCTGCCGGAGAGTTGATTCGGTGGGGCAGGCATCTTGCCTGCCCTCTGCATTGGGCAGGCTGGAAGCCTGCCCCACCTCAGAATCTCAACCCCAAAATCTAGAACAGATACCCCGCCGAGCGCACGGCGCGGCTGCTCTCCAGCGCAGCGCGGCACAGCGTCTCGAAAGTTCCGAGACGTGCCATGGAATCTTCGGGGTCCTCAGGCGAGGGCTCGACGCGGCGGTACTGCCCCTCGGCATCGAGTTCCCAGGCGTGACGCCGGTCGTGAACGCCCGCGAGCATGATGTCGCTGAGCTTGCGCCGGGCATCGCGGTCCTCGACCGGGGCCACGGCCTCGACGCGGTTGTTGAGGTTGCGGCTCATCCAGTCGCCCGAACCGATGTACCACTCGCCGTCGACCGGATCGTCCTTGCCGGACGCGAAGTGGAAGATGCGCGCGTGTTCGAGGAAGCGGCCGACCACCGAGACGATGCGGATGTTCTCCGACAGTCCCGGCACACCGGGGCGGAGGCAGCAGAAGCCGCGCACGATGCAGGTGATCTTCACGCCCGCCTGCGATGCTTCGTAGAGCCGCTTGATGATGCCGACATCCTCGAGCTGATTCATCTTGGCGACGATGCGAGCGGGCTTTCCGGCGCGGGCGTTCTGGGCTTCGCGGTCGATCAGTTCGTAGAAGCGCTCGCGCATGGTGACGGGCGCGACGAGCAGCTTGTTGTACTGGCGGTTGAGCGAACGGCCGGTGAGGTAGTTGAAGATGTTGATGACATCCTCGCAGATGGCCGGGTCGCAGGTGAGCAGGCCGCAGTCGGTGTAGAGCTGTGCGGTGCCGGGGTGGTAGTTGCCGGTGCCGACATGGGCGTACGATCGCAGCCGGTCGCCCTCGCGCCGGACCACGAGCGAGCACTTGCAGTGCGTCTTGAGCCCGATCACGCCGTAGGCGACATGCACGCCGTGCTTCTCGAGGTGGCGCGCGAAGCGGACATTCTTGTCCTCGTCGAATCGGGCCCGGAGTTCGACGAGGCAGGCGACCTGCTTGCCCTCTTCGGCGGCCCGGATCAGCGAATCGATGAACGGCGAATCGCGCGAGGTGCGGTACAGCGTCTGCTTGATGGCGAGGACATTGGGGTCCTTGGCGGCGGCTGCGATGAACCGCTCGACGGAGGCGGCGAACGATTCGTAGGGGTGGTGCACGAGCACATCCTGCTCGCGGATCGCGGAGAAGATGTCGTTGTCCTCGTCGCGCAGCCGGGGCGGGACCACGCCGGTCCACGGGCGCTGCTTGAGCGTCGGCCGATCGAGCGATGCGATATCGGCGAGGTCCTGGTATTCGAGCAGCCCGCCTCGGATGTAGACATCTTCGTCGTCGAGCTCGAGTTCGTCCTTGAGCAGCGCGATGATGGGTTCGGAGGGCGTGCTGGCGACTTCGAGCCGCACGACCGATGCGAAGCGGCGCATCTGCAGCTCGGCCTCGACATGCTCGAGCAGGTCCTCGACCTCTTCGCCTTCGAGGTCCACGCCGGTGGATCGGGTGACGCGGAAGGGCATGATGTCGACGATCTGCATGCCGGGGAAGACCGCGTCGAGGTTGCGCTGGATGATCTGTTCGA
>CBFGVX010000132.1:0-4387 GCA_965652425.1 uncultured bacterium | reverse complement strand
AGGTCCTGCTCAAACTCTGCCGCGAAAACCCCCTCAGCTAGTCATGACCCATTTTGGATCATGATAGGTCTGGGGTATAGTGAAGGCAGAATTGAACCTGTGAGAATTGTAGAAACCGGTGGCTTGCAGTGAATCGCTTTGTGCGCCCCACTGGCATCTATCGCGCCAGTCAGACATCTTGCCGTCTGTCTCTATCAAGCGGCACACCCGCTCTCTTTGGAAGGGTGCATCGTTTGGGTGTCTCTTAGAGTTCTCTGGCGAGTCTCTTCCCGGCTGGCTTGGGCTGAAACTGAGCACGCCAAGTTCCTGTAGGTCTCGCACTATCCATTGCCTGACTCAACCCGAATCCTCTTTCACAACCTGATTCGCGCTACGCCCCCTACGGCACCTTCCAGGTCACCCCCGCGGGCGATGTCAACGGCGACCACACCGTCAACGGTGACGACCTCAACACCCTCTCGTTCACCCTGACCTACCAGGCCGATCTCGACCTGAACATGAACGGCATCACCGGCTTCGACCTCGGCGACGAATCGATCGTGAGCGCCAACCTCGGCCGCTCGTTCGCCCCCAACGAACTCTCCGACCGCGGCAACATCGTCGGCTGGTGCGGCTACCTGTACGAAGAATCCCGATCCAAAGTCGGGCGGCAGACGCTCACCCGCCCCCCTGACCCACCCCAATCCCGCGGCTACACTTGCCCCATGAAACTCCTCCGACCGATCGTTCTCGGCTGCATCGCCGCCTCGCTGCTCGCTCCCGCCTGTGAAGCCCAGCGTCGTCCCCCGCTCTCTGGACCCGTCGAGCCCATCGGCAACGATTCGCCCCGGACCACCGGCTGGAAGCCCGTCGAGGTCGCCTCCGGGCTGGTCCACCCGTGGGCCATCGCGTGGCTGCCCGACGGCTCGGCCCTCATCACCGAGCGTCCCGGACGCATCCGCCTGCTCAACGCCGATGGCACCCTCCACCCCGACCCCGTCGGCGGCGTGCCGGAAGTCTACGCCCAGCGCCAGGGCGGCCTGATGGATGTCATCCTCCACCCCGACTACGAGAACAACGGCTGGATCTACCTCTCCTTCTCCCACGGCACCGCCCGCGAGAACCACACGCGCATCGTCCGCGCCAAGCTCGTGGACCACGCCCTCACCGACATGGAAGTGCTCTTCACCACCGAGCCGGCCAAGTCCGGCGGGTTCCACTTCGGCTGCCGCATGGTCTTCCTGCCCGACGGCTCGCTGCTGTTCGGCGTCGGCGAGGGCGCCAGCCAGGACCGCTCGCAGGACATGGCCGTGCACTGGGGCAAGATGCTCCGCATCATGGACGACGGCTCCCCCGCCACCGACAACCCCTTCCAGGCCCGCATCGATGCGCTGCAGGAGATCTACTCCTACGGCCACCGCAACCCCCAAGGGCTCACCATCCACCCCGAAACCGGCACCGTCTACTCCACCGAGCACGGCCCGCGTGGCGGCGACGAGCTCAACATCATCAAGCCCGGCCTGAACTACGGCTGGCCCGAGGCGACTTACGGCTACGAGTACCACGGCCCGCGCGTCAGCGAGCACACCGCCCTGCCCGGCATGCAAGACCCGGTCGTGGTGTGGACGCCGAGCATCGCCGCGAGCGGTCTGGCGTTCTACACGGGCGACAAGTTCCCGGAGTGGAAGGGTGATCTGTTCGCGGGCGGTCTGGTGCTGCGTCAGGTGCGCCGGGTTCTCATGGACGGCGAGGAGATCATCGGCCACGAGATCATGCAGTTCAACGAGCGCATCCGCGATGTGCGGATGGGTCCCGACGGCTACCTGTATGTGCTGACCGACGAGCGCAACGGCAAGCTGCTGCGCATCGAGCCCGCAGACGCGGCATCGGAAGACGAGGCCGCCGGGGACGAAGGCGATTCGGAGTGAGCGACCGGCTCAGCCGCCGCCGACGAGGGTGACGAGTTCGACGGTGTCGCCCTCGGCGAGCGCGTGGTCGGCGTGCTGACGCTTGGGGACCAGCTTGCGGTTGACCTCGACCGCGCAGGGCTGGCCCGAAAGCCCCTGCTTCTCGAGCAGATCCGCGACCGTCAGGCCGTCCGGAGCGTCATGGGATTGTCCGTTCACAGTGATTTGCATGGGGGAAGTCTAGCCGCTTCCCGCCCCGGACCGGAGAAGCTATACTGACCCCAACGCGCGGGCGTAGCTCAATGGTAGAGCGTCAGCCTTCCAAGCTGAATGTTGTCGGTTCGAGTCCGATCGCCCGCTTTCCCACGAAGCCCCGCCACAGGCGGGGTTTTTCGTGCGCGGAGAGGGTCTCTGCGGGGATGAAGGGTTCTTCAGATTGCGGACATCCGCGTTTCACTGGGCTTGGGTATTCATTCAGAACATCGTCCGAGGAACACGGCCGTGGGAGTGGGCAGCATGAAAACGATGATGCGAAGGTTGGGGAGTCTGCTCAGGAGGATGATCGCTCCGAGCACAAAGCGAATGGCCGCCGAATCGCCCCGTGTTCAGGTCGAGATGCGTGACGCGACGGAGAACGAGATCGACGAGGCGATCGACGAATCGTTCCCGGCGAGCGATCCTCCGGCGCTGCATCTGGAGAAGGACCGCTGACCTACTCAAACGAAAGGAAGCGCGATGCCAGGCAAGGATCCCGGACCGAGTGTGAAGGACAAGGAGCAGTACGAAGCGCTGCGCGATGAAGGCATGTCGAAAGAGAAGGCCGCGCGGATCGCGAACACGGACCGCGAGAAGGCGGGCAAGCGGGGCGGGAAGCATCCGCCCTACGAGGAGTGGACGGTGGAAGAGCTGCGCGACCGTGCATCGGAGATCGGCATTGAGGGCCGGTCGAAGATGGACAAGGATGAGCTGATCGAGGCGCTGCGGAGCCGTTGACGAGCAATGGGATAGCCCAGGGCGGGGGTGGCGGCGGTATGCTCTTGGGATTCTGAAGGAGGATCCCATGAGACTGTTGCTGTGCGCGGTGCTGCTTGGTGTGTTCGGGTTCGGGTCGGCGGCGTGCGCGCAGGAGCCGATGGACGATCTGTTCAACGGTGAGGATCTGTCGGGCTGGGTGGCCAGCGGCGATCAAGGCGCGTGGGCGGTCGAGGACGGCGAGATCGTCACGGTGAAGCCCGGGCAGGGCGGCTGGCTGCGGACGGAGCGGATGTACCGCGACTTCGAGCTGGAGCTGGATTTCTGGATGCCCGAGGGTGGGAACAGCGGCGTCGGGCTGCGCGGATCGTCGGGCGGGGATCCGGCGTTCACCGGGTTCGAGGTGCAGATCCTCGATACGCACGGCGAGGAGCCGGGGCTGCGCAACTGCGGGGCGGTGTATGAGGCGGTCGCGCCGGCGAGCATGGCGGTGAAGGAAGCCGGGAACTGGAACAGTTACCGGATCCGGCTGGTCGGCGACACGCTGGATGTGTGGCTGAACGGCGAGCGGATTCATGATGGGACGAAGCTGGACGGTCGCGGGTTCTATCGGAGTGAGGAGAACCCGCTGCCCTTGAACGCGCGGGCGACGACGGGGTACATCGCGCTGCAGGACCACGGGCACGCGTTCCGGTTCCGGAACATCCGGATCCGGGATCTTTCGGCGGACCCGGAGCCGGCGGGGATGGTGCATCTGATTGATGGGAACAAGGCGGACGGCACGCCCGAGGGCTGGTTCGCGGAGGATGCGGGGACCTGGACCGTCGAGGGCGGCACGCTGATCGGGCGCGACGGGCCGGGACACCTGTTCACCGATGGGACCTACCGGGACTTCGAGATGCGCGCTCTGGTGCGCGTGAACGAGCGCGGCAACTCGGGGATGTACTTCCGCGTGACACCGAATCCGAACCCGAATGTGCCGTGGCCGAACGGGTACGAGGCGCAGATTGACCAGCACGACCCGAAGAACTTCACGGGCTGCATCTACGACATGGCGTGGCCCGCGGCAGTGAAGGCGCCGATCACGCGGGACAACGCGTGGTTCGATTATCGCGTGCGTGCGGAGGGCAACCGGATCCGGACCTGGATCAACGGGGTGCCGATGGTGGATGCGGAGCTCGATCGGTTCGAGGAGGGGCATCTGGCGGTGCAGGGGCATCACCAGGGGAATGTGATTGAGTTTCGGGATGTGCGGGTTTTGGAGTTGGAGTGAGGGGAACGAGGCCGATAAGGTCCGAGCGGGCTTGACTGGCGCATCTTTCTGTCCATACTGGACTTAGATGGATATGCCAGCGTGGGATTGACCGCTTGGAAGGATGCCTCCGTGAAGAGAATATTCGCACCGCTCGCCGTGCTGACGGTTTCTGCCGCCGCGTGGGCATCACCGTTCATCCTCGAAGAACTCGTCCGCGAAGGCGATGTCCTGCCCGGGCTCGCCGCGCCGGTGTTCACCATCGGCGTGCCATCGA
>CBFGVX010000131.1:0-4592 GCA_965652425.1 uncultured bacterium | reverse complement strand
GACGCCTAATACGACCCGTGGCACACTGTGGGTGAGTTGCATGCACTTGATTGACAAATGGGCGGATCGCATTTATTCGGAGTCTGACCTGAGTCGCGGCATCGCGACATCCGTCTCCGGTTTGGCAGGCCTAGCGGCCTATCTCATATCACGCGACTGGGCTATCGCCGGCCTCACAGTGCTGATCGTTTTTCCTGTAATTCGAATCTTGGCCTCCGTGATTTGCGAGAAAGGTGGAGTCCAGTCTCGGCTCAAGCAGCAGCAGAGGTTGGCAGACCTTTTGTACGAGAATCTCTGTGAAGAGGAGCAAGAGGTCGTGAACGCGTTCGTTGAGTCTGGCGGATGTGTCATGACATGGAGTCAAGTGAATGCAACAGACCTCTCCAGGTCAGCAATAGAGTCACTAATTTATCGCGAAATGATCACAACATCGACTACGGCTGATTGCATGCGCGAGACGTTCGTGTTGTCCGAAAAAGTCTTTGATGCCGCAGTCCGAAACGCACGGACTTGAATCCATCTATTTTTGCCGATCGTCGAAATCGGCCGACTGCGTAATCGTCTGAAGCATGATTCTAAAGCGAGTCTAGTGTTGACTCAGAATCGCAATGAACGACCTCATCGCCGACACCGTCGCTATGGCCTGCCACCTCAACGCGAAGGTTCGAGGTGTCAGTTGCCCACCGATCGCCCAAAACGAGGTGGTTTTCAATTTCCACCACAGTGTTGAGTTCTGGGACGCGAAACAAAAACTGCTCTCTCGGAAGTTTGAACTGGAACTCGTCTCAACCGATCCGGATGAATGGATCGATGACCAGATCCGTCGCGGTACAACCCAAGCTTCCCTCGCGTACAAACCTTCGCCGAAGGGCACACGCGAGGATCGGATGACCGCCGGATTCGTTGGCGGCGGCGGCAAGTTCCTGCTCGTCCTTCAAAAATGGAACGCATCCGAGATCTGGCACTCCATGACGAAGGTCGAAGACAAGGACGACCCGGAACAGAAGATCTGGAAGACGGGGTTCTTCTTCGCATCTTCTCAGGCCGAACCACCGCCGAAACACCGATCCGTCGCGTTGGTTTCGTCGGACCTCCGAGGCGCACTCGTTGCCATCCACGCTTTCGCCGAGAAGCAGGACATCAATGACTTCGCCAAGACCTTCCGGGAAGCGCTTGATCGACTCGACGCAGACGATCCGCTCGCCGGGTGTTACTACCGCCCCGTGATCCCCGACGGCCTGCTGTCGCTTGAGGCCCGGCGACTGTTCGCCGCGGCGGAGCTGCCATTCGTGTTCGGCGCGATGGGCAGTTGGAACGACCTCGGCTTTCATCGCGACGAACAGTTGCAGGAAGAGTACAGCACGCTTTCGGACAGGCTTTTCGCGTTAAGCAACGAGGCCATTTGTGTCGCCGTAAACGACGGAGTGCCCTCGTGACAACGGTAGATGCGGATTCGGCCCTTCTCCGAACCGGCCTCACCGAACCCGATCCCCCTCCCGGTCGTCCATAATCCACCCCACATGGCCGACGACCACCAACCCGCTGCCTCGACCTCCCCCGATGAGGAGCTCATCGCCTTCCTCGCCGGGCGTTCCGCGCCCTGCCCGCGCTGCGAGTACGACCTGCGGGATATCCGCTCGGCCGTCTGCCCCGAGTGCGCCGAGCCGCTGGTGCTGAAGGTCGGCTCGCCGCGGGCCCGGTTCGGGCTGCTCATCGTCATGATGGTCCCGGGCTGCTTTTCCGGGGTCGCGGCGATGTTCCTCGCGGTCCCGATCACCATCAGCATCTGGCACACCTTCCCCGCCGGACTCGGCGTGCCGTGGCCGATCCTCGGGGCCGAGGTCTTCGGCCTCACCAGCGCCGGCTCGGTCTGGCTTCTGTACCGCCACCGCCAGCGCGTGCTCGCAAAGTCCTCGAAGAAGCAGGCCCTCCTCGCCGCGGCGATTTGGGCGACCCACATCAGCGCGTTTGTTCTGCTGATCGTGGCGATGAATCTGTGGGTGTGATCACAAGTCAGTTGTGCCGCCAGCAGCCGGTCTGTACGCTGCGACCCACCATGAGCCACGAAGAGCGAACGGCAAGATTCAGAGAGCAGCGCGAAGAGCATTACGAACGATTCTTCGGGCCGATGCACGACAGCGTCTTCCACTCCACCGACATCAAGCAGGTCCACATCGACATCTACCAGTTCCCGCCGACCAAGGACCGGCCGTACTGGACACTGATCACCGGCGGCATGAGCGACGAACGGCAGATTCTCCCCGAGCCTGACACCCACCGCTCGCCGCGGGCCGAGATCATCATGTATGTCCGTGAGCCGAAGCGCTGGATGTTCAACGACATGAAGATCCTCGCCGAGTTTCCCTTCGACGAGAACACGGTCCTTCACTGGTGGCACACCGTCCCGATCGGCGGACCGATCAACCGGCAGAAGTCGGATCTCTGCGCGTACTTCTTCCTCCCGCCGTACTTCGAGAACCCCGAACTCTCGGAACTCGAGATCGATGGCGACGGCGTCGACTTTCTCTGGATGCAGCCGATCACCGAAGCCGAGCGTGCCTTCGCCCAGACGAAGGGCTCGGAAGAACTCGAAAAGGTCATTCGGAAGGCGAACCTGCCGATCGTGCTCGACGAGTATCGGAAATCGCTGATCCGCCAACTGCCTTTCGGCCTATTCTCGAAGCGCTGATCCGCTACTTCGGCGCATTCACATGCTGATCGATCAGCACCGGGTTCCCGTCCGGGTCCTCCAGCACGACATGGGCCGGGCCGTCGCCAGCCGCGGCGGACTGCACCGGCTCGATGCCGCGCTCGCGCAGCATGCGCTCCAGATCTCGCACATCCGTGAACGAGTCGATCGCCTCGGCCCGCTGGTTCCAGCCGGGGTTGAAGGTCAGGATGTTCTTCTCGAACATCCCCTGGAACAGCCCGATCGTCGTCGTGCCGTTGCGCAGGATCAGCCAGTTCTGCGCCGGATCGCCGCCGGTCGCTTCGAAGCCGAGCTTCTCGTAGAACGCCCGCGATGCCGCGAGGTCCTTCACGGCCAGACTCACCGAAAACGCTCCCAGTTCCATCCGTTCCTCCTCTGATGCTGGGGCCTGAGGCCCGTTTTGAGTTGTGGCGCAGCCGGTGATCACCGAAACCATGCACGCGAGCACGGCCGCCGATCCAATTCGCGTACTCTTCATCGCAAAACTCCTCCTGTGCGTTTGACCAAGCCCTCCAGCGCCGCCGCAAACCGACCCGCAAAATCATCGCCCTTCACCGGGTACAGGTACGGCTCGATCAGTTCCAGTTCCATGAGCATCAGCCCGCCGTCCACCGCCCGCACCATGTCCACCCGCGCGTAGAGCAGTTCGCCCGGCACCGCGTCGATCACGCGCTGTGCCGCGTCGAGTTCCTCATCGCTCGGCGAATGCCCCCGGTCCGTGCCGCCGTACACCGCCTGGATCCGGTACTCGCCGGACTTGGGCAGCTTCTGCACGGCGTGCGAGAACGCCCGCCCGAAGTACAGCAGCGAGTACTCGCCCTCCGTCAGGATCGACTCCACAAACGGCTGGATCATCGCCCGCCCCGGCGGCAACTTCTCCGCCTCGGGCATCGCATCGCCGCGCGACAGCAGCACCTGATGCCACGCCCCCGCGCCGACCTCCGGCTTCACCACGATCCGCTCGCAGCCGAGTTCATCGAACGCGCTGCGGATCGTCGACTCATCCGCACGCTCGCGCCACAGCGTCGGAAGGACACTGGCCCCGGCTCGCTCGAGGTCGATCAGGTACCGCTTCTGCATGTTCCAGACGACCGTGTCCACCGGGTTCCACACCGGCGCGGCCCGCTCGATGCGGCGGATCGCCTCGACGAACTCCTCCGGCCGCTTCACATAGTCCCAGACTGTGCCGACCACGAACCCGTCGAACCCGCGCGACTCGATGCCCGGATCGTCCCAGACGGTTTCGATCAGGTCGATGCCGCGGCTTGCGCAGGCGGCGTGCAGGGGGGTGAACTGGATGGCGTGCAGGCCGAAGTCCGGGCGCGTGTACGGCTGGCCGGGGAGCATGTCGCGCGACATGAGGTAGGCGATTCGGGGCATAAAGAACTCGCGGCGGCGGAGGAAGAAGGCATGTCAGGTGGTGGCATGGCCGCACCTTGAGGCGGCTATGCGGATCGCACAATACCAGACCGAGCCGGGCCTTCATTTCCATCGCGGGAGAGGTGAGCGTGGGTTCGGTTCGGGTGGGTTTGGGGATGGGAAGATGGGGGAGGTGGCTTGGTTGGCATTGTGTTGCCGGGTGCTTGTGACCCATCGCTTGCGCGATTGGGCTCTCATGCCTGCGGCAACCGTAATGGTCGGGAGGGTCGGACCGCCCCCTCATCCGGCCGCTGCGCGACCACCTTCTCTCGCGAGGGGAGAAGGGGGTCAGCCGCGGCGTTGTTTGCGATTTCGTTTGCGGGATTGGCGCGGGTGTTTGGGTTTGCGGGATTTGGAGCGGGTTCGCTTGGGTGTGTGGGTTGTGGGGTTGGATGGTTTTGCAGCGATGGCGTGGCCTGCGCTTCGCTTGACCACGGCACCCTTGGGTGGGTCGTGTGGCATG
>CBFGVX010000130.1:0-4917 GCA_965652425.1 uncultured bacterium | reverse complement strand
TACCACGCGCGGAGCAACAGGTCTTCATCCCAATCTTCGCGCAGCGAAGCCCACGGTGGTCGACGTTGGAGCGTGCCGTGCGCCTGACCGACCCATCACTCCATCTCGGGTCGGTAGCGATACGAGTCCCCGAGCCCCCTCGCTGCCTCCTCGTTCAAGCGGATGAACAGCGGGGACCGGAGCCGCTCTGCGTACTCAAACGCCTCTGAGACGCGGGCTGGATCCCGCAAAGGAGCGCAGAAATGAATGGTACCGTCTCGCTCGTAACTCGGCCATGGCATGATGTTCGGACCTGCGATCACACTGGTATCCACCACCAACTGCACGCGCAATTCCCCGTCATCTGACTCGATGGCCGAACCTGCAAATTCATCGCTGTACAGGTGTAAGTTCATCCCGTCCATGACAAATGTCAGCGACAGACTCGACCGATCGAAGTGTCGTGTCCGCGTCACGACCAACCACCAATCCTCGCCGTTCGTATCGATGGAATCGATCCGCCACGAAACGCCGCGTTTGGTATCACCTGACGCCGACCCGTCTGATTCGAACGGGAACGACCGTTCGGGGCGGCTCCAATCGACATCGCTGTAGGGCCGCTTTGCACACGCCGGAAGGAATGCCAAGACGCCGAGCAGCAAGAGTCGGGTGCTCCGGTACAGGAGACATCGACGCGGTTTCAATGACATCTGAACCTTCCCATCTATAGAAGACAGTGCGATTCCGCATCGCGGCAGTCACAGAATCTCTTTCGTTAAGAGCACGACCACGCGCAAAGGTTCAGCGTCGCACGAATCATTTTGATCGGACATTTGAGGCAAGCGACGACCGTTGCCTACCCGGTCGCTTGACCCATTGGTCGATTTCTGCTTCGTCCCCGAGATGCACCCCTGGACCCGCCTGGTCACCATCACAACCTTAGAGACCCCCTGGACGCCGAAGACCTCAAGCTCTGAGGTCCCTCAATCCTCACCCTTCATATCGTTGCTGTCCTTCTCCGGCAGCACATCCCCCTTCAGCGCACTCAGAACCACCAGCACCACCACCATCATCGCGAACATCACCCCCGCGAGGTCGTACAGCCCCAGACCGCACGCGATACCCAACCCCGCCGCCGCCCAGATCGACGCCGCCGTCGTCAGCCCGTGCACCTTGCCCCCAGACTGGATGATCGAACCCGCGCCGAGGAAGCCGATCCCGCCGATGATGCCCGCCACCGCGCGCAGCGGGTCGTGCGCGTTGTCCGTCGCCGCGGCGACCTCCACCGCAGCCACCACCATCCCCGCCGCGCCCATCGACACCAGCGTCATCGTCCGAAGACCCGCCGCCTTGTTGTGCATCTCTCGGTTCCAGCCGATGCACAGCCCCATCACCATCGCCACAGCGATCCGAAGCAGCATCTCCCAGAATGACACCGGCTCGATCATGGCTACACAATAGCCGGGATCAGCCCGGCTCTACGGCTTCACAATCGGATCGACTGTAAAGTCAGTTTCAATTTTAAATGCCTCTCCCGAATAGTCCACGAGCGACCACGCAATCGCCGTGTTTAAAGCATCGTGGTAATTCTGAAAGCTCACTTCATATTTGAAGCCAGAATCGTCCGGATCGTAAAAGATCAATTCGAGGCGATCACTCTTCATCATCGCTTCAAGACCCGCATCACCGATGGCTCGAATCGGAAACGCGACCTTCAGCGGGTCCCGGCCGGTTCTGTATGCAGCAAAGTCACCTCCCGTAAAAACAGTGGCCATGCTCGATCGGTTTCTGCCCAGTTTGAAATCTCGCCAGCCACAGATGTCCGAATACACTTTTTCCTTCTTCACATAAGCATGAACAGCGACACTGGCACGCCTACGAATGGTCGGTGCAGCGGATCCTTCCTCGCGCCGACCTGTGAGAAAAGCGCTGAAAAATTCATCCGTCGTCTCAAACCGAAGAAACGCGGTCGTGTTCGTGCCATTCTGGATGCTGTAGTCCGTCGTCCGGACCACGATGCTGGGTCCCCGAGCCCGGCCTGAACCGCGACCGGACCGCGTTATGTTCATCGCACGATCGGTGATCACCTCTGAGATTGCATCGCGGGTGATCAAAGGAACTCCAGGATCCGCACGATCCGCCGCTCTCGCGAAGCGATCAACAGGGTGTTCCTGAACCTCGACATCTTTACCAATCACATCCGAGAGATACACCGCCGATAATCTGGTCACAGGAGTCGCTGGTTGCCCGCTCCCTTGCTGATTGGTTACGGGCTGCACGCCGCTCAGAATTCCAAAGAGCAAACACAGACCAACAAACAGAGCGATTCTCATGCAGACCTCCAGTTCGCCCCGCCCGATCCGTACGAAGATAACGCCCGCACATCAAATGAAAAGCATTATTTTGAGAATCGCGAGCCCACGAGCGATCTCAGCAACCCCAATCACCCGCCGCCCGAACCATTCCCATTCGGCGGCAGCTTCCCCGTCACCCCGTAGTACACCCACGGCCCCCACAAGGTCACCAGCACGATCCCGCTCACCACCCCCGCGATCAGAATCTCCCCCAGCCCGCACGCCGCGCCCACCGCCGCCGTGCACCAGATCGACGAGGCCGTCGTCAGCCCCTTCACCGTCCGCTTCGAGTGCAGGATCGCCCCCGCGCCCAGAAAACCGACCCCCGAGATGATGTACGCCAGCACGCGCGTCGGGTCCGACACGATCCCGACCGCAGCACCCCCCTCAGAACCCGCGATTACCCGCTCGCCCACCAACGCAAACGCCGCGGCTCCCACCGATATCAACATCATCGTCCGCGTGTCCGCCGGCTTCTCCGCCCGCGACCGCTCCGCCCCGATCAGCGCACCCAGCACCGCCGCGAGGCCAAGCCGATAGATCAACTCGAACTGTTCCGTCGAGACCACCGCCAGCCCGGCCAGAACACTTGCGGGATAACCCGCGTCAAGATAGGCAAAGACAGAGTTCATCTTTGCGCAATCTTAACATTTTGAGGGCGATCCTGTCGCCTGGACCCGCACATAACCCGTTTCTGATCGATAGAACGAGTTCCTATCGATCATCCAATTATCGGACTTCCACACAGCCCACGAAAAAACCCGGCTCAAGGCCGGGCTTTTCCAAGTACGCGCGAAGGGAGTCGAACCCCTAACCTCCTGATCCGTAGTCAGGTGCTCTATCCAATTGAGCTACGCGCGCACGCGTTGGACCGACGACTATACCCAAAAACCGACCGATCCCTCAAGTCCTTCCGACCACAACTTGCAGAATCTCAGAAATCCCCGATAATGCCCGGCCCGACTCGTCGGGACCGGGATCGCGGCCTCTGGTGGGACCGCACCCCCGATCGTTCGCATCACTCGTACCTTTCCCCGCACCCCGAGGGCCACCCGCCCGACCGGTGCCATCGGCCTCGCTGAGCGCGACGCCGCCACGCATCTCTGAGGAACCGTTCGACCTATGGCCCACTCCCTCTCCGCGAAGAAGCGCGTCCGTCAGAACCTCAAGCACCGCGCCCGCAACCGCTGGCGCCTGCGCACCATGCGCGAAGCGCTCAAGAAGTTCGACGACAAGATCGTGCACTCCTCCGTGGAAGAAGCACGCGAGGCCTACCTCGAGGCCTGCAAGATACTCGACAAGACCGCCAGCAAGGGCGTCATCCACAAGAACCAGGCCGCCCGGCGCAAGAGCCGCCTCAACGCCCGCCTGAAGGCCAAGGCAACCGCGTAAGCGAGCGCGGACCAATTGTTGATGTCATGAACGCACCCGCACCGGGTGCGTTTTTCATGCGCACAAGGTGTGCCATGGTCGCCCCTCCGGGTGCCATGGTCGCCCCTTGAGGCGACTATGCCGAGCGCACAATGGATACCGGGCCCCGCTTTGGGTGCCGGGGTCTAGCCCGGCGAAGCCGGGCGTAGGCCCCGCGAGGCGCTGCAAACCCCCCCAAAACCGGGTTCAGAAGTCCGCATTTGCGCGCGCCGATCGGGCCGCAAAAATCCCCGCCCACCCAACTTTTTCAAATTTTTTTCTCCCCATGTTTTCAGCGGATCTGACCACTACCTCTCCGTATGTACCACCCCTGCGCGCGCCGACTGGGCCCGCCGCTGGGTAAGGGCGTAGGGCGTGCATGTTTCGCATCGCCCCCTCCTTCACCCCCGCCGGAGCGCGCCATGCACACCACCATCTCGCAGTCCTCTCCCACCCTCGCCGATCTCAAGCAGGTCATGATCCGCATCCAGATCGCCGCGCTGGAAACACTCGAGCGCTGCATGCAGAACCTCGAACCCACCGGCGACGACAAGAAAGACCGCGCCCAGGCGCAACAGCTCAACCGCCAGCGCATGTCAGCGACGCAAACACTCCTCCACTGCCGCACCATGTTCCGCGAACTCCGCGAAGCCGAACTGCAGGAACACCGCATCGCCGAAGAAAAGCGACAGGCCGAGAAGAAAGCCATCTTCGACCTCGCCAACCTCCGCTATCTGCACAGGATCTATCCCAACCAGTACGACAACCCCGATGCTCCGGCTCCTTCTCCCGCAACTGACAACCAGTTTGGAGAAGGTGGTCGCGCAAGCGACCGGATGAGGGGGCGGCCCGAACCTTCCGAGACTTCCGTGTGTGGCATGCTCAAGCAACGCTTGAGCATGTCTCCCCAGCCCCCCGAAGACCATGCTCAAACAAGTTTGAGCATGCCACACGACCCACCCAAGGGTGCCGTGGTCAAGCGAAGCGCAGGCCACGCCGTCGCTGCAAAACCGTCCAACCCCTCAACCTACACACCCAAACGAACCCGCTGCAAAACCCGCAAACCCAAACACCCACGCCAATCCCGCAAACGAAAGCGCAAACAACGCCGCGGCTGACCCCCCTTCTCCCCTCGCGAGAGAAGGTGGTCGCGCAGCGGCCGGATGAGGGGGCG
>CBFGVX010000129.1:0-4931 GCA_965652425.1 uncultured bacterium | reverse complement strand
CGAGGGCGGCGATCTGGATGCGGATCATGGTCTGCTTGAGGTCGGCGAGGGTGGGGGAAGATTGAGGAATGGTGGTATGCATGGCGCGCTCCGGCGAGGGTTCTCGATGGGGCGATGCGAAACATGCACGCCCTCGCCCTTACCCAGCGGCGGGCCCAGTCGGCGCGCGCAGATGTGGTAGATCCGAAGAGGTAGTGGTCAGATCCGCTGAAAACATGGGGAGAAAAAAATTTGAAAAAGTTGAGTGGGCGCGGAATTTTGCGGCCCGTTCGGCGCGCGCCGGTGTGGACTTCTGAACCCGGTTTTGGGGGGGTTTGCGAGTTTTGCAGCGCCTCGCGGGGCCTACGCCCGACTTTGTCGGGCTAGACCCCGGCACCCAAGTTGGGGGCTGGCCCCCTCATCCGGTCCTGTGCTGGATCGCACAGGACCACCTTTTGCCGCGAGGGGAGAAGGTGGGGGATCAGTCGATGGCGCCGAGGACTCGGAGGAGGTCGCCCATGGCGCCTTCGGCTTCGAGGTGGACGCGCTTGCCGCCTTTCTCCTCGACCTTGGTGATGGCGAGGTGGCGGAAGCGGGGGGTGGGGTCGAGGCGGCCGTTGGTTTCCGTGCCGGCGGCCCAGATGAGTTGGTCGCAGAGCGGGTCTTCGGTGCGTCCGAAGAGGTTGAAGCTCATCTGGACGAAGTCGGCGAGGGCTTCGGCGCCCATGCCGTGCATGACGGGGAGGACGAGGCAGGTGTCTTCGGTGGGGATGGCGAAGACGGCGCCGGACTCGGGCTGCCAGTGGGGGAGGAGGGTGTCGAAGATGAAGCACGCGGCGGCGGCGGGCTCGGTGTCGTGGATGATGGCCAGTGTGCCGTAGGACTGGTCGACCTCGTGGATGTCGTCGGGGAGGATGGAGCTTCGGAGGTTCGAGCAGGCGAGGTCGAAGGCGCGGTCGAACTCGATGTTCCAGCGGTCGAGTTCTTCGGTGCGCAGGAGCGATGCGGTGGGGCCGGTGCCGATGGAGATGGCGCGGAGGAGTCCGGCGAAGGCGTCGCGTCGGCACATGTTGCGCCGGGGGCCGGAGAGTTCGGTCGGGCGGATCAGGCGCGGGCGGAGCCAGCGCCCGGCCTCGTCGAGATCGGCGAGCAGGTCCTGGGGCAGGGGGACGCCGAGCATGGGCGCGATGAGCACGGCGAGCTGGCGTGGGTCGTCGAGGGGGGTGCCGGCGGGGAGCTGCGCGACGAGCAGGGAGGCGTCGAGATCGAGCTTGCCCTCATCGCGCTGGATGGTGGCGGTGTTGCCCTTCCAGCGCTGGACGGGCATGTCGAGCACGCCGAGTGCCGCGTTGAATGTGGCGCGGGCCTGATCGGTGAGGGCCGGGGGCGGCGTGGATTGCTGCGGCGGTCGCCTGAACATGGCGCACCAGCGTACCCGGGATCGGCGGCGTCGATCAGATGGGGGCGGTGGAAGGAGCGGGGGCGACGCGTCCGAAGCGGCGGTCTCTGGCGGCGTAGGAGCGGATGGCTTCGTGCAGGTCGTGTTCGGCGAAGTCGGGCCAGAGGGTGTCGGTGATGTAGAGCTCGGCGTAGCTGATCTGCCAGAGCAGGTAGTTGGAGAGGCGCCATTCGCCGCTGGTGCGGATGAGCAGGTCGGGGTCGGGGATGCCGGCGGTGTAGAGGGATTCGGAGACGGTGGATTCGGTGATGTCGTCGGGGGAGAGTTCGCCTGAGGCGACGCGCCGGGCGATGTCGCGGACGCCGTCGGTGATCTCGGCGCGGGAGGAGTAGTTGACGGCGAGGACGAGGGTGGGGCCGGTGCAGGAGCGCGTGGCCTCGATGGTCTTCTCGAGTTCGACGATGGTTTCGGGGGGTAGGTTGTCGCGCCGGCCGATCTGCATGAGGCGGATGTTGTTTTCGGCGAGCGTCTGGCGCTCGGCGGCCATGTACTCGACATAGAGGGCCATGAGCTGGTCGACTTCCTCGCGCGGGCGGTTCCAGTTCTCGATGGAGAAGGAGTAGAGCGTGAGGTATTCGATGCCGAGCTTGGCGGCCTCGGTCATGAGGCGGCGTACGGCCTTCGCGCCCTCGCGGTGGCCGTGGAAGCGGGGGAGGGAACGGGCTCCGGCCCAGCGGCCGTTGCCGTCCATGATGACGGCGATGTGGCGTGGCATGCGATCGGCGGGGACGCCGTCGATGGTGTGCAGCGCGGGTTGGGGAGCGGCGGATGCGGGCTGATCGATCGCGCTGGGCTTGGAGATGGGGCTGGGCATGGCGGTTGTGTACGGATGAGGCGGAGGGCGGGTTCGGAAGGCGGAGGGGGGTGATGCGAGGGTACTCGATCCGGCGGACTGCGTCCGAGAACGGACCGGTGGATCGGTGAGATCGCGTTCGCAACGATGATCCGGGCGGGGTGTACACCGAGGGGGGCATAGGGCTTCGGGATGTGAGGGCTGGGGCCGATGTCCCCTCTGGTGTCTTCAAAGGAATAATCCGGGTGCCGACCGGGGCTTATACTCGCTGGGCCGAGATCACAGCAGCAGACCGAAGGAGTAGAAGAGCATGCGACGAGCGATGAGTGTGAGCGGACGACTGGCAGCGGCGGCGCTGGTGGGAGCGGCGGGGATCGCGGTGTGGCCATCCGGGCCTGCGTCTCTGGCGGAAGCTGCGCAGACCGCGCCGGCCCGTGAGCTCAGCGTGCCGCCGGTGCTGCCGGACGAGAAGATCAAGAATGTCGGGGTGATCGATCCGCGGGAGATCGTGCGTCAGCAGTTCGTGCTGGTGAACCACTCGACCGAGGAAGTGCAGATCCGGGATTTTCGCGTGGCGTGCAACTGCACGCGGTTGATCGCTTCGAACCGGACGATCCCGCCTCGTGGCGCGGTGTCTGTGGACATGACGGTGGACCTTCGCGGCGACATGGGGCGGATGCGCAAGACAGCGTTGATTTTTTTCCAGGGCTTTGATCGGCCGATCGAGATCGGCGTGCAGGGGCAGTACCAGTACGCGGTGCAGGCGCCGCAGGCGCCGGTGACTCCGAGCGGGACGGTGGTGAGCACGCAGATCCGCTCTTCGACCGGCCGGCCGGTGCGATTGCTGAGTGTTCAGGGCGAGACGCCTCAGACGGTATCCCAGACTCCGAGCGAGGGCGACCGGGTTCTGGTGGCGCAGGTGCAGAAGGACTTCGGCTCTCGGGAAGCGATGAGCCATGCGCTGCTGGTGGTGACGGATTCGAAGGAGTCGCCTCTGGCGGCGATCCGCGTGAAATCGGGCGATCTGTCGACGCGCGAGATGCCGTTCGTCCGGATGATTCAGGAGCTGAACATCTCGCACAAGTTCATGAACCTGGGGCTGCTGAAGAAGGGCGAGGCGACGACCTTCACCACGACGGTGTTCCGCGACGATCACGATTCTCCCTTGGTGGGCTGGATGCCGATTGAGGGGATCGAGGTGGACATCGTGAGCGTGGAGCCGGATCCGGCGCAGGATCAGTGGCCGAAGGCGCAGCTGGTGACCTTCACGGTGACGAGCACGATCGACCGTGCCGGTGCGACGGTGTACGCGCCGCTGTACATGGCGAGCGGGACCCGCGAGAATCCGACGAAGCTGAACCGCGTGTGGGCGGCGGCGTTGACGGCCGACGAGGACGGCAACTACATCGAGGCGATCGAAAGCGAGGGCCCCGTTCTGATCACCGGTGACGGCGGGGACGAGGCGATCGCGAGCATGGGGAGGTAAGCGACTGTGGCCAAGAAGAACACCGATCGTGCCCCGGCGGGCTGGAACTTCGGCGCGCTGATCGCGGCGCTTGTGGTCTGCGCGGTGCTGGGGATCGCGGCGTATTCGAAGATCGTGGATCCGAACAAGATGAAGTTCATCCCGATCGGCGAGAGCCGGTTCGCGTACGAGCGGTACATCGGGTTCTTCGAGGTGCTGGTGATCCTCGCGTTGCTGGCTGGGCATCGGCTGCGCCTGGCGTGGCTGGGCGTGATGGCGATGTTCGCGCTGTTCACGGGCTACGCGGGGTATTACGCGGCTCGGGGCGTGTCATGCGGCTGCTTCGGCACCGCGCTCGACGGGACCGTGCTCGAGTGGATGACCTACCGGGGCGTGTCGGTCGGGTTCGATGTGCTGTTCGTGGTGACCGCGCTGGTGCTGCTCAAGTGGCGGGGCATGAGCGGGAAGGCGATCCAGGGGTTCGCGGGTCTTTCGCTGGTGCTGGCGGCAGCGGGCGCGGGGCTGGGATCGCTGGAGTATGCGAACTACCAGAAGGCCGTTCAAGCGGCGCAGGACAGGGCCGGTGAAGAACGCGTCGATGACGAGGAACTCGCTCCGGGACTTCGGGTCGGCGCTGCGCCGGCGATCCTCTTGCGTCAGGACGAGTTCGCCGATGTGATCGCGGACACGAAAGAGAACCCGGGGAAGATGTGGTACATCTTCGTGTACGACCCGGACTGCTCGGAGTGCATGGCGGTGAAGCCGATCGTGGACATGCTGCAGCAGCAGTACGCCGACGATGCGGGCTCGCTGATGCAGGTCAGGACCTACACCAAGCAGGACGCGCAGGCGAACTTCGGTATCGACGAGTTCGCGTGGGAGAGCGGCGCGACGGCGATCATCGTGCAGGACGGCGACATCGTACGGGTGTACGACCACAAACTGACGCCCGATGAGAAGCCGATGCCGGACGAGGTGCTGGAGACCTACTTTGAGTCGGGGTCGATCGGGAGCAACTGGCCGCCTGCTGGGGAGTGAACGACCGGGTGCCGGGGTCTGAGCGCAGCGAAGGCCCCGAATCATTCGCTGTGCGAGTAGTGATGGTGCATTCGCTCGGACTCTGCGATTTTTTTGGTGTGACGAACGGTGCTGTGCTTCACGCGGGGCCTTCGCTTCGCTCAGATTGGGATGAAGACCTGTTGCTCCGCGCGTGGTACATCACGCGTGGTCACTAC
>CBFGVX010000128.1:0-4934 GCA_965652425.1 uncultured bacterium | reverse complement strand
GCATGTCCGAGATAGAAACGCACCACGCCTGCGACCCCTTCTTCAGCGAGAAGGAAGCGGGCCGACAACCCGGCCTCGGGCTCGCCAGAGCCCGACGACTGATTGATCTGCACGGCGGCGACCTCTGGATCGAGAGCAGCCCCGGCAAAGGGACCACCGTCACGGTGGCACTGGACGATTGGCGGTGGGACGCGTCGAGAGAACGCTCCCGCAGGGCGGCGTAGCAAACGCTGCTCACGCCTCAGGAACGACCGAGGGAGAGCACGCGTGAGCACCGACCGACCGGCATCTGGCAAGCACACCGATTCGCGGCAATCCCAACCCGCCGCGGATCCACAGAGTGGACTCGACGGCACCCTGCCGTGCGCCACGAAGCGCTCATCGAAGGTGCTCTGCCTCGAGTCCGACGCGCGCGCTCGCAAACGCCTCGATCGTGCTGCACAGGGACTCCCCCTGAGCGTGCACAGCACCGGCAGCATCGATGAATTCACCAAAGCCATGACCGCCCACGAATTCGATGTGGTCGTCATCTCTCTCGATCAGTTTCCGGACGAAGCCGCACAAATCGCCGAGCGGATCGCCGCCTCCGATGCGCCGGTTTGCGTCCTCCTCTCAGCCAGAAACCCCACCGTCGACCACGGTATTCTGGCGATGCGCTGCGGGGCGGTCGATCTTCTGGCCAAGCCCTTCGATGTCGAAGAACTCCGCGAACGCCTCGTGTCCGCGTCCGAGCGCGCAGAACGCCTGCGCCAGCAGCAGCGCCGCCTGGAACGGCTCAAGAGGATCTGCCGGCGGTTGAATCGTCAACGCGAGCAGGCCAACACCCAGATCGATGTGCTCTGCGGCGAACTGGTCAACGCCACGCAGAAGTCCGTCGAACAACCCGGATCACGCGCCATCGATCCTTTTGCCGCGGCGATCGGCTGCGAACTGGATGTCGAAGTGCTGCTGCGCAAGACCCTCGAGCACATGCTCACCAAGACCGGACCGACCAACGCCGCGGTGTTCCTGCCCGGCAGCGACGGGGATTACAGTCTCGGCGCGTATGTGAACTACAACCTCGCTCGCGACACCGCCGACACACTCCTCGATCACCTGGCGGATGTGCTGCCGGACAAGTTCGTCGGCGAAGCAAAGGTCGCGCATCTCCGGACGGACGACCAGCTCAGCGCGGTCCTCGACGATCAGGCATCCTGGCTGACCGGCAACGAGCTGCTGGCGACCACCTGCCGCGATCAAGACGGCGAATGCCTCGCGGTGATCGCCGTGTTCCGGGAAGCCAGCGAACCGTTCACCGAGGCGACCGTGGAGGATCTGCGCACTCTGCGAGATACCTTCTCGAATCAGCTCGCCCGCGTCGTCCGCGTCCACAACCGCGCGACCCCCAAGGCCGAGTGGCTGGGCTTCGATGTCGGTGAGGAGCACGAGGACGAGGATAACGGCTCCGATTGGGATCAGAACTGGGGCAAAGCCGCCTGAACTGGCCTCATTCCCCCCACGCCACCCCGAACAACCCCGTCGGTCGATCGTGCGACGCCACAATCAGCTCGTACGCCGCACCGTCGTGACCCCGGGATGCCACCTCGGGCGTGTTGCACTGCCTCGACAGGTGCAGCAACACCACACGCTCGCGCGGCGCGATCGCGTGCACCGCATCGAGGCACTCCTGGTTCGACAGGTGCCCCGCGCCGTCCATGATGCGGCTCTTGAGAAACTCCGGCCGATCCGACGCCCGCTGCATGTCCGGGCAGTAGTTCGACTCGATCGCCAGCACATCCACGCCCATGAGCATCCCGATCAGCCCCGGCGTGGGCCGACCGAGGTCGGTCGCGAAGCCCAGCGAGCGCGTGCCGTGCCTCGCGCACGGCAGATCGAACCGGAACGCCGCGACCCCGAGTTCATCGTGCGAAAGCAGCTCCGCACACCCGCGGATGCTCCGCCCGATCGAGAACTCCTCCCCGTCGCGGAACACCTCGGTCCGCCGGTACAGCAGCCCGATCCGCTTGGCCCGCGAGCGGTGCCGCTCGTGGATACGAAACTTGGCGTGTTGCGGCAGGGCGCTCGCCCAGCTCGGATAGCAGTGATCGCGATCGAGATGGGTCAGCACGACATCGTCGATGCGCGTGAAGTCCAGCCCCAGCCCATCGAGCAGCACGCGCGTCCGGCGCGGCGACAAGCCGCAGTCGATCAGCGTCAGCCGGTGGTTCTTCCCGGAGCCGTGTACCAGTACCGAACAGTTGCCGCCCGATGAGCTCGCGAGTACCGCGAAACTCGTGGTCACCGGCGATGTCGGCTCAGCCGCCCGGACGCGACCTGCGACTTTCGGCTCCATCGGCGCGATCGCACCCGATGCCGATGACATCGCGTCAAACAGGCCACTCTGCTCCCTGCGGATTCTGGCTCGCGCCTCCGGTGCACGCATACCCCGCAGAATACACCGCCCGCTCCGGATACGACAAACGCCCGCGTTCGCGGGCGTCCGTGCGTGTTTCTGGGGCGGATCCAGCACCAGCGCGTCCGTGCGCTGCGGACCCGTAAGGTCACGCGGCCTTGCGCACCGGCTTGCGGTTGCGACCCACCGTCCGCTGCTCGTCCTCGGCGCGGTGGTTGGGGTAGTCGATCATGATCTGGCAAAGCTCGGTCGGGTCCTCAGCCCAGAGGTCGGCTCCGATCTCCTCGGCCAGGCCCTCGGCCCGGTTGAACACGCCGCCACCGACCACGATCTGCACGCGTTCGCACGCGCCGATCTCCCGCATGGTGTCGATCAGCTCGCGGATACCCGGCAGGTCGCTCGGGGCGCTCGAGAAGAGCAGCAGCACATCGGGCTGGGTGTTCTGGACGATCTCCAGCAGCTCATCGTTGGCGATGCCGCTGCCGGCGTAGTTCACGGTGAAGCCCTCGGCCTCGAGCAGGTCCGCGGCCATCTGGCCCGCCAGCTCATCGGCGTCGGTCGGGCCGCAGACCGCGAAGACGCTGCGCCCCACGGGCTTGTTGAAGCTGAACTTCTGCGCGGCCTGATCGCACAGCGAGCGGAGCAGGCGGGTGGCCATGTGGTGGGCGAGCGTGGTCAGCTTGTCTTCGCGGAACAGCGACTCGATCTGCTCGTAGGTCGGCCAGAAGAGGTCGGCGACCACGCTCTCGGCGGTGATCCCCTCGCGGTAGCACTCGTCCACAATGGCGCGGGCCGAGGGACGGTCGCCGTTGATCAGGGCTTCGAACAAACGCTGTGAGTAATTTTCGACTGACACTTCCCAGCTCCATTCCGCCGGCACGCTCCGGCTCGTGCCCGCTCGCTCGCGGGCTCGTGTGTGGTACGGATCTGCCTGCCGATCTGACAGGCACACGATGTTGGCACCACCATCATCGAGCGATGCGTGTCAACCCAGACAGTGCGCGGGGATATCGACCGGATAACCGGTCAAACACGGTTCTCGACCGCTGGGACTTCGATGTTTCCGGACATTGCGCTGAGAGCGGGGTTTTGTGCGCGAAAAAATTTTCATCGCCGGGGGTGGGTTCTCAACGGATCTCCGCAGTTTGTCCACCGGATCCGCGCACCGGGCTTACGCTTGACCCCGATAACACACGCACACACCGAAGGTCAGGCCCTTCGCCTCGACCGGGTTGAACCCCACCGCCGTCATCCGCTCGATCATCTGCTGCTTCGTCAGGAAGGTCTCGACGCTCCGGGGCAGATACTTGTACGCCCCGCTCTTGTCCCCGCTGATCAGGGTCGCCGTGCGCGGCATGATCACATTGCAGTAGAAATCGTTCCCCCAGCGGATCGGGGGGAAACCGGGCTTGCCGAACTCCAGGACGATCAGCCGCCCGCCCGGACGCAGCACCCGTCGGAACTCAGCCAGAGCCACCTCGGGCCGGCTCACATTGCGGATGCCGAACGCGATCGAGACCACATCGAACGACCCATCGGCGAACGGCAGGTCCATCGCGTCGCCCTCGATGTACTCGGTCAGGGGCGTTGCCTTGCGCTCGCGGGCGACATCCAGCATTTCCGGCGTGAAATCCAGTCCGACGACGGGGGCCTCGGCCCCCTCCTTCGTCCGGCCCAGTTTGGCCAGCGCATCCGCGAACGCCTTAGTCAGGTCGCCCGTGCCGCAGGCCACATCGAGGACCCGGTCGGTCGGCTTCAGATCCGCCCGGCGAACCGCGAACTTCCGCCACGCCTGATCCCGACCGAAGGAGTGCAACCGGTTGTTGAGGTCGTAGTGCCCGGCAATCGCGGCGAACATGCCCCGCACCTTGCCCGCCTTCTCGGCGTGGGCATGGGGATTGGTGGCAAGCTCATCATCGCTCCACGCGGCGGGTTTGGAAGGGGTCTGGGTGGTGGTCATGGGCCACAATCATAGGCCAGATCCGCCCGCGCTTCGCCGCGTTCCGAGTTCGGGGATGGGCCAGCGGTGGCGGGCGAGCCACATGCCGCCCCCTCCAAATGAACCGGATTCTTCGTACAGGTAGCCGCACCAGCCGACGATGTTGCTGCGGTCGGAGAGTTCGCCCGGGGCGAAGGAGCGGCCGAGGTTGGCGCTGATGATCGGCTCGTCGCCGAGGTCGAACCCGGTGATGCCGTTCATGTTCAGGTCGAGGTCGGCCTGATAGGTCAGGGTAAACGAGAGGGTGTTGAGGTCGTCGCCGTTGACGGTGCCATCGCCGTTGACATCGCCCGCGGGGGTGACCTGGAAGGGGTGGTAGCGCAAATCAGGTTGTCAAAGAGAGTAAGGCAGTCTGGCAGAGGGGCATGATGAGGTCAAGGAAATTTTGGCGCATTTTGCTGCGGGCCTCGTGGGCTGCGCCCGACTGCGTCGAGAGAGACCACGCCACCCAAGGCCACGATTGATCGAGCATTACGGAGAAACTCAAGCCATGACTCTATGTAGCAAGCCTCCTTCGGGTGTAGGTTCGAGGTCCTTTGAAGG
>CBFGVX010000127.1:0-4961 GCA_965652425.1 uncultured bacterium | reverse complement strand
GCGAGTTCGTCGATCACGAAGACCATGTAGGGCAGCTTGCGCGGGATCTTGGCCTCTTCGAGCTCGGTCTGCGGGTTGAACCGCTCCTTGAGCTCGTCCCAGCCGAGGTTGTTGTAACTCGCGATGTCGCGGCAGCCCGCCTCGGCGAGCAGTTCGTACCGCTCGTCCATCTTGGTCACCGCCCACTCAAGGATCGCCGCGGCCTTGGACATCTCGGTGACCACCGGACACATCAGGTGCGGGATGTCCTTGAACTGCGAAAGCTCGACCATCTTGGGGTCAACGAGAACCAGTTTGAGGTCGCTGGGCTTCTGGGTGTACAGGAAGCCCATCAGGATCGCGTTCATGCACACGGACTTACCCGAGCCGGTCGTGCCGGCGATGAGCATGTGGGGAAGCGAGGCCAGGTCGATGATCAGCGGGTTCCCCGAGGCATCCTTGCCGAGGAACAGCGGCAGCTTCATCTTCGCGGCCGACTGGGAGTTGGTCATCAGTTCCTTGAGGCGGACCTTCTCCTTCTTGCGGTTGGGGACCTCGATGCCGACCGTGTCCTGGCCCTCCTCGTTGGGCACGATGCGGATGTTGACCGCCTTGAGCATGCGGGCGATGTCCGAAGCGATCGGGCTGAGCTGGCTGACCTTGGTGCCGGGTGCCAGGCGCACGCGGTACAGCGTGATCACCGGACCGGAATCAATGCCGACCACCTCGCCCTCGATCTTGTAGGTCTGCAGGGCGCGCTCCAGCGCCTCGGCCTGCTCGCGCACCCACTTCTCGAGCTCCTCAGAGAAGTTCTCTTCGGGGTCGGCGAGGAGCTCGAGCGTCGGGAAATTGTAATTCCGATCGGCTTCCTCCTCGCTCTTGCGCTGCTCGCGCAGGGCGTCGAGGTCCTCCTGCGTGGCCTTGTTCTTGGAGGTCGATGCGAAGCGAACGGGCAACTTGGCGATCTTGTCGCGCAGCTGATCTTCGGTGAAGACCTGCGGCGCGCCGGGAGTCTCGTCGTCTTCGTACTCCTCATCGTCCTCGTAGTCGTCGGCCTCTTCGGTCTCCTCGTATTCTTCTTCCTCGTACTCCTCGTCGTATTCGGCCTCGACGGGCTCGGGCGCTTTTTTGCCCTTGCGCTTCGCGGGCTTCGCCTCGATGATCTCGGCGTGCTCGGTGTCGTCGATCTGCTCGTCGAGGTTCGAACTGCCGCCAATGCCTCCGGCCCGCTCATCGATCCGGGCCTTCGCGGCTTCCCGCTGCTTGCGACGCTTGGCAGCGCCAAGGAAACTCTCGACGGCGCGCAGCCGCTTGTCGTCGTCGATGTCGTTGGCACGCATCGTCTCGCGCCGGGCCGAGGCCTTCTCCTTCAGGTCCAGCGCCGTGTCGGCGGACTTGGCGTACACCGTGCCCAGCACGGTTGCTGCGGCGTGCGGAACCACGACCAGAAGGCGGTCCACCGCGATCCAGGCGCCGAGGATGAAGACCAGACAGAGCAGCCCGGCGGCCCCGATCGTTCCGGCGTACAGCTCAAGGTGATGGGCCGCGATGATGCCCAGCATGCCCCCGCCGCCCTCGGCGGTGATGGACAGTTCCGGGAGCAGCAGGGCATGACCCGCGCTGATCGCGATCGCTCCGAGAACGATGCCGATGCCCCGAATGACGGGGTGCGAAACCGGGCCTCGCCAGGCGAGCACAGCCAGGTAGGCCCCCGCACTCGCCAGAATGACCCACACCCCAATCCCCAGCATGAGGTAGCCATGATGGCTGATGAACGCGCCGACGACCCCGATCCAGTTCCGGACTCCGTCGGAGTCGACGCCTGCGATGCCGGTTCCGGGTGGATCGGCGGGGCTGTAGGAGATGAACGCCGCGACGAGGCCGAGCCACGCAAAGAGCGCAACAAGCCAGATCAGCCGGGCGGTGCTGGACGGTTCATCGGATTGGTTTCGCGCGCGCGAAGTCTGGGACTTTGAAGCCATAGCCATCCATATCGGACGATGCGCCCCGTTGTTCGGAGAAACAGCAGCGGATTTCGCTGGCGATTCCACGGGATTCTGGCTGTGAAATTGGGCAACTTGGGTCAGGCCCGGGATTCTGCGGGCTCCACTCCGAAACTGGCCCAAGAAAAGAGGGGAGATCCGGGGTTGCTGAGCCGAAACTTGGGAGTAGTCTGTAGTTACGCGCCCGAGTTCTGTAGCGTCGGGCCGGTCGGTGCAGTCGCCGCTTGCTGCGACGAAGGGGATCAGAGATGAGTTCAGTATCTGGAACTGTCAGCACTCGCACCATCCGGTTGTGCGGCGGGGTCATGCTCGCCATTGCCGGGCTCGCGGTAGGGTTTGCGTCCCTCTCCACCACTGACGCCGTTGCCGCTCGCCCAGTTGACGGTGGCGATAGAGGCGATTTTATCGGGCTGCCCCTGCCGACCACTCCCGAGGACTTCCATGCTCGGGGCACCCAGCCGGGCATGCTGGTCGATGAGATCTTCAGTTTTTCCAACTGCGTCTCCTGCCACGCCTCCAACAGTGTTTCCAGCACCGCCCCGGGTCGGTGGCAGGGTTCACTGCACGCCAACGCCGCACGCGATCCGATTTTTCTGGCGGCGGTTTCCATCGCGGAGCAGGATGTCGAGGGTGTCGGCGAGACCTGTTTCAAGTGTCACGCCCCAGGGGCCTGGATCGACGGCCGCGTTCAGGGGGCCTCCGACGGTTCCGGACTGTTCTTCAACGATTTCAGCAACGGCATTTCCTGCAATTTCTGCCACCGTGCGGTCAACCCGGTCTATGTCCCCGGCGAGTCACCCGAGGACGATCAGGCCATCCTGTTTGATCTGGCCAATCATCCCTCGGGCAACCTGGTCCCCGCCGTGCCGGGAGACCCTTCCGACGACCGCTTCATCGGCAACACCCAGTTCGTGATCGATACGCTCGATTTCCGGCGCGGCCCCCGTGACTACACCGACGGCCAGCCCCAGCCGCTGCACGGGTGGCGCGAATCCCCGTTCCACCGCACCGCGACGATGTGCGGCACCTGCCACGATGTCTCCAACTCGGTCTACTCGCTCCAGCCCGATGGCTCGTACAAGCCGAATCTCTTCGGCGAACCCCACCCCACGGGCAGCAAGTACGACATGTTCCCCGAGCAGAGAACATTCGGAGAGTGGGCCAATTCCGCGTACGCCCAAGGGGCCGGCATCGATACCGGCGGACGCTTCGGCGGCAACATGCCCGTGGTCAGCTCCTGCCAGGACTGCCACATGCCCGACACGAACGGGCGCGGCTGCAACTTCCCGAATTACGAGTTCCGCAACGATCTCGCCTACCACTCATGGGCGGGAGCGAACCTGTTCGCACTCGACATGATGCTCGAGATGTACTCCGATGGCCCGGTGACCATCTCCGGACCGAACGGCCAGATCCTGACCATCCCCGAACTGACCCCCGAGTATCAGGACTTCATGGTGCTCGCCCGAGGTGACAACGAGGTCATGCTCGAGAACGCCAGCGACCTCGAACTCCAGCAGGTCGGATCGAAGCTGGTGACGCGGGTCATCAACGAGTGCGGCCACAAGCTCATGACCGGCTACCCCGAAGGTCGTCGGATCTGGATCAATGTGAAGTTCCGCGACGCCCAGGGCGAGGTCATCGCCGAGCACGGCGCGTACGACTTCGATACCGCCGAACTGACCGAAGACACCAAGGTCTACGAGGTCAAGCACGGCATCGACAATTACATGTCCGGGGTGACCGGCCTGCCCGCGGGCAAGAGTTTCCACCTCGCGCTCAACAACGAGATCATCTTCGATAACCGCATCCCCGCTCGCGGCTTCACCAACGAGGCCTACGCCTCCGTCGGTTCGCCGGTCGTCGGGTACGAGTACGCCGACGGGCAGCACTGGGACGACTCACCGTTCTGCATCCCCACCGGCGCGGCGGAAGCCGAGGTCACGGTCTACTACCAGACGGCCTCCAAGGACTACATGGAGTTCCTGCGAGACGCCAACACCACCACCGACTTCGGCCAGAAGGTCTACGACGCGTGGGTGGCCGTCGGAAAGGCCGCACCGTTCGCGATGGACCAGCAGACCATTTCCCTCGGTGGCTTCGTCACCGGCGATGTGAACGGCGACGGCGTGGTCGATCTCGACGACCTGAACCTCGTGCTCACAAACTTCGGTCAGGTCGGCTTCGGCAGCGTGCTCGAGGGCGACGCGAACTGCGATCAGGCCGTGAATCTGGACGATCTGAATCTGGTCCTGACGAACTTCGGATCCAGCATCTGAAGTTCTGAACGCCGATCCATTCGGTCTCAAACCGCGCGAAACCGAGCGCGGTGAGACTCCGTGCATGCCCGCTCGTGCCTGTCGAAAGGCGGCAGAGAGTGCCATTCCCAGCAGAGCACCGCATCCCGGCCTCGCCCGACCTATCCTCTCCGCCTATGTCCGGTGCCGACGAGTCCATCAAGCCGCCTATTTCTCCCGCCGCGGCACAGGCGCTGGGCATCAGCATGATCCTGGTCACGCTCCTGGCGTGGACCGGCACGCCGCTGCTCCTGAAGTACTTCTCCGACAAGCTCGATGTCTGGACCATGAACGGCTGGCGCTACGGCGCGGTCGCGCTCGTGTGGTCGCCGGTAATTTTCGTCGCGCTCGCGCGAAAGAAGTTTCCCAAAGCCCTCTGGAAGGCGGCGCTTCCGGCGACGGCCTTCAACATCGGGGCCCAGGTCTGCTTCGCGGCGTCCTTCTACAAGATCGATGCCTCCACCGTCGCCTTCGCGCTGCGCCCGCAGATCATCTTCGTCACGCTGGGAGCTCTGTTCTTCTTCCCCGCCGAGCGCCGCGTCATCCGCTCCCCGTGGTTTCTCGGCGGGGGTGTGCTGGTGATCGGCGGCGTGCTGTGCGTCATCGCCCTCGGCGACGACTTCGGCTCGGGCGCGAACCTGTCGGGCGTGCTGCTCGCGGTCGGCGCGGCGTTCGGGTTCAG
>CBFGVX010000126.1:0-4969 GCA_965652425.1 uncultured bacterium | reverse complement strand
GTCCAGCAAACAGCTGATGTTTTCCGATGCCGCCCATCTCGAAATGAAGAAGGGTCTCGAACGCCTCGCCAAGGCCGTGAAGGTCACCATGGGCCCGCGCGGGCGCAATGTCGCCATCCAGAAGTCATACGGCGGCCCCTCGGTCACCAAGGACGGCGTCTCGGTCGCCAAGGAGATCTCCCTCGCCGAGCCCATGCAGAACATGGGCGCGAAGATGGTGATCGAGGTCGCCAAGAAGACCAACGATCAGGCCGGTGACGGCACCACCGCCGCCACCGTGCTCGCCGAGGCCATCTTCACCGGCGGCCTGCGCCACATCACCGCCGGCGCGAACCCCGTCGCCGTGCAGCGCGGCATCAACGCCGCCGCCCAGACCGCCGCCGAAGCCATCGACGCGCTCGCCACGCCCTGCAAGGGTAAGGCCGACTACCTCAAGGTCGCCACCGTCTCCGCCAACCACGACAAGACCATCGGCGAGCTCATCGCCGAGGCCATCGCCAAGGTCGGCGCCGACGGCGTTGTCGAGGTCGAAGAGGGCAAGGCCTCTGACACCACGCTCGAGTATGTCGAGGGCATGCAGTTCGACAAGGGCTACCTCTCGCCGTACTTCATGAGCGACCCCAAGACCGCCGAGGCGATCCTCGAGGACGCGCTCGTGCTCATCCGCGAGAAGAAGATCTCCAACCTCAACGACCTGCTCCCGCTGCTCAACAAGGTCGCCGGATCGGGCAAGCAGCTCCTGATCATCGCCGAGGATGTCGAGTCCGAAGCGCTCGCCGCCCTCGTCGTCAACCGCCTGCGCGGCGTGCTGAAGGTCTGCGCCGTCAAGGCCCCCGGCTTCGGCGACCGGCGCAAGCAGATGCTCGGCGACATCGCCACTCTCACCGGCGGCACCTTCTTCGCCGAGGACCTCGGGCGCTCGCTCGAATCCATCGAGCTCTCCGAACTCGGCACCGCCAAGAAGATCGTGGTCAACAAGGACTCGACCACCATCATCGAGGGCGCCGGCAAGAAGAAGGACATCACCGCCCGCGCCGAGCAGATCAAGGCCCAGATGGAGCGCTCCACCAGCGACTACGACAAGGAGAAGCTCGCCGAGCGCCTCGCCAAGCTGACCGGCGGCGTCGCGATCATCAATGTCGGTGCCGCGACCGAGACCGAGATGAAGGAGCGCAAGGACCGCGTCGACGATGCGCTCAACGCCACCCGCGCCGCCGCGCTCGAGGGCTATGTCCCCGGCGGCGGCACCGCCCTCATCCGCACCATCGCCGCGCTCGAAGCCGGCAAGAAGAAGGCCAAGGGCGACGAGAAGATCGGCTACGACATCATCCTCGGCGCGGTGGAAGCCCCGCTGAAGCAGATCGTCGACAACGCCGGCCTCGACGGCGACCTCGTCGTCGAGAAGGTCAAGGAGCTCACCGGCAACAACGGCTTCGATGTCATCACCGAGACCTATGTCGACATGGTCAAGGCCGGCATCATCGACCCGGCCAAGGTCATCAAGAGCTCGCTGGTGAACGCCGCGTCCGTCGCGGGCCTCATGCTCACCACCGATGTGATGATCACCGACCTCAAGGACGACGCCGAGCCCGTCGCCGGCGCGGTCGACTGATCCGAAGCGGTTCACACTCCGGTCCCATCCGCGAAAGCGGGCGGGACCGTTTCTTCCTCGCAGATCGATTCTCCCTCAGCTCCACGGACGGCCGGTACATGACCACCACCCGCGACTACTACGAAATTCTCAGCGTCGAGCGCACCGCCGACGGCGACGAGATCAAGCGGGCGTACCGGCGCCTGGCGATGAAGTACCACCCCGACCGCAACCCCGGCGACGCCGAGGCCGAGCGGGCGTTCAAGGAGTGCGCCGAGGCCTACGAGGTCCTCTCCGACGAGCAGAAGCGCAAGGTCTACGACCAGTACGGCCACGCCGGGCTCAAGGGCGGCATGGGCGGAGCCACCGCCAACCACGGCTTCACCAACATCGAAGACATCTTCTCGATGTTCGGCGACATCTTCGGCGGCATGGGCGGCCGTACCGGTGCCGGGCGCCGCGGTCCCGCCCGCGGCTACGACCTCGAAACCGAAGTCGAGATCGACCTCGCCGATGTCCTCACCGGCACGCAGGTCGATGTCGAGTTCACCCGCCTCGATGTCTGCACCACCTGCACCGGATCGGGCGCAAAGCCCGGCTCCAGCCCCGCCACCTGCGAGACCTGCGCCGGACACGGCCAGGTCATCCAGACCGGCTTCGGCGGCATGTTCCGCATGCAGACCACCTGCCCCGCCTGCAAAGGCCGCGGCAAGATCGTCAAGGACAAGTGCTCCGACTGCCACGGCAAGGGGCGCGTCCCCCGCAAGCGCAAGCTCTCGGTCAACATCCCCGCCGGCATCCGCGACGGCCAGGCCGTGCGCGTCGGAGGCGAGGGCGAACCGCCCGGCCCGGAGATCTCCCCCGAGGGCGCGGGCATGCGCGGCGACCTGCATGTCGTCGTGCGCGTCGAGGAGCACGAGGTCTTCAAGCGCGACGGCGACCACCTTATCCTCGAAATGCCCATCAGCTATTCGCAGGCCGCGCTCGGAGCGCACATCAATGTCCCGACGCTCGACGAGGAAGCATCCATCGTCATCCCGCGAGGCACGCAGCACGGCGCGGTCTTCCGCATCGAGGGAGCCGGCCTGCCCAACCTCCGCTCGCAGCGCCGGGGCGATGTCATCGTCGTCGTCGAGATCGAAGTCCCGAAGAAAATGGGCGCCCGTCAGGAGCAGCTCCTGCGCGAGATCGCCGAGCTCGAAGGCGAGCAGGGCATCCTTCCCCGCAAGGACGGCTTCTGGAGCAAGGTCAAGGACCTGCTCGGCACCTGACTGCCCGAAACGAATCACCAATCATCCAGCAAAGCAGCCATCATGAACGACCAGAACAACCAACCCAGCGACAAGCAGTCGAAGAAGCGCGCCAAAGAACTGCGCGATCGCCTCAGCGAGCTCGCCTCCGAGAACGAGTCCGCCCAGATCGAGATGGACCGGATCCAGCAGGAGCTGTCCGAACTTGACGGTGAAGCAGCCGATGGCGTCGCCATGCCCGACCCCGCCGAAGCGCTCCGCGCCGACCTCGCCGCGGCTGAGAGCAACTACCAGCGCGCCCTCGCCGACCTGCAGAACTACAAGCGCATCTCCGGCGAGAACGAGAAGCGCGCCCGCGAGGCCGGCAAGGTCACCGTCCTCGAAACGCTCGTCAGCGTGCTCGACACCTTCGACATGGCCATGAAGATGGACCCGGAAAAGACACCGGCCTCCGCGATCATGCAGGGCATCGAGATGATCCGCGCGGAGATGATGCGAGGTCTCGCCCAGATGGGCTTCAGCGCCATCGCCCCCAAGGTCGGTGACGAGTTCGACCCCAACCAGCACGACGCTGTCGAGCGCGTGGAGTCCGAAGCCGTCGAGCCCGGCTCGGTCGTCGAACTCAAGCAGCCCGGCTACGCCCTGCAGACCCGCGTGCTCCGCCCGGCCAAGGTCACGGTCGCCGCCGCCAGCGAAGACCAGCAGACCGTCCCGCACGACAACGACGGCGATCACAACGCCGAGAGCGAGTAATCACACATGCCCACCTACGACTACCGCTGCAACGCGTGCGAGCACGAATTCGAAGAGTTCCAGTCCATGAGCGCGAAGCCGCTCAAGAAGTGCCCCGAATGCGGCAAGCCCAAGCTCGAACGCCTCATCGGCACCGGCGCGGGCGTGATCTTCAAGGGCTCGGGCTTCTACGAAACCGACTACCGCAGCGACTCCTACAAGAAGGAAGCCAAGGCCGACAGCGACAGCGGCAAGAGCGATTCGAAATCGGAATCGAAGAGCGAGAGCAAATCGGAGAAGAAGGCCGATTCCTCGAAGAAGTCAGAGACAAAGGCGAAGGCCGAGAAGGCACAGCCCTCGTCCGACTGATCGAGCCGACCAGCCATGAACCGCGTTCAGAAATGGCTCTACCCGGAATTGCACGCGATCGAGGGACGCCGCGATCTCGAATTCAGAGTGCGAGAACTCATCCAGCGCGAAAGTCTCGCTCCGAAGCGAGAAGCACTCCGGCGCTCCGTTGTCTTCGCGAGCGTGTTTCTTATCGTCTATTTCACCATCTGGTGGATACTCCCGCGATTGAGTTTCGTGCCGCCGACACTCGATCGGATTCTGCCCGGCATCCTCGCGCTCAGCGGTGGCTGGCTCATGGTCATCGTGAACCGCAGCGTCCGCCGCAAGGCAATCCGTCGCGCCATGGTCCGCTGTGGCATCCCAATCTGCACCCCCTGCGGGTACGACCTCACCAGCACCGAGCCACCAAACCCGTGCCCCGAGTGCGGCAGCGCGTATCCTGAACTCGGCGACCCCGCGACCGCCCTGCGACTGGACCCAAAGGAAAGCAACTGACCCACCACCCGTCCATCCTCGCCCACGGCATCGACCTCGTCGAGGTCGCCCGCATCGCGAAGATGCTCGCCGACCACCCCGAGCGCTTCCGCGATCGCGTGTTTACGCCGGATGAGATCTCCTACTGCGAATCCAGTCGCAAGCGGGCCGCCGAGCACTTCGCCGCCCGGTTCGCCGCCAAGGAGGCGGTGCTGAAGGCGCTGGGTACCGGCTGGCGCGACGGAATCGCCTGGACCGACATCGAGATCCGGCGCGACCCCGCCGGCGCTCCGTCGGTCCACCTTTCCGGTCAGGCCGCCTCGCTCGCAGCCGCCGCCGGCATCTCCCGATGGCTGATCAGTCTCTCCCACACCGCCGATCTGGCCCAGGCATCGGTGATCGGCATGGGCGAGGTCCGATAGTTCGGAGTTTGTCGTTGCTATTGCACACACTCCCGCGATAATGCACCCATCATGGCTCCACCCCGCCGCAAAGGCCCAGCCCTCTACGAGTTGCTCGGTACTCGTCCGGTCAACAAGCCCGGTGGTGGCCGCGCGCCCGTCGAGGACAC
>CBFGVX010000125.1:0-5096 GCA_965652425.1 uncultured bacterium | reverse complement strand
TCTCGACATCCTGCGAGACCGGTCTACATTGATCGTGGAGGAACGCCCATGCCACGATTCGCCATTCTCGGACCGGCATCTGTCCTGCTGCTGTGCGGGCTCTGCATCGCCGCGCCCGTCGCGACCGAGGGGGACCGTCGCATCGTCGCGCCGTGGGAACCGGTCGAGACCGTCTTGGTCCGCTGGCCGCCCGCGCACCCCGGCGTCGTCTATCAGGAGATCGATCAGGCGGCGTCGCTCACCTTCCTCATCGCGAATCAGAGCCAGCGCAACGACGCGATCGGCTACTGCTCGTCGCTCGGCATCGACCCGGCCCGTCTGAACTTCATCACCACCGGGCAGGTCTCGCCGTGGCCGCGCGACTGGGGGCCGTACTGCGTGTTCGACGAGAACGGCCAGCTGCTCATCGCCGACCCGCTCTGGAACGGCTACCCCTACGCCGGGCAGTACTGTGCTGACCCGACCAGCACCTATGTTCCCGACAACCCCGCCGACGCGACCGCCAACGCCTCCGCCGCGGCGGGGCTCGGGCTGACCCACGCGCCGCTCACCTTCTTCGCTACCGGCGGCAACCTGCTCACCGACGGGTTCGGGCGCGCGTTCTCGTCGTGCCTGCTCGTCACCGAGAACCTCGACATCATGAGCGAGTCGCAACTGCGCGCCGACGCCGCGTCGCTCATGGGCATCACCGACTGGGTCATCCTCGAGAATTGGGAAACCAGCGGCATCCAGCATGTGGACTGCTGGGCAAAGTTCGTCGACGAGGAAACCGTGCTCGTCAAGCGCCCGCCCGCCGGGCATCCCGAGACCGCGCCGACGGAGGCGAATGTCGCGCTGCTCGAATCGCTGACCACGCCGTGGGGCAACCCGTACACGATCATCCGCATCGACTGCCCGCCGTACGCGCCGAACCGTCTCGCGAACTACCTGAACTCGTACATCGTCAACGACCGCGTGCTGGTGCCGATCTTCGGCATCCCTGCCGATGAGCCCGCGTTGCAGGCGTACCGCGATGCGATGCCGGGCTACCGGGTGGTCGGCGTGCCGCACACCGGGTTCTACAATTACACCGACGCGGTCCACTGCCGCACGCGCTCGATCCACGACCCGCAGATGCTGCGGATCGCGCACCCGAAGATCCGCGATGCCAAGCCGCTGAACAACCCGGTCGAAGTCCGGGCGTACCTGGAGCCGCTCAGCGGCACACCGCTGAACCAGAGCGAAACGCGCGTGCACTGGCGCGAGGCCGGGACCGCCCAGTGGCAGACCATCCCGCTCAGCGCGGCCCCGGAACTGGGCGAACACTGGCATCTCGCGATGATCCCGGCCATGGGTTCACCGACCACCGTCGAGTACTTCATCGAGGCCACGGACCAGTCCGGCAAGCGGGCGTTCATGCCGCCGGTCGGCGAGGCGGGGCCGATCGCCTTCGAGATCGGCGCGGACGCGCTGACGATCACGCCGGTCGAACTGCCCGCGCTCATCGCGCCTGGTCTCGCAGCACCGGTGTCGATCGCCGTCGATCCCCGCGCCGAATCGCTCGATCCCTTGACGGTCACGATTCACTTCCAGACCGGTCCCAGCGTCCCGTACGCATCGAGCCCGATGCTCGATCAGGGCCCAGGAGTCTTCGCGTACAACCTGCCCGCCTTCGCTTGTGCCGATCAGCCGCGGGTGTTCTTCACGGCCGACACGCTGACCGGCCAGACCCGGCGCTGGCCCGCCGCGCAGGGCAGCTCGTTCGCTATCACGGTCGCCGAGGAAACCGAAGAGCCAATCTTCGACGAATCCTTCAGCGCGCCGACACTGCCGCCGGGATATTCCGCCTCAGGCCTCTGGTCGATCGCGGCATCCTGCACACCGTCGGGTTCCTGCGCCGAGTCAGGCCCGTACCACGCCTCGTTCACCGACCTCAGCAGCTGCACCTACGACACCGGCCAGCGCGAAACGGGCGAGCTGACCCTCCCGCCCATCGCGCTCGATGTGGGCGCGACGAACGCATCGCTGCGCTTCTGCTACACGCTGCACACCGAGATCACCGACTTCGGCTTCCAGGGCTACGACATCGCCTCGGTCGTGATCAACGGGCAGACCGTCGAACAGGTTCCCGAATCGCTCACCGCCACCGAGCGCAGCATCGACCTCTCGCCGTGGGCCGGTCAGAGCGTGACGATCGCTTTCCGCTTCGACACCGTCGACGAGCAGTACAACGACTACCCCGGCTGGCGGATCGGTTCGATCCGCGTCGAGCAGACCACGCTGGGCTGCACCACCTGCCCCTCGGATGTCGACGGCTCGGGCTCCGTGAATCTTGACGACCTCAACATCGTGCTCACGAACTTCGGACAGACCACCCCCGAGGGCGACACCAACGGCGATGGTGTGGTCGATCTCGATGACCTGAACGCTGTCCTCACGGCATTCGGGACCGATTGCCCGGTGTGAGCACCGATAATCATCCAGCGCTCGCCCCGGCGGGAATCGTGTGTATGCTGAGAGCAAGGAGAAGAGACCATGCTCAACAGAACCCGGATCTCCGCCGCGGCGATGCTCGCCATCTGCGGCTCGTGCGCGTTCGCTGCCCCCGTGACCTTCATCGTTGACAGTTCCGCCTCGTCCACCACACTCGAGATCTGCGAGACGGTGACCGGATCCTGCGACAGCGACAGCTCGCCGGTGATCGGGACCGTGGAGCTGGACTTGAACACGCCGCAAGATCCGCAGGAGGCGTCGATCCTGCACTTCAACTTTGCGCTGACCGAGACGCTGAACCTCAGTTACAACCTCGGGCTCGGTCAGACGCTGACGCTCACGGGCAGCAACCTGCAGACGGCCTACGCCCTCGACGGCCCGACCGGCCCCGAACCCATCGGGCCCGGCGGCGAGCTGTTCTTCCCCGCCGTGCCACAGGCCACCGCGGGTACGCTGAGCTATTCCACCACGACCCTGCTCTGCTTCCTCTTCCAGTCGCAGAACCTGCCCTGCAACGACACCATCGATCTCGCTGAGTCGGGCATCATCGAAGCTCCGGTGCTGGCCAACCTCGTGCGCATCGGTGACGAACTGGTGCTTACGATCAGCACCACCGCTGCGTTCGACAGCGCAGACCTGCCGGACGCTCCGCCGATCAACGGCACCATCACGACGACCATCGTCGCTACCGCCCCGGTCCCCGCGCCGGACTGCCCCGCCGATGTCGATGAGTCCGGCGATGTCGACCTCGACGACCTCAACATCGTCCTCACGAACTTCGGACAGAAGACCTCGATCGGCGACACCAACGGCGACGGCTCCGTCGATCTCGACGATCTGAACGCGGTGCTCACGGCGTTCGGAAACGAGTGTCCGTAAAGCGAGCCGCCGGTTCATCGCATCAGAACGACAACCGCCCGGCACTGGTCCGGGCGGTTTTCGTAGGTCGGTTCTGCGAAAGCCGATCAGGCGTCTTCGGCCTTGGCGATCTGCCACTCTTCGAGTTCGATCGGGGCTTGGCGTCCGAAGATCGTGACCAGCACGCGCACGAGGCCCTTCTCGGGAACCAGCTCGTCGACGGTGCCCTCGTAGTTCTCGAACGGGCCTTCCTTGATCGTGACGGCCTCGCCCTTCTGGAAGACCATCTTGATCTCGGGCATCTCCTCGGGCTTGCGCGAGTCGAGGAGCATCTTTTCGATCTCGTGGGGCGCGAGCGCGGTCGGGCGGCCGGTCGTGCCGACAAAGTCGCCGACGCCGGTGGTCTCCTTGATCAGGAAGAACACATCCTGCGGGATGCGCCCGTCGTCCTCAAGACGCATCTCGACGAAGACATAGCCGGGATACAGCTTGGTCTCCTGAATGCGCTGCTTGCCGCCCTTGATGGTCTTGGTCTTCTCGGTCGGAACGAGGATGCGGTTGACCAGGTGCTTCAGGCCTTCGATCTCGATCTTGCGCAGCAGCGTGTCGCGCACATAGTTCTCTTTGTTGGACGCGACCCGCAGCGTGAACCAGTTCATGCCGGGATAAGCGATCGGCTCGCCGTCGACCAGCTTGCCCTCGTAGCCGGCCATCTGGGCGGCGGACGGGAGCGTGGTCGCGGTCAGGTCGCCCTCGATCTGCATGGACTTCTTCTTGGGCTTGGCGTCAGAAGCGGCAGCGGGCTTGTCCGAAGTCTGGGCTTCCGAAGCCGGCGCGGACTGCTCGGTGTCTGCCGGTTGCTGGGCTTGTTCGTGCTCGGTCATGGTCGGGGGCTTTCCTGCGATGAGGACGCGTGATGGAGATTCGTGGAGCGCTGAGCGTCTGCGTGGCCTCTGCTCAGACCTGGATCAGGTCGATCGATTTGGCGATCGCGTAGAAGAGCTGATCGGTGAAGAACAGGATCGCGGCGATGAGCACGCTGATGCCGATGACCACCCAGGTCGACCCGAACACCTCGCGACGGCTCGACCAGTTCACCTTCTTCATCTCGCCCTCGGTGGCGATGAGGAACTCGCTGGTCCGCTTGTTCGAGTAGCACAGATAGAAGATGACGATCGCGCCAATCAGCAGCGTGAGCCCGGCGACACCGCCCTGCAGGTAGGTCTTCTCGAACCGCTGCACCAGCTGGAGGCCGCCGACCGGTATGGGCGAGCTGCCCTCGGCGACGACGCTCTGCACATCGGTCGCGGCATTGCCCGAGCCCATCGTGACATTGTTCAGTTCGAGGGTATTGCCATCGACCGCTCGCACCAGAGCGGAACCGATGCGGACATTGCTCCGGCGCAGCTCGACTTCGTCGTTGACCGAGAGGCCGCTGACGGGCGCATCGGATCCGATGGTGTAGCGCCAGGCGACCGGCTCGAAGTTCATCGCGTTGATCTGGCCGGAGAGCCAGAGGGCGCCGCCGGCGACGAGCACGCCGAAGAAAATGGCGCTCATCATGCGGGTCCAGTAGCCCTGTCCGGCTTTGTACATGCTCAGCATCGGCGGCGGTCTCCGTTCCGGGTGGCGGTGGAGCTCGTCGCCAATCGATCATGGTCGATCGTGAGCGGACGCGCCCCGCCGCGGGACAAACAGGCCAGGAGTGACTCGAACACTCAACCTGCGGATTTGGAATCCGCTGCTCTGCCAATTGAGCTACTGGC
>CBFGVX010000124.1:0-5291 GCA_965652425.1 uncultured bacterium | reverse complement strand
GACGGCGTGACCACGCGCGCCGACGAGTTCGGCCTCCGTCGCGCCGGCACGCCGCAGGTCGACCTGCTCTACGCCGATCCCCCCTTCAACACGGGCAAGAAGCAGACCGCCGGAGCGGGCGAATTCGCCGACACCTGGCCGACGACCGACGCCTACATCGCCTGGCTGCGCGAGCGCATCGAGCCGACGCTCGACCTGATCAAGCCCACCGGCTCGGTCCTGCTGCATGTCGACTGGCGCACCAGCCACCGCGTGCGCGTGCTGCTCGACGATCTGCTGGGTGAGGACTGCTTCGTGAACCACCTCGTCTGGTCCTACGGCCTCGGAGGCAGCTCACCCCGGCGATTCGCACGCAAGCACGACGACATCCTCTTCTACTCACGCACCCCCGACGGCCACTGGTTCGACCCGCCCATGGTCCCCGCCACCAGCCGGCGCATGGCGGGCAAGATGAAGAAGGCCACGGATGTTCTGGATATCCCCGCCATCAACAACATGGCCACCGAACGCGTCGGCTGGCCCACCCAGAAGCCCCTCGCCTTGCTCGAAATGCTCATCGGCGCGTGCTGCCCACCCAAAGGCCTCGTCCTCGACCCCTGCTGCGGCTCCGGCACCACCCTCGTCGCGGCTCAGAAACTCGGAAGACGCGCGGTCGGATTGGATCGGGATGAGCGGGCGGTGGAGGTGGCGAGGGAGCGTCTCGAAGCCGGTGTAGTCGTGTAGACGCTGCCGCCTTCATCGAACCAAACATGCATACCGAGGAGTGAGACCTGTCGCGCCATGAATGCTCAACCTGCCAACAACATGCGCGTCGAACTTCCGCCGCAAGGCGGGGCGGGGTGCTTCACAATCTTCGCCATTTTCATTTTGTTTTTTGTTGGCGTTGCCGCATACAACCTCATGCATTTCACAGCTCTCACACCGATTCAGATCGGGGGCTCGGCGCTGTGGATCTTCATTTGCGTCGCCTGTGTCGTCGATGGGATCATCAGCGTCGGGGGAGTCCGCCGTGCATCTGTTCGGTGTCTCGGTGTGTTCTCCAGAAAGGCCTTCGCCGAAGTCTGCCAACAGCTCGAAGACCATCCGACCTTCCGCTACGGTTTCGAGTTCTGGGGACAGGACTATGAATACGAACGCATCGAAGTCGCGCGGATCGAGACGGTATACTGGAACACCGGACAGGCCACCGCCATGAATGGCTATGATTGCCACGACTGGACCGTGTTCATTTCGTTCTGGATCACTGATGTATCCAACCCATCGGACCACGGACTGCTTGATCCAAACAGAGGCCTCATCGACATTACTCCGCACCTGACGAAGTTTCGCGCCATCGCCGTGGGACGCCCGGTCGGAGACATGCTCATTGCCGCGGGACTTCCGCTTCGGCTGCGCGATGACGACCGCGGCTTTTATCGCTCAGATCTAGAGGATAATGTTGAGGGGCGGGATCACGATTAGAACCGGGTGGCGTGGTCTACGCGCAGCGTAGCCCACGACTGGCCGGAGCGACCCGTCCACTGGCCGTTCCCCCGCCAGTGCGGCCCCCCCTACACTCCCCCGAAGGGAGAACCGCCATGAAACGCATCCTCATCGGGGTGGGCATCGTCCTGCTCGCGCTCGTCGCCGGGATCGCCATCTACTTCTTCCTCCTCGCCCGCGGCATCGGGGGCGTGGACGACTGGACGGTCCGCAAGGTCGTCGCCATCGTCAACAACTCGCTCGAGCCGCAGCTCGCGTTCGACTCGGTGTCGCTTCAGATCGGCGCCGATCAGAACGAGGACGGTGCGCCCTACTCGATCACCTTCGACACCATCACCCTGACCGCCCCCGACGGCACCGAGATCGTCAGCGCGAGCGCACTGCGCGTCGCGCTGGCCGAGATGCCCAAGCGCGGCCAGCCGATCGCCATCGCCAACATCACCCTCCGCGCGCCCGAGATCCGGCTCATCCGCGAAGAGCAGGCCGGCGGCTCGACCGGCTTCCGGGGGCTCGTCCCGTTCGTGAAGCCCGACGCCACCGAGCGCGACCTCGACCCCGAGACCGAGGGCACGACGACGCTCAGCGATGTGCTCGACCTGCGCGAGGTGATCGTCGAGAGCGCCTCAATCGTCTACGAGGACCGCACCAACCCCGACCTGCAGGCGATGCGCCTCGACGGCATCGGCTTCGATCTGAAAACCCAGCCCGAGCGGACCGCCGACGGGCGCACGCTGCACGCGCTCGAGGTCGCCTTCGGACGCGCCCCGGTCTTCGAACTCGACCTCGGCGGCCGGGTGGATCTCGACCGGCTGACCGCCGAGATCGCCTCGCTGGCGATCCGCGCCGACCTGGCCGAGGAGGAAGCGGTGTCGGCCCTGCCGCCGCAGGTGCAGCAGATCATCCGCGACTACGCCATACGCGGCATGCTCGACGCGACCGTCTCCGGCTTCGTCGATGCGCGCAACCTGCAGGCCAACGACCTGACGCTGAGCGCGAACCTCACCGACGGCAATGTCGCATCGGGGGAGTACAAGCTTCCCGTTCCCGGTCTGGTCCTCGAGGCGACGCTCAAGAGCATGGTCGCGCAGGTTTCGCGCCTCGATATCGAAACCCTCGGCGGCGAAGTCCGCTTCGACGAGGCCCGGGCCGAGTTCTCGACCGAGGGCATGCCCTTCAACGCGAAGTGGACCATCGAGGGCGTCCGCCTGCGCGAAGCGCTGCGGGCCGGCTCGACCGAGGAGCCGAAGCTGGCCGGGAATGTCTCGGGGACTGGAGAACTCAGCGCGAACCTCGGCGACTTCCGCCCCTCGATGGACGGGCGCGGCAACATCGCACTGACCGAGGGGCGGCTGGTGGAGATCCCGGTGCTGTCGGATGTGCTCGGCGCGGCGGACTTGATCGGCAACCTGCAGGGCAAGGACACCGGCTACACCGACACGCTCGACAGCGAGTTCCTCATCACGCCCGACGGGCTCGATTTGCAGTCGCTCAAGATCAGCGTGCCGGTCGCGAAGTTCAACGGCACCGGGCTGATCGGCTTCGACGGGAGCATTAACCTGCGGATGCGCGGCGGGGCGGTCGAGAAGATCCCCCTGCTCGGCGACCTCGCCGGCGCGGTGACCGGCAAGCTGGTCGAGTACCGGGTGACCAAGCAGCCGGGCGAGTCCGTGAATGTGCGCCTGAACCCGCTGGGCATCGGCGACTGATCAGCGCGGGTTCAGCTCGCGGGGCCGCGTTCTTCCCAGGAGCCGGCGTAGCCGACCTCGTGCTCCCCCGCTTCGCACTGGGCGATCTGGTAGAGGCGCTTGGCGATCTGGCGAAGATGCAGAGCATCGTGCGCGGCCCATGCGCCGAGCAGGCCCGAAGCGGGCATCGACCCGTGGATCGGGTGGACATTGGCGCGCGACCAGTCCGGTGAGGGAAGCCCGCGCAGCCAGTCGATGGAAGCGGTCCGCTGGGAGGCGAACGCGCTGAGCCAGTGTTCGATGCCGCGAGCGTGGGCGTCCGCCTTGCGAACGGCGGCTTCAGGGTCGATGGGCTCCCACTCGAGTTGGGGCTCGGCGAGGATGGCCCGGAGTCGCGGGCGGAAGTCCTGGGATTCCTCCAGCGCGAGGTGGGCCAGGATCTCGGTGATCGACCAGTGTCCGGGCGAGGGCCGCCAGAGCAGATCACGATCATCGAGCCCGGCGATGAGTGGGCGGAGGGTGTCGGGAAACGCCGCGAGCCGGCGGATGACCGGCTCGCGGCGAAAGCTGGAAGCTTGGGAAGTCATGGGGTGTGCGGATCAGCGTGGACGCTGGTTCTGCGGGCGCTGGTCGGGGCGCTCTGCACGCTTGTACTCCATCTCCATACCCTTGATCCACTCGCCATCGTGCTTGGAGTGCATGGCCATGAAGTGGGCGTTGGGGCCGTCTTCCCAGAGCACGATTTTGAACTCGTGCTCCTTGTCGGTCATGGGGTCGTACATGGTGCCGAACAGCTCGATGGTGCCGTCCTCGGTCTCTTCGCCCTCGGCGTAGGTCATCGAGGTGTTCATGTTGTCGAACCAGATGGAGGTCCACTTTCCCTTTTGGTTGTCGTAGCCGAAGACGCCGAGGCCTTCGTAGGGCATGCCCATGACCTGACCGGAGAGGCGCTCCATGATGAAGCGGCCTCCGAGTTCGGGGGTGATCATGGAGGTGAGGTCGCTGGTTTCGGGCTCGCCGTTGGGGTCCATCCAGAACTTGCTGGAGACGGTCCAGCGGCCGGCGGACGAAACGAGCTCGGCGTGCTGCTCACCGGGGGTGGAGACGGCGGCCCAGCGCTCCATCGCGGCGGGGTCCATGGGCATGGGGTTCTGGCCCTGGTCGGCCGGCTGGGTGAAGACGGCGGCACCGATCATGGTGGTGGCGGCGGCTCCGGCGAGGAAGGCAGCGCATATGGGCGCGGCTTTGCGGAATGCGTGAAGCATGGTGTTCTCCTTGTGATGGTGTTGGGAACTCGCGCGGTGGCGATTTCGGCCCGCCATTGTCCCGCGATTCGGGTGATGGCACAAGGGAAAACCGCGATTGGCAGTGGTAATGCTCCCCAAACGGGGGAGTGGATGATGTGTGGTGCAAAAATGAAAAGAGCCCTCCAAGGTTTACCTCAGAGGGCTCATAAGCTGGCAACGACCTACTTTCCCGCAGTGCAGTATCATCGGCGGCACGAGCTTAACTGCTGTGTTCGGAATGGGAACAGGTGTGGCCTCGTACCTATGGTCACCAACAAAGCTTGGTTGCCCGTTTGGGGGCAACCGAGCGTCTTGTGACGATCGGTTGTGTGGTAGCAGAAAAATCTTGCAATGTGATTTGGCCGGGATCGAATGCGTTGTGACGCATCGGCTCACGGTTGATGTGATCAAGCGTTCGACCGTTAGTACTGCTTAGCTGAGGGGCTCTCACCCTTTACACATGCAGCCTATCAACCTGGTGGTCTTCCAGGGGTCTCCCGCGTATAGCAAGCACATCTCATCTTGAGGGGGGCTTCCCGCTTAGATGCTTTCAGCGGTTATCCCTGCCAGACGTAGCTACCCAGCTTTGCGCCTAGCGGCGCAACAGGATCACCAGGGGTTCGTCCAACCCAATCCTCTCGTACTAGGGTTGACTCCTCTCAAGCTTGCAACGCCCACAGCAGATAGGGACCGACCTGGCTCACGCCGGTCTGAACCCAGCTCGCGTACCGCTTTAATGGGCGAACAGCCCAACCCTTGGGACCGCCTTCAGCCCCAGGATGCGATGAGCCGACATCGAGGTGCCAAACCGCTCCGCCGCTATGGACGCTCGGGAGCG
>CBFGVX010000123.1:0-5293 GCA_965652425.1 uncultured bacterium | reverse complement strand
CCACTGGTCCGGCGACCGTTCTATCCGCATCGCCACCGACGACCCGCAGCGCGTGTGCCACGCCCTGCGCAGCGCATCCATCCAGGGTCTCATCGACCTCACCCCCGGCTTCGGCTCCGTCCAGATCGAGCTCAACCCCCTCGCCGCCGACCCCGACACCATGGAACTCGCCATCACCACCGCTCTCGATCGCCTCGCCGACATCACCCCCCCGACGCCGCGCGAGCACACCATCCCCGTCTGCTACGACGCCGCCTTCGCGCCCGACCTCGCCGCACTCGCCGAGCGCTGCGCGCTTTCCATCGACGAGGTCATCGATCGCCACACCGCGCCCGCCTACCGCGTCGAGGTCATCGGCTTCTCGCCCGGCTTCGGCTACCTCTCCGGCCTGCACGAATCGCTCCACACGCCGCGCCTCGACTCGCCGCGCCCGCGCATCCCCGCGGGCAGCGTCGGCATCGCCGGCGAGCACACCGGCGTCTACCCGCACGCCACGCCCGGCGGCTGGAACCTCATCGGGCGCACGCCCCTCGCCCTCTTCGACCCGCAGCGCCACCCCGCCGCGCTGCTCGCCGTCGGCGACACCGTCCGCTTCGAGCCGATCAGCGCGCCCGACTTCCAGCGCCTCACCGAAGGCATCTCCACATGACCCTGCGCATCGACCAGCCCGGCCTCTGCTCCAGCGTGCAGGACCTCGGGCGCCGAGGCCACAGCGCCTCCGGCGTCGGGCCCGCCGGCGCCGCCGATCCCTTCTCCCTGCGCATCGGCAACCGCCTGCTCGGCAACCCCGACTCCGCCGCGGCGATCGAGATGACCCTCACCGGCCCCACCCTCACCCTCCAGCGTGATGCCCTCATCTGCCTCACCGGCGCGCTCGCGCCCGACGCGCGCATCGATTTCGACTCGCGCTCGCATCCGCTCGAATCGTGGAGCCCCACACCCGTCCGCGCCGGCTCCACCATCACCATCGGCCCACTGAGCGCCGGCTGCCGCGCCTACCTCTGCATCGGCGGCGGCATCGCCACCCAGCCCGTCCTCGGCAGCCGCTCGGCCCACCTCCCCACCGGCATCGGCGGCGCTGCGCTGCGAGCAGGCGACACGCTTCACCTCGGCGACCACCCCCAAGGTCTCCAAATCGCAAAGCCCGCCTCCGACCTCATCGAACAGATCCTGCGCACCCTCGCCCGCCCCGTCCTCCGCCTGCTCCCCGGCGCGCACCACGACCGCTTCGACGATTCTGCCCGCTACGACCTCACCGATTCGCGCTTCACCGTCAGCGACCGCTCCGACCGCACCGGCGTGCGGTTCACGGGCGCATCCATCGCGGCCCCCGCTGAATCCATGCGCTCCGAGGGCGTCGTCACCGGCGCGATCCAGATCCCGCCGGATGGGAAGCCGATCGCGCTCCTGACGGACCGCCCCGCCACCGGCGGCTACCCGGTCATCGCCTGCATCATCGGCGCGGACCTGCCCTCGCTCGGCCAGCTCCGCCCGCGCGATCGCGTCCGCTTTGAGTGGACCGACCAAGCCGCCGCGCTCGAGGCGCTGCGCGAGCAGGAAGCGCTCATCGCCAGCGTCCTCACGCCGCAGCCCGCCGCGCACGCGGGGCAGTCGCCGTGACCGCCCGCATCGACCTCAACTGCGACATCGGCGAGGCCACCGACCCGGCCGGCATCGAGCGCGAGGCCGCGCTGCTCCCGCTCGTCAGCAGCGTCAGCATCGCCTGCGGCGGGCACGCCGGCGACGACGAGACCATGCGCCGCACCGTCATGCTCGCACTCGACGCCGGCTGCGCCATCGGCGCGCACCCGTCCTACCCCGACCGCGCGAACTTCGGGCGCACCAGCATGCCCATGCACCCCGATGCGCTCGAGCGCGAACTGCGCGATCAGGTCGAGCGCCTGGCCGACATCGCGGGCCAGCTCGGCGCTTCGATCGCCCACGCCAAGCCCCACGGCGCGCTGTACCACGACTGCGCGACGGACCCCGCCATCGCCGAAGCCGTCGCCAGCGCCTGCCGCGGCCTGCGCCTCTTCGGCGGCGCACGCACGCCAGCGCTCGACCACTGGCGCGCCCGCGGCCTCGACCCCGTCGCCGAGGCCTTCGCCGACCGCGCCTACCAGCCCGACGGCTCGCTCCGCCCCCGCTCGCTCGACGGCGCGATCATCCTCGACCCCGAGCGCGCCGCCGCCCAGGCGCTGTCCATCGCCCGCGAACAGCGCGCCACCGCCCACGACGGCTCAACCATCGACCTCCAAGCACAGACCATCTGCCTTCACAGCGATACCCCCGGTGCGCTGCCCATCGCCCGGGCCGTGCGCAACGCCCTCACCGGCGCGGGCATCACCATCACCCGGGCGTGACGCGGCACGCCGCGCCCCGATCGGTCACAATGCCCGCAAAGGAGAACCGCGTGCCGACGATCCTGCTGTACGCCGCCGACGATTCGGACGCCGTCAAGGCCGACATCCTGCCGCTGTTCGCCGAGCACCCGATCAAGCCGGTGCTCTTCGACATGCAGGCCCTGCCCGAGATCGAAGCCGGCACGACCATTGCCTGCTACCTGTCGGACGCGAACCTGCGCCTGCTGCTCCCCGAGGCGGCGAGCCGCTCGTGGCGCATCGGCCTGCTCCCGCACCCGGAGATGAAGGCCGCCCGCTCGGGCTTCGGCATCGCCTCCAAACCCGCCGACGCCGCGGCGGACATCCTCGAAACCAAGGGCGAGGAGCAGGTCGACATCCTGCTGTGCAACGGGCGCACGGTGCTCAACGCGCTGGTCATCGGCGACCCGATGGCCAGCGCGCCCGCCGCGACTTCCGGCGAGGGTCTGCTCGCGCGCCTGCGCCGGCTCCGGCGCATGCTCGGCTTCCTGATGCACACGCCCCCGATCCGCTGCAAGCTCGAAACCGCCAAGGGCCAGAAGCTCGAGACCGCGGCGCTGGGCATTGCTGTCGTCGAGCACGGGCGCAGCGCGGTGCTCAGCCGGCGCATCCTCGACGACTCCTCGCTCGCCGACGGCATGCTCCACTGCCTGATCTACGCACCGCGCAGCATCCTGATGATGCTCTGGTTCTTCGTCACCTCGGCCCTCGGGCGCAAGGGCGCGGGATCGATGCCGTCGTTCGTCGGGCACATCAAAACCGAGTCGCTCACCATCGAGACCATGCGCCCCGTCAAGGCGACCGCCGACGGCGAACCGATGGAGGAGTCCCGCTTCGAGCTCAGCGTGCTCAAGGGAGTGCTGCTGCTCATCCCGGGGCGACACCTCGACATCGAGGCCGCCGCGCCCGATCCCAAGGAATCCTTCAAGCCCGGCGGCGTGCCGACCGGCGACATCCTCGACTCGCTCAAGGACCGCCACCTGCCCTGGATCAACCGCGCCACCCCCGAGGAGTTCCGCGAGCTGTTCCAGGTGCTGCGCAAGAACGCGAAGGTCAGCGAGTCGTACATCGTGTTGATGGTGCTCGCGACCGTGCTCGCGGCCCTCGGTCTGTTCGCCGACTCGCCGCCGGTGATCATCGGCGCGATGATCCTCGCGCCGATGATGGGCCCGATCGTCGCGATGGCGATGGGTGTGCTCCGCACCAACGAGCCCGCGCTGCTGCGCGATTCGCTCAAGTCCCTGGGCCTCGGTGTCGCGATCGCCATCGCCTGCACGGTCGTGCTCACGCTGCTCACGCCCCTGCGCTCGATCAACAGCGAGATCGCGGCGCGCCTGAACCCGACCGTGCTGGACATGGGCGTGGCGATCGTCTCGGGCATCGCCGGGGCGTACGCGCACGCGCGGACCGAGATCGCAAAGAGTCTCGCCGGCGTCGCGATCGCCGTGGCGCTGGTGCCGCCGCTGGCGGTCACGGGCATCGGCCTGGGCTGGGGCGACTCGTCGGTGTTCCTCGGCGCGGGCCTCCTGTTCCTGACCAACCTCGCGGGCATGACCCTCGCCGCCGCGGCGACCTTCCTGGTCATGGGCTACAGCCCGTTCACCTACTCCCGGCGCGGCGTGCTGGTGATGCTCGCCAGCGTCGTCGTTGTCACGGTCCTGCTCGTGCCCAGCTTCGCGAAGATGGTCGACGAGCACCGCATCCTGCGCGCCCTCGACGGCTGGCGCACGCCAACGGGCGCGATGGTGCGCGAGGTCGGCATCACGCACACCACCCCGGTGAGTCTGTCCGTCCGCCTCATCGACGAGCGCCCCATCGACATGCAGCGCCTCGACGAGATCAAGGCGGAGATCGAGGAGCGCCTCGGAAGGCAAGTGAACCTCGAAGCGCAGCTGGGCGTGGTCAGGCCGTGAAAGATGGCGTCGCCGCGGTGGTATGCGACGATCACCGCACCGGAATCAGCCAATCACAGACAAATTCATCGATGAGATCGACACGGAAGTGGGTGACCAACTCATCGGTATCGGAGTACGCGAACACATAGCAGCGATGGATCGTGTCGGTATGCGCAAGCACTTTGTCAGCGAAGTAGATGTCAAATCGTGTCGCTTCCGACAGAGCAGTCTCGAATTCATCGGTCGATTCTGCTTCGACGCCCAGCACCAAGGTCGCCGCTCGATCGATTTCCGATTTGCGATATGACCGCGAACCGATGAGACGGTTGAGTTCATCCATCGAAAGTTTCGACCGATCCCCGGAATAGACGATATCCCCAGGGCTGTACCGTGGAACACTGGCGATGACCTCGTTGCAATCCACGGACTGACTGAGGCAATCAAAAAACTCACGCCCGTTGGCTTCTCTGCTGACAGTCGGAGCAATCCCGACCATCTCTCGGATGTCGTGTCGCGTGACAGTCGTTTGTGACTCGACTCGTTTGGTGGCAGTAATCAACGCACCGAGCCATCTCCACTGAAGTACGGAATCCGGCACTTCCGAGCCGTCCGGCGTTGTTGCTTTCATTCGGGTGTTCAGACCCGGACCCGACCACCCGGAGTACTCAAACGGTCCGGAAAAGAATGCTTTCCACACCATGAACCCCGGGACTGCCAGCATCATTGCCAGAATCACGAATGCGAGTTTCGCCTTTGTCCGTTTCATGGTTTGAAACCAGTCTATCACTTGGCGGGGAAATCGACACCCCCAGCCAACCTCCCAAACGGCTCGCCAAAGATCGCGTAGGACAGAATCGACGGGTCGTGCTCGGCGCCGAGGCGCTGGTAGAAGCGCTCCGCGCCGTCGTTGCCGGCCTTGACTTCCCATAGCATGCCGACGCACTCGCGCTCGGCGGCCATCGCCGCGAGCAGGGCCATCCCGCGGGCGCCGAAGCCGCGACCGCGGTGCTCGGGGCG
>CBFGVX010000122.1:0-5717 GCA_965652425.1 uncultured bacterium | reverse complement strand
GGCCGACCCGCTGCGATATCAAGCAGCTCGCGCACGAGCTTGCTCTCGCCGGCAAAGTCCGCCTTGTTCACGACGAACACGTCGGCGATTTCAAGGATGCCGGCCTTGTCCATCTGCACCGCATCGCCCATTCCGGGGACCAGCACGACGGCGGTGTGGTCGACATGCTGGCGGATCTTCACCTCATTCTGGCCCGCGCCGACGGTTTCGATGAACAGGGTGTCGAAGGGGGCCATGTCGCCGACCGTGTCGCAGCCGCCGATGAGTTCGATGATGTCGTCGAGGGCGTGGTAGTCCTCGCCGCTGATGGCCAGCGAGCGGTAGAAGACGCGCTCCTCGAGCCGGTTGAAGTCGACCCGCAGGCGGTCGCCGAGGAGGGCTCCGTTGGTGATCGGGCTTTGGGGATCGAAGGCGACCACGGCCACCCGGCCAAGGTTTGCGTTCTTCTCGGCGCGCCGGGCGTGCTCGCTGGCGAGGGCGGCGACGAGCGTGCTCTTGCCGGCACCGGGCGAGCCGGTGATGCCGATCACCCGCTTCGGGCGGCGGCGATTGGCCCCCTCCCGGATGGCTTTGCCATCGTGGATGAGGGAGATGTCCCGCGCGAGCTGGGCGGTGGGATGGTCCGAGAGCACCTGCCGGCGTTCCTTGACCGCCGAGCGGGTGGCGTTGACGACATCGTTGAGGCCGGTTCCTGTGGGGAAGCACGCCGCAACACCGGCTTCCTTGAGCTTGGGCAGGTCTTCCTGGGGCAGGATGCCGCCCATGTGGACCGGGATGTCCTGCCGGCCCATGGCCTTCAGGCCGTCGAGCAGTCGGGGACCGAGGACGAGATGGGAGTTGGACATCATCGACGCCGCGACCACATCCACATCCTCATCGCGAGCGCTCACCGCGAGCGAGCGAGGGGTCTGCCAGAGGCCGGAATAGATGACATGGACTCCTGAATCGCGCAGCGCCCGGGCGATCACTTTCACCCCCCGATCGTGGCCGTCAAGGCCCATTTTGCCGAGCAGAACCCGGGGCCTGTGCGGGAGATCAGAACAGCGGTCAATCTTCTCGAACTCGGTCGTCGGGGTGTGCAAAGCGGTGGTCATCGGTCCTCACAGGTTGAAGATCCAACACGAACGGGTACGCAAATCGATGCAGGACGGACATGCTAGCGTGTCCAACCGCCCAACTCTGACAAATCATCGCACGAATCCCACGCAATCCCGGCATATCGGCATAAACCCTTATTCAACAGGCACTTAGGTTGAAATGCCCACCAGAAGCATGTATGCTTGGGTCCAGTCGGGGAATCCCGCGAGGCCAAGCTGGCCTTCGTCACCCGATTCGAGGAGGAGGCACGGCCATGACCGAGCATGAGAAGCGGCACTTGATCCGAGCCCTGCATGCGTACCGAGAACTGGAGACCGTGCGAGGCGATTACCAACTCTGGGTCGGCTTCGGTGACACTTGGACCTCGTTCAAATCAAAGCTGGTCCGTGATGGCTACCTTGCCCACTCAAACAAGGGTATGACCAAACTCTCTGAACGAGGCCTGGCCTTTCTGACACAATTTGAGCCCGCTGCGGCCTAAGAGCGATTATAATCCCATTTTGGGGCTAGGGTTATCGGCTGTCCTTTTTCCGTGTACCCAGTCCGTGTTCACCTTTTTTCATCTGGAAAGAACCATGAAGACCACAAGACTCACCGCATCACTTCTGCTTGTCGCCTGCGCGACGGGCGGATCGATCCTGACCGGCTGTTCCTCATCGGGCAGCGTCCCCGTCGCAGAGGCGGATTCCGGAGCGGTCATCACCCCCGAAACCGCCCGTCACAACAACCTCGACTGGGGCAATCCGTGGGAGACCGAGGCCCAGCGCCGTGAGCGTATTGCTCGGGAAACCGAAGCCGAGGACCGTCCCGCTCCGGCCCCGCCCTCGCAGACCGTCCGCACCTCTCGTCCTGAGGCCGTGCCGGCTCGCGGGACCAATGTCGTGTCGATGGCCTACCCCACCGGCGATATTTCCACCTCCGCGGTGCTCGTCGAGAAGATCCTGCCCGCCTCGGTGAATGTGGGCGAGCCCTTTGACTATGAGATCCGCGTGACGAACCTGAGTTCCCTCCAACTGGACAATGTTCAGGTGAGCGACTCGATGGCCGGCACGATGAATGTCCTCAGCATGGATCCCGATGCGGATTCCATGTCCGACGGGCTCGCGACCTGGGTCTTCAACTCGATGGACGCCGGCGAGGTCCGTTCGATCATGGTCCGTGGAGCCGCGGAAAGCGCCGGCACCATCGGTGGCTGCGCGACGGTGGTCTACGACGCTGCGCTCTGCAGCGAGCTGACCGTGGTCGAGCCGGCCCTCCAGCTTGTCAAGAACGCCCCGGCTCAGTCCCTGCTCTGCGACGAGATCCTGCTGCAGTACGAAGTGACCAACAGCGGCAGCGGCGTGGCGACCAATGTCACCATCGAAGATGCCCTGCCCGACGGCTGGACCACCGCTTCGGGTGCAAACGATGTGCGCGTCGAAGTCGGCGACCTGCTTCCCGGTGAATCCCGTACCTACGCGGTTCGGGTTCTGGCCAACGAAGCCGGTGAGTTCGAGAGCGGCGCGACCGCCATGGGCGGCAACGATCTGAGCGCGGAATCTTCCGTGACCCAGACGGCCATCCTGCAGCCCGAGCTGAGCATCAGCGTCGAGTGCCCGGAAGAGCGATACCTCGACCGCAACGCGGTGTACACCATCACTGTCGAGAACACCGGCAATGGCCCGGCCACCGGCAGCGTGATCACCGCCACGGTCCCCACCACGCTCGGCAGCGAGTTCGTCTCCGCGAGCGGCAACGGCGTCCTGCGCAACGGCATGGTGGTCTGGGATGCTGGCACGATCGAAGCCGGTGCTTCGCGGACCTACGAGTTCCGGATCCAGGCCAACCAGCGTGGCACGGTTTCCACCAATGTGACCGCCAACGCGGTGTGCGCTGAGGAAGTCACTGACTCCTGCAGCACCCGCTTCGTGGGTATCCCCGCGCTGCTCCTTGAAGTGATCGATGTCGTCGACCCCGTCGAGGTCGGCCAGCAGACGCAGTATGTCATCGAGGTGACCAACCAGGGTACCGCCGATGGCACGCAGATCGTGATCACCGCTGAGCTGCCCGCCAGCCAGCGCCTGGTTGCGACCGACGGCCCGACGACGGCGAATGTCAATGGCCGTGTCATCACTTTCGCGGCTCTGCCCGAGCTCGACCCCGGTGCGACCGTTCGCTGGACCGTGACGGTCGAGGCCATCGAAGAAGCCGACGCACGCTTCCGCGTGTCGATGGATGCCGCCGAGCTGACCAGCTCCGTGGACGAGACCGAAGCGACCAACCTCTACCGCTAAACGCGGCTGAGTCGATCGCATAAAACAAGCGGCGTGGATCCTGGGATCCACGCCGCTTTTCATTTGTACTTTGAATGAACCCTCTACCTGGCTTCGCTGACGACCCGCACCTGGGCGAACTGGCGGTGTCCCTCGGGGCCGGAGTGGAAGCCGATGCCCGACTGCTTCATGCCCACCCAGGGCGTGCCGCTCGCTCCGCCCAGGCCCTTGTTGATGCCGACCATGCCGGCCTTGATCCGCCGGGCGGCCTGCGCGGCTCGGGATGACTCGCCATACACGGCAGCGCCGAGGCCGTAGGGCGTGTCGTTGGCGAGGGACACCGCCTCGTCGTCGCTGGAGACCTTCGTCACGGTCACCACCGGGCCGAACGATTCCTCCCTCGCGACTTCCATCGCGTGGCTCACACCGGTCAGGATCGTCGGTTTGACGAAGTTGCCGCCGCCAGCGGGGCCTGCCGAACCGTCGACGACGATCACCGTTGCGCCGTCCTTGGCCGCCTGTTCGATCTGGCGGAGCACATGGTCGCGTTGTCGAGCGTTGATCATCGGGCCGATGGCGGTGCCGTCGGTCATCCCGTCGCCGACGGCCAGTTTCGCCGACTCGGCTCGCAGTTTCTCGACGAAGTCGTCGTGAAGCTTGTCAGCAACATAGATGCGCTCGGTGGACACGCAGACCTGCCCTGCGTTTCGGAATGCGTTGCGAGCCGCGAACTTCGCCGCGGCGTCGAGGTCAGCTCCGTCGAGCACCAGCAGCGGATCCTTGCCGCCGAGTTCGAGCAGGATGCGCTTCAAGCCCCCCGCCGCTTCGGCCATGATCTTCTTGCCGACTTCGAGCGAGCCGGTGAAGACGATCATGTCCACCTCGGCGGCGACGAGGGCTTTGCCCTGCTCGTCCGCGCCGTGGACGGTGATGAGCACATCCTCGGGCAGACACGCGGCGAGCGCGTCGGCGTAGGCCTGGCCAATGAGCGGTGTTTCCTCGGACGGCTTGAACACCACGGTGTTGCCGGCGACCAAAGCGGGCAGGAGCAGCCAGTGCGGCATGAGGATCGGGAAGTTCCACGGCGTGATCGCGGCACAGACTCCGAGCGGATCGCGGTAGACGGTCGATCGTGTGTGCTCGTCTTCGATCACCTGCGGCTTCAGGGCCTCGGCGATCTCGCGGAGTTCCTTCTCCCACCCGTCCGCGCAGGCCTTCACCTCGCCGATCGCCTCGGAACGGGGCTTGCCCATCTCGCGGCAGAGCAATTCGCCCAGCTCCTCGGCCCGCTCGAGCATCGCCGGACCGGCGGGCAGCAACTTCTCGACGCGCTCGTCGAGCGAGAGCGCTTCCCATTCGGGTTGTGCCGCGCGAGCCCGCGCCACGGCTCCGCGGACCTGATCGGGCGTTGCGATCGGCACGCTGCCGACGATCTCGCCGGTCGATGGGTTGATGGAATCGAGCGTGGTCGATGGAGCAGCGGGCCGGGTCGGTGCGGTGGTCATGAGAGTCCTCTCTTTTCGGTGGTGGTTCAGTGCCGCAGCATCTGCGCGGCGTACTGCATCGGGTGCAGCGCGGTCTTGCCGGTCCCGTCGAGTACCTGATGGCGGCACGAGGTCCCGGGGGCGATCAGGGTATCGTCGGCGTCGAGTGCGCGGACCTTCGGGAACAGGTCGAGTTCACCGATCCTCATCGAAAGATCGTAGCGGTCGGCGGTGTAGCCAAAGGAACCGGCCATGCCGCAGCAGCCGGTGTCGAGCAGCACGGTGCGGTCTGCGCCGGCGAGCCGCTTGATGAAGTTCGCGCTGGTGTGCGCACCCCAGAGGGCCTTCTGGTGGCAGTGCGCGTGCACGGCGACCTTTCCGCTGGGCCGGTGGAACGATGGTTTCACGGGGTGGTCATCCCAGCGGGCATCGAGAAACTGCTCGACCAACAGCGAACGCTCGTCGCTCGCCGCGAGTGCGTCGTTCTTTAGTCCGCTGAACTTCTGCCATTCGTCCTTGATCGTGCTCAGACACGAGGGCTCGCAGGCGAGTATTGCAACCGGATTCGTCGCGGCGTTCCACGCCTCGGCGAGGACTTGCGATGCAGACGAGGCACAGTTCCGAGCGGTGTTGAGCAGCCCGGTCGAAACGGGCGCACGACCGCAGCAGCCGACCTTCGGCATCTCGACCCGGTAGCCGAAGGCGTTGAGCACCTTCGCCGCGGCGAGGCCGATCTCGGGCTCGTTGTAGGTGGTGAAGCAGTCGGCGTAGAGCAGGACGGTCGGCGCATCGTGCGGAAGTTCGCTGTTGATCCCCTGCTCCGGGCGTTTGATCTGGCCGTACAGCGACTTGCCGAAGGCCGGGAGCGTGCGCTGCTTCGCGA
>CBFGVX010000121.1:0-5741 GCA_965652425.1 uncultured bacterium | reverse complement strand
GCAGTTCCAATTGCCGCATGGATTAGAGCCCAATCGCGCAAGCGATGGGTGGCAAGCATCCGGCCACACAATGCCAACCAAGCCACCTCCCCCATCTTCCCATCCCAAAACCCACCCGAACCGACCCCCCCATCCCCGCGTATCGTTCACCACGCCCCCAACGAAAGGTCCGGATGCCCAGACTCGCCATCGCCTCCACCGCCGCTGTCCTCGCCCTCGCGGGTTCGCTATCCGCCTCACCTCTGACGCTCGAACCGCTAGTCATCGTCGGCGAGTCCTACGACGACATGCCCGGCGTGGTCAGCCAGACCACGGGAGAGAGCCAGATCAACAACTCCGGCCAGTGGGTGACGAGAGTTGCGGGCACCGACACCGGCGGCTCGTTTCTCGGCGCTTACATCTTCACGCACGACGGGATTCGGCACGACCCGTTCACGCCGGTCCAGTTCAACGAGACGCTTACATTTTATGCACCGCTACGGAGCCCGTACTATTCGTCGATCAACAATCAGGGGCAGATCGCAACGATCTATCACGGAAGGGTCACGGATTCGAACGGGAATCTGCTCACAGGTACCCGCAGCATGATCACCGTGGACGGGTCACCCGTTTTGCGGACCGGCGAACCGACACCGTTCGGGGGTATCTACGGCGGATTCCTGAACTCCCGCCACATCCTCAACGACCAGGGCAACCTGTTCGCGAACTTCGACTTGTTCGCCAACCCGTTCTCGACCTTCGAGACGGTCATCGAGTTTTCTCCCAGCGAGAGCGGGTATGACCAGACCGTTCGCCTGACTACCGGCATGCCCCTGAACGACGGTTACAGCGTCCGCGGCACATCCAGCGCGACATGGGGATCTTTCGACTTTAGCAATAACGGTAATGCTATCTTTGGAGTTACTACAACAGCAGATGACCAGATTCCGCGTGGCGCGATAGTGGTCAACGGCACCATCCGCCGCATGTCAGGCGCAACTGATGCGTTTCCACAAGGAGAGTTCAGTCTCTTTACTCATCTTGTCGCCATCAACGATTCTGCTGATTTTGCATACCAGGGATTTGTGCTGAGCAGCGACTGGGAGGGTGGCCGACGGGCCATCATGCGCAACGAGGACGAGATCGTTTGGATCGATGACGGCTCTGATCCATCGCTAGCCGACTACACAGATATCGGGGCGGGCGCCATCTCCATAACTAATGGTGGTGATGTCATTTGGCAGGCATTAATCCAAGATTCGCTCGGCGCATCGTGGACCGCGCTCTTTCATAATGACTTGGTCATCGCGACATCCGACCCGAACTTTCTGGGCGACGCGCTCTTCATCGAGGGCGGGTTCTCGTTCGATGTGAGTGACAATGGCCAGTGGGTCATCTTCGACACGCCTCATGGGATATACCGAACATTGATCCCCGGTCCGAGCACCACCGCGGTGTTGACAGTCGGGCTGATCGCATCATTGCGTCGCAGACACCTCACTCCGCCCCGGCTTCGCTCCGCAGCACCTTGAACTCCGAAATCAACGGCGCGCCGTACGAATCAGCCCCCATCTCCGTCAGCCAGTCGCGCATCGAGTGATTGCAGTGCCGCAGCACCGAGTAGCTCGAATCATCCTTCACGAAGTCCAGCCCGAAGCGGTCGTTGGTGATCGGGGGCCGGTTCGCCGCGCCCGCGTCGAACCGCGCGTCCAGCGACGCCAGCAGGTCCGCCGCCGCGGCTCGCTCCACCACCACCGCGTGCACCCGTTCGACCCGCAGCGTCCTTTCGATGCGCGCTTCCATCTCGATCGGCGCCTCATCGGGCGCAGGGCCCAGCCCCGCAAGGTCCCGGCGCCCGAGCGTGCCGTCGGTCTTCCACAGCAGCGCTCTCGCGCCGTGGCGCACCGAGTTGTCGCTGTTGGCGTAGTACACCCAGTCGCCGAAGGTGTACTCGCGCATCGTGGTCCGATCCAGCGAGCCGGGCTGCGGCTCATCGACCGGCAGCAGCAGACTCGCGTGCCGCCCGTAGTCCACGATGTACACCGCCACCGGATCGACGACATCCGCAGGTGGCGCGACCCGGGTCGCACACCCGAGGTTCATACCAGCCATCAACGCGCATATCGCCACAGAGAAGATTCGTTTTCTGATCATGCACGCACAATAGCGGCGAAGATGAACGGGCGGAACACCCCCTCGCAAGAAAAGGACTGGTACATGCGTCTCGTGATCGCCATTGCCGCCTGGCTGCTGCTCTGCTCGACGGTCTCCTTCGTGCAGTACGCATCCGACAAGCGCCGGGCCCGCCTCAGCCGCCACCGGATCCCCGAGCGTGTGCTGCTGTTGACGGCGCTCGCCGGAGGGTGGCCGGGAGGGATGGTGGCCAGTCGAGTATTTCGACACAAGACAAGGAAAATGCCTTATCGTGGGTATTTTGCCTTGACCGTGGCGGGGAATCTCGTGTTTCTGGCCATCGTGCTCTGGGTCCTCTGGCCTTGGGGGAACGCGTGAGCCGATGAGAGGACTTGACTCGTCACCGATCAGTGACCACACTCCGCAGAGTGAGCCACCCCGTGGAAGACCCACCCGCACAATCCGGCAAACCCTCGCCGCAGCCGAAGCCCGACCGCGCTCGGGATCGAGGTCGGACGGAAAATCGCATGATCCGGGCGGTCGGCACGCTCATCGCCCGCGAGGGCTTCCAGGGGCTCGGGGTCAACGCGATCGCGCGCGAAGCGGGCGTGGACAAGGTTCTGATCTATCGGTACTTCGGCTCCCTCGACACGCTGATCGATCGCTACTGCCAGGAGGTCGACTTCTGGCCGATGGCCGACGAGCTGGTCGGGTACGACGAGGACGCGGCGATGGCCCTGACCCCCGGCCGGCGTCTGGCGCTGATCATCAACAATCTCGGCAAATCACTGCTGCGCCGTCCGCTCACGCAGGAGATCGTGGCGTGGGAGCTGGCCGCCCCGAGCGAGTTCTCCCGGCACTTGAACACGGCGAGAAAGCGCGTCACCGCCGAGCTGTTCCAGCGATTCTTTCCCGAAGTGAAGGTTCCCGAGAGCGGGCCCAGCAGCGAACCCCTCCGCGAGACCTACTACATCCTCGTCGCCGCGGTCGTCCTTCTCATCGTCCGCAACCGGCAGGACCTGCTCTTCGATCGGCGGGATCTCAATGACGAGGAGCACTGGGCGGTCTTCGAACGCTCGATCGAGCGATTGTGCACCAATCTGTGACAGATCGCTTGGAAGCGCCGCCCTGGATAGCCCCTGATCGTGGGAGCATGCCCCTCTGATTTCCCCAGTTATGGTGAAAGTGGCAAAGAAAATACCAGAAATAATGCAAATAGTCACCAAATGGTGACCAAAGTCGAACCCGCTCCGCATTTCAAACGAATATAGTGTGCCCGCGTCCGCCGGGTAGAGCGTTTCACTCCGCCACCCAGCCACGACCCCCGCGAACAACCGAGTCTCTTTCCTCCTGCCGGCGATTCAACCGGCCGGTCCGGGTAACACCTCCTCCGTTACCTGGCGTCTGTTCAAGCCACCAAACGGACCGGCCGGTCGCCGGCGTTGATCTGGCAAGAGACTAATACGGCAGTCTTTCGAGGTGAACGGCATCGTCGAAGGTGTCGAACTGGCCGTCCGGACCAGCGCTTCGCAGTTCGATGTGTGTGACTCTGCGACCGTCGCGAACCAGAGCCATCCGGTACGGCTCCCCCCACTCATCCGGCATCGAGTTCGGATCGAAGTCTTCGATATCGTCGAGTGACGCCGGGTACGCCCCGGTCGCGGCTTCCTGCTGCGCGACGAGCATGGCGATCTGCCGGGCCTGCATGGTCACACCCAGGCCCTTGGCGGTGTCCTGGGTCTCCTTGATGTTGCCCATGTAACTGGACCCGCCGGGACCGGTTCGGCCGAAGAGCAGCCACATGCCCAGCACCACGGCGATGAGGATGACGAGCAGACCGATGCCGGCTCCTCCGGTGCGACGGGTGGGAAACTCGGAACGATGGGGAGAGGTGTTCATGGCGGACTCTATGCGGGCAAGGGGGAATCAGAGGGGCTTGCGGGATGGGAGCAGGCCGTTGGCGAGCAGGAGGCCGAAGACGATCGAGACGGCGACGAGGATGACGCTGGCGGCGGAATCGAGGCCGACCAGGGTCTCATCGCTCATGAACGAATAGAAACTCCGCAGGCCGAGCGAGCCGGGGACCAGCAGGATGATGCCGGGCAGCACGGTGACGGCGGCGGGCTGGTCGCGGACTCGGGACCAGAAGTTGCTGGCGATGCCGACGGCGAAGGCCCCCACTGCTGCTCCGAGTTCGGCCCCGAGCAGGACGAGCCCGAGGCGACCGGCGTAGAAGCCGATCGCGCCCGCGACGGCGATGGGCAGGTAGTCGCGCGGGCGGGCGCGGAAGACGACGGTGAACGCCGCGGCGGCGATGGGGACGGCCAGGGCCTTGGTCCAGTCGGGCGGTGTGTACAGGGGATCGGTCGAGAGCACCTTGCCGGGCAGGTGGGCTTCGAGACTGAGGCCGATGCCGAGGCCGATGGCGAGGGAGACGAGCACGGCGATGGCCCCGATCAGTCGGGCCGAGCCGGAGACGAGGTTGAGACTGTTGATCTCGCTGACGGCGACGGTGAGGGTGAGGCCGGGGATGAGGACGATGATCGCGCCGAGGGCGACGGTGAGGGTGTCGATGGGGAACAGGTAGCGGTCGATGAGGACGGCGATCGCCGCGGCGAGGAGGCCGGCGAGGAAGTCGGCGACCCGCGAGCTGCGCTCGGACCGCTGGAATCGGAGAACGATGGCACCGACGATGACGCCGAGGAAGGCGGCGACGAGACTTTCGGTGAGGGTTCCGGTGAAGAATCGTGCGGCGCAGGCGGCGGCGACGCCGAAACTGGCGATGAGGATGGTGCTGCGGTACGGGGGCTTCTGGGCCCCGATGCGGGCGAGTTCGCGCCTGCCGGCGGAGAGGGACATATCCCCGGAGGCGACGAGGGAGGCGACCTCGTCGACGGCGACGAGGCGGCTGAGGTCGGCGTCGCAGGGCTGTACGCGGCGCAGGGCGAGTCGCTGCTGTCCGGGGGGGCCGAGGGCGATGGTGAAGGATGTCGGGGTGCTGAAGACATGGGCCTCGTGTCCGTGGGCTCTGGCGACGGCGCTGAGGACGGTTTCGAGACGGCCGGCGGTAGTTCCGGCGGTGTGGAGCGCCTCGCCGAGGAGGATGAGAAAGGACAGGAGGACCTGTTCCCTTCTGGGGGCGGGGGTTTCGAGAAAGATGGGGTGTTCGCTCACGCGTGGAGGGTACCAGCGAGCGGTCGGGTCTTCAGCGTACAGGGATGGTGTGTCTGGGTAGGATGCTGCGGTGAGCAAGCCGTTCAGCCGAAACAACCGCTTTGATTTTCCGTCCGGGAAGGTGCTGGGCGGGAAGTACATCGTTGAGAACAAGCTCGGTGGCGGCACCGAGGGCGAGGTGTACCGCGTCACGGAGCGCGGGACGGATATTCATCGCGCGGTGAAGGTGTTCTATCCGAAGCGTGCTTCGACGGAACAGGAACTGCGGGCGCATGCGCGGAGATTGCATCAACTGCGTCACTGTCCGGCGATCGTGCAGTACATCCACAGCACGAAGGCGCAGGTGAAGGGGCAGACGGTGATGTGCCTGGTAAGCGAACTGGTGGACGGCGAGCCGCTGGATCGGCTGCGTAAGCGCCGGCCGGGCAAGCGGCTGGACCTGTTCGAGGCGATGC
>CBFGVX010000120.1:0-5903 GCA_965652425.1 uncultured bacterium | reverse complement strand
GAACTCAGCCACCGCCGCGGCGTGGAACCCGCCCGCCTGCGCCACCTCCTCACGGGCGATGTCGAATGGGTCGTGCTCATGGCACTCCGCAAAGAGCCCGCCCGCCGCTACGCCACTGTCCAGCAGCTCTCCGATGACCTCCAGCGAATCGGCGAGTCCATGCCCGTGCTCGCCCGCCCGGACACGCTCTCGTATCGTGCGTCCCGCTTCGTTGCCCGCAACAGAGCAGCGGTCGCGTGGGCCGCCATAGTCGCGATCTGTCTGATCGTCGCCAGCACCATCTCCATCCGCCTGGCGATCAGCGAATCGAGCGCGCGTTCCGCCGAAGCCCAGCAGCGCGAGCTCGCCGAAGCCGAGCGCGACCGAGCCATCGCCGCGGAGTTGCAGGCCCAGCAGCGCGCAGAAGACCTCGAAAAGGTCGCCGCATTCCAGGCCGATCAGCTGAGCGCCATCGATATCGAGCAGATGGGCCAGCGCATTCTCTCGCAGATCCTCGCCAGCTCGCGCCTCGCCTCCGAACTCTCCGGCATCAGCCCCGAGCGCACCGAAGAACTCGAGGCCGAACTCCACCGTGCGCTCGACGGCATCAACTTCGCCAATGTCGCGCGCGATGCCGTCGACGAAGCCGTGTTCGCCCCGGCTCAGCTCGCCATCCGGGAGCGATTCTCCGACCAGCCGCTTATCCACGCCCGTCTCCTCGAAAGCGTCGCCCAGTCGATGGAGAGCGTCGGCATGATCCAGCCCGCCATCGCGAGTATGCAGCAGGTCGTCGATCTCCGCCGCGAGCACGCCGGTCCGCAGCATCCCGAAACCCTCGATGCGCTCCTCCAGCTCGGCAACCTCCGCATCCGAATCGGAGACACCGACAAGGCCGAGCGCGACCTGCACGAAGCCCTCGCCGGTTTCGAATCAGCCCACGGCCCCGATTCCCAGCGCTCCATCAGCACCCGCACCGCCCTCGGCGCAGCCGCCCAGGCGAGCGGCGAGATCGCTCGCGCTGAGTCGTACTACGAAGAGGCACTCGACCTCGCCCGCACCCACCTCGGCAACGACCACGAATCCACCCTCGCGATCATCAACAACCTCGCGTTCCTCATTCTCGACGCCGGCCAGCTCCACGAGGCCGAGCCGTACTTCCTCGAATCCCTCGAACGCACCCGCGCACTCTACGGCGAAGACGACATCGCCACCGCCCGGCGCGTCCACGCCCTCGGCCTCTTCCGCGCCCGACAGGGCCGTCACAGCGAAGCCCACGAACTCCTCTACGCCGCCTACGAAGCCCAGCGCGCGGTCCACGGCGACAACCATCCCAATGTCGTCGTCAGCATGATCGAACTCGCCCGGACCCTCCAGGAACTCAACCGCTTCGACGAAGCCCAGGCCTACGCCAACGCCGCCTACAACGCCGCGCTCACCCTCGCCGACAACCATCGCAGCATCCAGCAGGCCCTCAATGTCCGCGGCAACATCGCCATGCGAACAGGCGACTACGCCGCCGCAGAAGCCATCGTCCGCGAGGAACTCGAACGGCACATCCGACAGCACGGCCCGGACCACGCCAGAGTCAGCACCACACAGGGCAACCTCGCGCTGATCCTCTTCAGAGCAGGACGGGTCGACGAATCAGAAGCCATGCTGCGCGATGCGCTCGCCGCGCAATCCGCCGCGCGAGGCGAAGACCATCCCATGACCCTCTCGCTGCTCAACAACCTCGCCGGCGTCGTCCGCGCCCAGGGACGCTTCGATGAAGCCGCAGAATACTGGGAACGGGCCTACCTCGGCCGAAAAGCCGCGCTCGGTCCCGATCACCAGCACACCATCCAGACACTGCGATTCCTCATCGGCCTGAGCAGGCAGAGAGATCTCCCGGAGCAGCACTACCGATGGCTCTCGGAAATGGTCGAGATCGAAACTGCCCAGAGCGGCAAGGAACAGGCCAGCGCGCCTTCCGCCCCGCAGCTCGCCGCCGCAGCGCTCGCCGCGGGTCAACACGAACACGCCCTCCAACTGGCCACTCGTTTTCGCGAACTCAATGTGCCGCTCTCGGTTCCCGATGTGAACGCCGTCCGCCATCTCGAGGCCGACGCCCTGCTCGCGCTCGGAAGGTACGAAGAAGCAGAATCGCTCTACCTCAGAGCAAACAGCCAACTCCGACAGACCGAAAAACCAAACCCCGTGCACGCGAAACAACTCTTCGAGCGACTCGCATCGCTCTACCGGACCTGGTACGAGTCCAGCGACAACCCCGAGCACCTCGCGCGCGCTGAACACTGGCAGCAGCGGGCAACAAACCCCGATCCGGCGCCCCATCAATAAAAATGCGGCGGACACCGAAACCGATGCCCGCCGCAGACGCGAATCGTGATTGTTCACCAAATCAGTGGTCGTTACCGACCGGATCCGGGATTCCGATCGCGATCTCGTTGATCGCGGTCTCGTTGATCGCGGTCGCGCTGGTCGCGCTCACGGCGATCCCGGTCGGCCGCCCCGTCCGGCCGTGACCGTTCCGACACCTGGTAGTACGCGTAGATCTCGTTGCGGTAGGAGCGGTCGTTCAGATCGCCGAGCCGGTCGGCCTCGATGCGCGGAGCGCTTTCGAAAGTCGTGCTCGCCTTGTTCACACGGATCTGACCCTCCTGCACCCGACGCATGGCCTCCCAGGGGATGACCACGGTCTCGCCGCCCATGCCGAGCGTCTGACCGACCTTCATGGTCACGAAACCGATGTGCCCGCTGTTGCGATCAAGCACAACCGTTTCGATCTCGCCGATCTCCTGGCCGTCTGATCCGACCAGCGTCATGCCCTTCAGATCGCTCAGGAGAATGTAGGCATCGAGATTCGGGTTCATCCGATCCTCCGAACCGTCGCGCCGGTCCCGTTCACCTTCTCGCCGTTCCTGGGCTCGGTCGTCATGAGGCAGAACACCAAACGCACGCTGAGTCTGAGTGCGCCAATCGTCGCTGTCGAGCGTATCCCAGTTGCCCGAGTCGAAGTCGGGAGCGTTCCCGAACTGACGACGAGTCGTCGAGATCGAGTACCGATCTTCAGTGGCGTCCCAGGACAACGCACGCAGCGGCACCGCGACCGTGTCGGATCCAATGCCGACCACACCGCCGTGAGAGACCACCGCGTAGGGGGTGCTGCCGTTGCGGAATCCCACCACCATGTCGTCGATCGAGCCGAACGCCTCGCCCTGACGGTCAACCAGGTCGGTGCCCAGGATCGAGTCCGCCGACGCATACACGGTCCCGTTCATGCCGCCCGACTGACCATCCTGCCAGCGGGATTCGACACCGTAGTACGCATAGATCCCGCGGCTGGCGGCGGGAGTGCTCAATTCCGCGATCCCGTCGTTCGTCACCTTCGGTGCGCTTTCATTGCGCGAACCGGCCAGGGCAACTCGGAACTCGTTCTCTTGAACCCGTTCCAGCGCTTCCCAAGGCGCGATCCGCGTCTCGCTGCCGATGCCCAGGACGCCCCCGGTCTCGAAAGTCACGAACCCGACATGGCCGCTGTTGCGGTCGATCACCACATCGCTGATCGAGCCGAACTCCTCGCCGTCGTTCCCGATGATCGTGGCATCGGCGAGCGTACTCGCCAGCATGTACCGGTCGAATCGGTTGCCCTGCGCACGCTGGTCAGCCGGCCTCCGATTCTCGTCCCGATACCGCTCGTCGGCGCGATCGTCCATGTCGGGAAGATCACCGAACACCTGACGCGTCCGCTCGAGCCAGTTCCGATCGCTGAGCTGGTCCCAGTTTTCGGAATCAAAGTCCGGCGCGCTCTTCAGCCGCTCAGGAGTCGTCGGCAGCACAAACCGCTCGTTCCCACGCTCCCAGCTCATCGCCTTCAGCGGCACCGCGACAGAGTCGCTGCCGATGCCCAGGAAGCCGCCGAAAGACACGATCGCAAACTGCGCCTTGCCGGTCCGCACATCCACGATCAGGTCGCTGACCGTGCCGATCTCTTCGCCCTGACGGTTGTAGATGTCCTTGCCGCGGATATTGCTGGATAGCGCGTACATGGCCGCCTTGCTTTGTTCGACCTGCTTGAGGTTGTCGCGGTTCCGATCGCGATCCGTCGGATTCGCGTTCTGGCCCACGGTCGTGCCGGCAAGCAGCAGCACTGCGGTGAGAGGTGCAACCGTCGTCATGGTTCTCAGAGTGTTGGTCTTGTTCTTCATGGTGTTCTCCTCAAAAGTAGAGAGGGATGTTCTGGAAACCCGATTTCCATCCCGACGCAACCGATGCGTCAGCCGAGGCACGGGGCAACCGAAACGAGTTGTTCGCCCGCTGGGGCGATGCGCTTTGCATCGCTCGTCACGGGACATGCAGGTGTCGATCCGTGCCGCGTCGCTGATCGCCAACGCCAACATCGAATCAACACTCAGACGGTACCGCTGCAACCCGTGCCGACCATGAATCGATCATGAATTCCTCATCATTCGCAGCCCCCCTGCACAGGGCAGAGACCCCGCAAAATGCCCGATTTTCCGCGCACGGATCCGCCTCACGCCAGTCCGCTCGGCTTTGACTATCCTTATGCAGCGCGTTTCGGTGCGCACGACCCAATCGGATGCATACTCATTCGTTGACCCAAAGGAAACCGGATCCCCTATGAAGCTTCTCGCACTCGCCGCTCTCGCCGCCGCATTCACAGTCTGTCTGGCCTGCAGCAAGCCCACTCCGAGTGAGCAGGATTTCGAAAACGCACCCAGACCCGCGACAGACCTCAACCTCGACGAGTACGCCGCCGTTACCATGACCACGAACCGGGGCGAGATCGTCATTCTCCTCGACCGCGTGAATGCCCCGTATACCGTCGAGAACTTCATCGAGTATGTGGAGTCCGGCCACTACAACGGAACCGTCTTCCACCGCATCATCCCGAACTTCATGATCCAGGGCGGCGGCTTCGACACCGACTACAACCAGAAGCAGACCCGCCAGCCCATCGTCAACGAATGGAAGAACGGCCTCAAGAACATCAGGGGCAGTCTCTCCATGGCCCGCCTCGGTAACCAGCCCGATTCCGCCACCTCACAGTTCTTCATCAATGTCGTCGACAACGCCATGCTCGATCAGGCCCGCGACGGCGCCGCCTACGCCGTCTTCGGAACCGTCGTCGAGGGCATGGACACCGTCGACGCCATCCGCAACGCGCCCACCGGCATGGGCAACCTCAACGGCCGCCCCGCCCCCGATGTCCCGACCGAAAAGCAGATCATCGAATCCGCGCAGGTCATCGAGCTGAGCGACCTCTCCGATGACGCCCTCGCCGCCGCAAAGAAGTGGCAGGAGCAGGTCACGGAGTGGCGCGAAGTCGCCGAGAAGCGCGAGTGGGCCTTCAACAACCCCGTCGAAGCCGCCAAGCAGTTCATCAGCGACAAGGGCGGCAACATCGATTCCATGCAGACCACCGACTCCGGCCTCATGATCATCGATGAGACCGTCGGCGACGGCGATCAGCCCGCCTCCGCATCATCCACGGTCACCGTGCACTACACCGGCTGGCTCGTCGACGGAACCAAGTTCGACTCCTCACGCGACCGCGGCGAAACAATCTCTTTCCCGCTCAACCGCGTCATCGCCGGCTGGACCGAAGGCGTCGGCTCCATGAAGGTCGGCGGCAAGCGCTGGCTCATCATCCCCGGCAACATCGCCTACGGACCCGCCGGCCGCCCGCCGGTCATCCCCTCGAACGCCACCCTCATCTTCGAAGTCGAACTCTTCAGCACCACCGGCGGCTGAGCGTCCATTCAATCTGTCTTTCGGTGGGGCAGGCTTCCAGCCTGCCCTTTTTATTCTTTATGCCGCCCTGTTCCCCGCGATCACCGCCAGCCCCTCCACCAGCGAACGCGCCAGGTCCACCGGCGACGCCGGACGCTCCAGCATCCGATCAG
>CBFGVX010000119.1:0-6017 GCA_965652425.1 uncultured bacterium | reverse complement strand
CGATCGTCGGTGCTTTCTTGGAACCGGTCACCAGCACCGCGATGAAGCGCGAGGCGTTGATCAGCCGGTAGGTCATCGTCATCCGGTCGGGCGGGGTGACGGCGGGGCCCCGGTTGAAAGCGATGAGCTTGTGCTCGGCGTCGAGGGCCGGCGAATGCGGGAAGAGACTGGCGGTGTGGCCGTCGTCGCCCATGCCCAGCAGCACGAAATCGAGGCGGTCGTGGCCTTTCTCACGCCAGGCGAGGGTCTGCTGGAGCTCGCGTTCGTACTTCACATCGCCGCCGTCGTCGAGGACGGGCATGGGGTGGAGGTTGCGATGCGGGATGCCCGAGTGGTCGGCGAGGTACTCGTGGATGTGCTTGTAGTTCGAGCGGTCGTCGTTCGGCTCAACGCAGCGATCATCGACGATCCACAGGTGCGTGCGGTTCCACGGGAACATGCGGAAGGCAGGGTCGGTCATGAGCCGCGCGTACAGCGGCATGGGTGTGGAGCCACCGGAGAGGGCGATGTGGAAGTCGCCGAAGGAGCGGACGCAGTTGTTGGCGTGGATGAGCAGATCGGCGGCGAGCGCATAGGTGATGTCATCGACATCGCGCCGGAGCACGCCCGAGCCGGGCAAGTCCGGCAACTGGGGTTCGGGTTCGAGGTCGTATCCGACATTCGAATCGCCGGGATCGCGGGGCCGGCCGTGGTTTTCCAGTGGGAACTCGTCGGGCATGGGCAGAGTGTAGCGGGCAGGAACGGGACGATCCGGCTGGGGCGATGAGTCAGCGAATATCGCTGGCCTCGGGGTTGTGCCAGATGCGCTGGTCGGCGGCGAGCAGCGCATCGGCGCCGGGAGGCCCCCACGAGCCGGCGGGGTATTCCTCGATGAGCTTTTTCGGCAGCTCGGAATGGATGACCGGCTCGACGATGCGCCAAGCCCCTTCGACTTCATCGCGGTGTTTGAAGAGGGTTTTGTCGCCGCGCATCGCGTCGAGCAGGAGCGGGCCGTAGGCCTCCATGGGCTGGGCGTTGAAGACATAGCAGTAGTCCATGTCGGCCTTGACCGAGCCCATCGCGAACTTGGGGCCCGGCACCTTGGCCTCGAAGCGGAAGCCGATGCCCTCGTCGGGCGCGATGTTGATGATCAGGCGGTTGTTCGGCAGCGCTGCGCCCGAGGCGAACGGTTCGAAGTGCTTGAAGAGGTTGGCGGGCGGACGCTTGAACTGGATGTGGACTTCGGTCAGCTTGCGCGCCATCTTCTTGCCCGAGCGCATGTAGAACGGCACGCCCGCCCATCGCCAGTTGTCGATGTGCAGGCGCATGGCGGCGAAGGTCTCGGTGCAGCGGTCCGGATCGACGCCGTCGAGATCGGTGTAGGCGAGCCCGCCGTCGTCGTCTTCGGCGTCGCCGGATGCCCCGTACCGCCCGAACACCGCGTGCTCGGCGACCTCGCCGGATTTCATGACGCGTACGGCGTCGAGCACCTTGACCTTCTCGCGCCGGATGGCATCGGCGCTGTAGTCGCTGGGCGGCTCCATCGCGACCAGCGCAAGCACCTGCAGGAGGTGGCTCTGGAGCATGTCGCGGGTCGCGCCGGCCTTCTCGTAGAAGTTACCCGCGCGCCGACCGACACCGACCGATTCGGCGGCGGTCACCTGCACATGGTCGACATACTGGTTGTTCCAGAGCGGCTCGAACATGATGTTGGCGAATCGCATCACCAGCAGGTTCTGGACGAGTTCCTTGCCGAGGTAATGGTCGATGCGGTAGATCGCCTCTTCCTCGAAGACGCGTCCGAGTTCGCGGTTGAGGTCCTGAGCGGAGGCGAGGTCGGTGCCGATGGGCTTTTCGACGATGATGCGCTGCCACGGAACGGAATCGCCATCGACCGCGCACCAGCGCTTGCCCTCGTAGACCATGCCGCTGGCACCGATCTGGTGCACGATGGGCTTGACCAGCGACGGGGATACGGCGAGGTAGAAGAGCACATTGGGCATGCCGACCCAGGGGCTGGAGCCCCTGGACTGCTCGGCGATGCGGCTCTGGCTTTCCGAGAGCAGGTTGTGCTCGCGTCCGAGTTCGCAGATGCGTTGGATGAGGACGGGGTACAGATCGTCGTCGGTGGCGCTGCCCGCGAGGTAATGGACGCGTCTGGAGAACTTCTCCCACGCCGCGTCGTCCTTCGGTTCGGCCTTTTCCTTGAGGGAATCACGGAAATCGTCATCGGACATCTCGGTGCGCGAGACGCCGAGCACGCAGAGGCGGTCGGGCAGGCGTCGCTGCTTATCGAGCGCGAACAGCGATGGGATGAGCTTTCGCGAGACAAGATCGCCGGACGCGCCGAAGATCACGAGAACGCAGGGTTCGGCTTCGGTCTTCGAAGTCTGGGGTGTCATGGGAATGTCGCTTGGGTATGGAGTGATAGTCCGATGATGCCACGCGTACAGAATCAGCCGACGGTTTCCGGCGTAATCGTGAACATCGGGTCGCCGGGTCCAAGCGGAATGCCGAGGAGCATCCAGATCACCAGCAGCAGCGACCACGCGATGGCGAACACGAAAGTGTATGGCAGCATCATCGCGATGAGGGTGCCCATTCCCGCCTTCGGCGCGTACTTCTGCATGAACACCAGCACGATGATCAGGTAGGCATTGAGCGGGGTGATGATGTTCGTTACTGAGTCGCCGATGCGATAGGCGACCTGCGTCAGCTCGGGGCGGATGCCGATGAGCATGAACATCGGGATGAATATCGGGGCGAAGAGGGTGTACTTCGCGCTCATGGAACCGACGAACAGGTTGAAGACCATCGTCAGCACGATGAAAGCGAGGATCAGGGGAATCGCTCCGAGGCCCTGGTTGAACAGCCACTCGCCGCCGGAGAACGCCAGCATGTTGCCGAGGTTGCTCTCATCAAAGTACGCGATGAACTGCCCGGCAAAGAACGCCAGCACGATGATCGGCGCCATGCCCGACATGGAGTCCATCATGTGCTTGGCGGCGTCCTTGGTGGTGCGTGTGTTCCCAACGATCGCGCCGTAGGTGATGCCAGGCAGGATGAAGCAGAAGAACATGAGCGGGACGATGGCCGAGACCCATCGAGGGAACGCGCCATCCTGACCGTAGAACGGCGAACCGCTTATGTTGACCAGTGCAAAGATGAATGCGATCAGAGCGACGAACACACCGCTCGCTGCGAAAACACCCTTGCGTTCGACTGGGGTCAGGTCGCCCTTGTCGGCCTCCGCTTTGGCAGCTTCCAGATCCGGGCCACCATCAAAAGCGGACTTTTTCGAGAGTCGCTTCTCAACAAACAGGGCCGTCGCCAACCAGCCCGCGAAGGTGATGACAAATGTCGAAACGGCGAGGAAGTACCAGTTGCTGGTCGCGGCGACCGCTCTGTCCGGATCTACCTGCTTCGCCGCTTGATCCGAAAGCTCAGACATCAGCGGTTCGAGACTGGTGAGGAATAGGTTCGCATTGAAGCCCGCCGCGACGCCAGCGAAAACCGCAGCGATACCGACGAGGGGGGAACGACCAGCAGCAAGGTAGATCGCCGCTGCGAGCGGCGGGAGTACGACATAGCCCGCGTCGGTGGCGATCGAGGACATGATCCCGATGAATACCATCGCCGGTGTGAGAACCGCGTTCGGCACATTCTTCATAAACATTCGGAGCAGCGCAGCGATGAGTCCGGTCTTCTCCGCCACGCCGATTCCGAGCATGCCGACCAGCACCACGCCCAGCGGCGCAAAGCCCATGAAGTTGTCAATCATGGTCTTGATGGACCAGTACACCCCGTTTGAGGTCGTCAGCGGAGTCGCGATAAACACCTTGCCGGTGGGCTCAAGGGTGAGCACCTCCTCGCCCTTATCGTTCAGAACAATCTCACCGGTCTCTGGATTCACTTGCTTGACTGGGCGTTTCTCGAAAACTGCCCAGCCCTTAGCCGCAAAGTCGATGGGTTGTCCGTTCGCGTCGGTCGCGGCTTCGCCGGTATCCTGATTCACCAGATGTGCTTCGAGTTCGCTTCCGTTTTCGACGACTTGGAATCTGGCCGTTTCCTTAATGGGCTTATTGAGATCGGGGCGGACAGTGCCGTCTTTCTCTTCAATCATTTCATACATCGGTTCGCCCGACGCATCGTGCTTGTGTCTGCGGATGACCGAAAGGTGCTCGTCCACTCCGCTGCGCGTGCCGTCAGGCCCTTTGGCCATGTTCCCGACATGATCAAACTCGACCGTCCATCGGTCGGGCAATTCGGGAGCGACCAGACCCGACACAATGATCACCAGAATCGCGCCGCCTAGGAACAGGAAGGCGGGGTCGGGGAGTTTGTTACCGATCCATTCGATGAGCCCGAGCACTCCCCCGCCGCTGCCACCCTCGGCACCCTTGGGCCGATCCGGGGCGGTCGAGCCCTCGGTCATATCGTGCTGGTGAGAACGAAGCGGGCCCCGGCGGAATCGGCTTTGGATGCTCATGGGCACAGATTGTGACAATCCGTGGCGATTGCACAACCTCACCGGCGGACTTTCTTCGATAACCGGGCAAGGTCACCGGGCGTGGACTGTGGGAGCAGTCTCCAGAACCTCGGAATCCTCACCCACCTCCGCCCACAAGCGCAGCCCGCCCGCAAGGAACTCGTCGAGTGCTCGGTGCACCGTATCCGGATCCTTCGCCAGCCGGATCGCTTCCTTCAGGGGCTTGCAGGGGCCGAGCTTCTTGCCGAACCAGCTGATCCGCCGGCTCAGATGCGTCAGGGCGTAGGAATCGTCGCGGTACTCGCGCATGAGTTCGAAGTATCGCCGAATGATCGCGACTTTCGTCGCCTCATCGGGCTCGGGGCCGGGATCACCCGTCGTCTGGATGGCCCAGCCCTGATTGAAGATCCACGGCGAAGAGAAACTGCCGCGCCCGATCATCACGCCGGCGCAGCCGGTCTTCTCCATCATCCGGATCACGCCCTCGGGCGTGGTCACATCACCGTTGCCGATGACCGGGATCGAATCGACCGCCTCGACCACTTCGCGGATGCCCGCGTGATCGACCTCGCCCTTGAACCGCTGCTCGGTGGTGCGCCCGTGGACGGTGATCTGGCGGATGCCGACCTTTTCGAGTCGCCGGGCCAGTTCCGGCGCGACGATGCACGAGGAGTCCCAGCCCAGCCGGACCTTCGCGGTCACCGGCACGCGTCCCTTCGTCTGATTCTCGACCGCCATCGCGATGCGCTCGGCGATTTTCACGGTGCGGTCCGGGTTGCACAGCAGCATGGAGCCGCCGTCTTTCTTGGTGACCTTGTCCACGGGGCAGCCCATGTTGATGTCGATGACATCGGCCCCGTGGTTGACCGCCCAGATCGCGCCCTCGGCGAGGATGTCGGGGTCGCCCCCGTAGAGCTGCATGCACACCGGGGAATCGGCCTCGTTGGTCGCCGCGAGGTCCAGCGAGCGGGCGGTCCCCCGCAGCAGCCCCTGGGGCGAAAGCAGATCCGTGCACGCCAGCCCCAGTCCCCCCTGCTCGCGGCAGACGATGCGGAACGCCAGATCGCAGTAGTTCGCCACCGGGGCCTGCAGCAGGTTGGTTGAGAGCGCAAAGCCGCCCGCCTCGCTGGGGATGGTCAGCGGCTGGCCGATGTGGGGGTTGGTGTGGCGAGAAGCGATCACGAGGTCATGATATCCGCCGGAGTCCACACACCAGAGGGCGTGTGAACCCGATGCCCGCTGGTCCGGTAGTATCCCGTGTTCCCGTGTACCAGCCCCTCCTCACCAGACGCTATCTCACCAGCAAGCTCATGCCGCTGCTCGCGGTCGTGGCGGTGGCGCTCTGCGCTGCGATGGTGCTGATTGTCTGGTCGGTCATGGGCGGGTTTCTGAACAATTTTCTGGCCTCTGGTCGCCAGATGATCGGCGATGTGACGATCGCCAGCCCAAACCAGGGAATCCCCCACTACGAGCAGCTCATGGAGATGCTCGAAGAACATCCGGACATCGAGGTCACCACCCCGACGATCGAAACGCTGGGGCTGATCAG
>CBFGVX010000118.1:0-6128 GCA_965652425.1 uncultured bacterium | reverse complement strand
CGGTGAATACGTTCCTGAGCCTTGTACACACCGCCCGTCAAGTCATGGAAGCCGGTAGTGCCCGAAGTCGCCCTGATTCAGGGGTGCCCACGGCAAGATCGGTAACTGGGACTAAGTCGTAACAAGGTAGCCGTAGGAGAACCTGCGGCTGGATCACCTCCTTTCTAAGGGATACCTTAGACCGACCTGTGCCTCAGACAAAATGTCTTTGGACGGAGAGAGATCTCCAGTCGGATCCCGTCAGCGCAATCTCGTCCGCAAACTCTTCCTCGGAAGAACGCACTGAAAAGGTGCTGCGGATAGCCGGTCGGCGACGACCGATGAATGTTCACCAACTGTTCTCTGAATAACGACACCGCACCGGTACACCCGGTGCGGTTGTCTTTTTTGTACACACAGTTTCGCCCCCCAGCGCGTGCGATCAGTCAAGCAGCAGATCGTCCGTCCACGCATCGCGATCGCGAGGCAGATCCTCGACCGACAACGCCTGCTCAATCCGAAACTCGCCCACCCGCGTCCGCACCAGACCGCTCAGCATCCCGCCGGTCCCGAGCGCAACCCCGAGATCCCGCGCGATCGACCGGATGTAGGTCCCTTTGCCGCACTCGATCCGCAGCTCCAGCCGCGGCCACTCGTACCCCTCGACCACGATCGCATCGATCCGCACGAGCTTCTTGCGCGTCTCGAAATCGTCTCCGGCCCTCGCCAGCTTGTACGCCCGCTGCCCGTCGATCTTCACCGCGCTGAACCGAGGCGGGGCCTGCTCGATCTCGCCAATGAACCGCTCATCGAGCACCATCCGGATCGTCTCGAGAGCGGGGGGGTGAGCAACCTCAACCGGATCTCGATCGCCCTCGGCATCATCGGTCGAGCTGAACGCCGACAGATCCACCGCCGCGCGGTACTCCTTGCTCGCGTCCATGAACCCCGGAATCCGCTTCGTCGCCTTGCCCAGGCACACTACCAGCACTCCCGTTGCCAGCGGATCGAGCGTCCCGGCGTGCCCGACCTTCGCCCCGCCGCTGAGCCGGCGCACCAGGTTGCAGACCTTCGCGCTCGACCATCCCAGCGGCTTATCGATGTTCAGGATCCCGTTGAGATCCGGGCGTTTGTTGCGAATACCCATGAAGCCAGTCTATCGGCGATTGGCACGGTTTCGATCCTGACACGCCCCTCGCGAATCGTTAGAATGCCCGACCCGCTCGGGATCGGTCCCCGCCGATCCTGACCTGTACGGAGAGGTGTCCGAGCGGCTGAAGGAGCACGGCTGGAATCCGTGTAGTCGGGGCAACCCGGCTCGGGGGTTCGAATCCCCCCCTCTCCGCTTCATGCTGAAACCGCCCCACGCCCGAATCGGCGTGGGGCGGTTTTCGTTTGTATGCACTTATCAGTTCTCCTCTATGCCAGCTCGGGCGGAATCCGATCGACGGGGGGCTGAATTTGGTCTTGAAATTGTTTCTGAAACAACGCTTGAAACGAGCGCCGTTGGGTGTATGGTTCTGGGGTGTCATCCTCGACCCGTCAGCACAACCCGACACGAACCCCCTTCGAGCGGGATGCGCTCGAAGCCGTTTCCATGGCCAGGGAAACCTACGCCAGGGTGATCGAGTTGAAATGCCCCGGCTCCAAGGCCGTATCGGCCGTTGCCGAGGCGCTCGGCATCCACCGCAAACTTGCATGGCAACTGGTCAAGGTCGCTTACAGCGAAGACCCGTTCGTCGCCGCCAAACACATGCCATCGGCGCGCAGCGTGGAGGTGATCGCCAAGGCCGCTCTCAAGCACGGCATGGACCGCGAAGTGATCGATGCGATCCGTCGCGCCAGTGATTCCTTTCAAGCGCTCATGAACACTCACGCGGCGGATCGTGCCGAATTCGACATACTCATCGAATCGCACTGTCGGGACGGCGACCATCACGATGACCAGCGTTGGAGACAGCTCTCATTCGAGGGCAACTCCTTCACTTGGGGGGCGCACTGCAAAACACTTCTCGCGCTCAGCATCATGTTGCCCTCCGAGGATCAGGAGCGGCACTTCCACATGGCACAGATCCGGGGCCTGATGGGTTTCCGGCAGACCCGACCCGGTGTGCGATGGGTCGTCAACCAGTCCATCGCCGTCGATGACGAGAAGCGACCCGAATCCGGCATGCTCCGCCAGCCGCTGGACCACGAAGCCGCGGCTGCGCACAGCGGGGTGCCCGTGCTGCCGGGGTTCTGCTCGGACCCGATGCCAACGCTCGAACGCACCGCGACGCCGGACGGCATGATGCAGGACGAGTTCGTGTCCGCCGAAGTGGGCCTGCAGGGTGAGCGCACGCTCGTCACCGGCGAGGTGCTGCGCAACATCGCGCCCACCCACGCGACCGATCACGACCGGACCGCACACTTCGGCAGCGCAATCCGAACCCCGTCCGAGATGCTGCACTTCGATTTCTTCGTCAGAGCCGGGCTGTTCGGCGATGTGGAACGGGAGCTGTGCGTGTTCTCAGACATCGCTTCGTCGGTTTCTTTCGCCGAGTCCGACAAGCTCCTGGTCCGTGATTCCATCAGCCGCCTCGGTCGCGGTCTGGGCATGGCCCAGGCGCCGGACCTGCCCGCGTATCACGATCTCTTGCGGTACGCCTTTGATCGCCTGCGCGCCGATCCGTCCGAGTACGAGTTGTACAGAATCCGCATCGCCTACCCGCCGTTCCCGGCCACGGTGATGATTCGCCACCCCTTGCTCCCAAAGCAGTCCATCCAACCGCTGTGAAGCACTCAGTTTCACGGCGACATCCACCGTCCGTTTTGTTACGAGAAGAAGAAGGAGATCTGACATGAAGACCGCAATCGCACTGGTGCTCGCCGCCGGCGTCTGTGCCCCGGCACTCGCCGATCCGATCGTTCACACCTACGAGGACCTCAGCGAGGGGTTCTACGGCACGACATTCACGCACAACGGGGTCACCTACCGCGATGTGAACAATCAGGCCGGCATCTACCCTGACGGCATCCCGTTCACGGCCGACGAGCTGAGCGGCGAGATCGTCATCGAGAACGCCGGGTTCCTCTTCAACGACTTCCCGGATTTCGGGAGCCCAACGAATGTCATGACTTTCGGTGGGGTGTACATGCCCGGCGAGAACCTCTCGCTCGGCGTGCTCTCGACCGCGACCATGGATCTCGACACCCCCGCGTCGGCCGCGTCGGTTGATCTGGTGTACTACGAGAACGGGCCCTGGGGCGGCATCGTGTATCACTTCGATGCGCTGATGAACGGTCAGGTGGTCGCGAGCGATTCGTTCGTGATCATCGGCGTAGACGGACGCGACAATGTCGCCACGCATACCTTCTCCATCGAAGGCGCCGAGTTCGATTCGCTGCGGATCTACGCGACGATCGATGGCCAGCTCACCGCTCCGCGCGGCATGATCGACGATCTGACCATCACCCCGGTTCCCACCCCCGGCACGCTCGTCGCGTTCGCGGGGCTTGCGGCCATGGGCACGCGTCGTCGGCGCTGATCGATCGTAGAAACAGCATCCCGCACTCCCGGCAAGCGGCCGCGTCCTCAGGGCGCGGCCGCTTGCGTGCGCGGGATCAAGCCTTTGTGAAGCTTCCCGGCGGTCAGCAAAAAACGCTGGCTCGCAAGCGAGCCAGCGTCGGAGGTACTGCTTCGCAGGAGGAGCGAAGCGGCAGGTGAAACTTCGGGCCTCGATCAGCCCAGCGTGTTGCCGAAGTTCGTCAGAACCATGTTCAGATCATCGAGATCGACCACTCCGTTGCCGTCGGCATCGCCGTCGGGCGACTTCGTCCCGAAGGCGGTCAGCACGGCGTTGAGGTCGTCGAGATCAACGATCCCGTCGCCGTTCACATCGCCTTCGAGTTCATCCGGCGGAGTGGCGCTCGGATCCACCCAGACATAGAGGTGGCGGGACCAGTCGAAGGTTTCTTCCTCGAGCACATTCCACATCGAGTTGAAGACGACATGCGATCCGTCGCCGGAGATGGCCGACCACATCCGGTCGTGCATCTCCGGGATCGGCTGGCAAAAGCGATCCAGCGTCGCGATCTCGGTCTCGAAGGTTTCGAGGTCCGTGCGGTACACATGCCAGATTTCGCTCGGGTAGTCGATCGGGAGTACCGGTTCGATGGTTTCCCACACGATGTGCCCACCATCGGCGCTCAGCGTGAACCCGCCCTCGGGGTTGTGCGAGGTCGGCTGGTCCAACCAGCTCCGGTTGATGCCGAAGGTCAGCCCCCAGGTACGATCACGCACATAGATCACATCTGCGTAGCCGGTCGGGAAATTCGGATCCAGCGGCGGCTCGAAAGTATCGAAACGGAATGCCACGCGGTTCCCATCGTACGAAAGGTGCGGGTAGTACCCGGCCCCGTTTCGGTCAACTCCCGATGGGTCTTTCGAGACAAGCTCCACCAAGCCGCTGTCGAGTTCGTGCACATACACATGCAGCGAGGGCGATGCGGCGTCGAAGGTGAGCTGGGCCCACGACACGAACGAAACGGTGTTCCCGTCCCCGGAAATCGATGGATTGAACGAGTCGATCCACGCAGGGATCCCGCTCTCGTTGCGGCTGACCAGTTCCGTCTCGCCCGTGTGCACATCGTGGACATACACCGCCCACATGGGCTCCGTCTGATCCGGATGGAGGTTCGTTGCGCGGCTGGCGAACGCCACGCGTCCGTTGTCGGCAACGCCCATGCGAACATCGCTGCCCCAGTCGTTGGCGATCTCACCCTCCGTGGACTTGCTGGCGAGGTAGGTCACCTGCTCCTGGCGGTCCCGCACATACAGTTGCAAGTGTTCTCCCGTCACCTCGTCTGGAACGAGGTTGGTCGCGTAACTCGCAAACGCCACATACCGGCCGTTCGGCGACATGTGGATGTACCACTCGCTGAACGCGTTGGCGGAAATGCTCTCGCCCGGTTTCGGGTTGTAGGCCGCCGAGATCAGTTCGCCCTCCTGCGTGTGCGTATCGCGGACCATGATCTGCTGGATGTGCCCGTGCATCTCCTCGGCGTTGGGCAGTCCGATGGTGGTGTAACTGCTGTACGCCACCCAGCGACCGGTCTGGTCCATCGCCAGAACCCCGTCGGTATCGCCCATCTCACCGGTTGATTTGGGGGTCCAGTCGGGAGTGACCTTCCGGATGATGCAATCGCCCTCTCCGCCGTCCTCACCGGCGAGCGCTACGCCTGTCGATGCCGCGGTGAACGCGGCCAGCAGGCCCGCGATCAGGTGTGTCTGTTGTGCCATCGAACTGCTCCTTCGTATGAATTCGTGTGTCTGGCTGAAGACTCTTCTCGGTCGAATATACGACCGGTTGGAGCGGGGTCAATGTTTCTCAGGAGAAAATTCCTGAAAGAGTTTGCCCGAATTTGAAAGCGCTGTACGATGCACCAACAGAATCGACGATGATTTGCCTGAATGCAGGCCCCAGCAATCAATTGCCCCTGCTGTTGTGGAGAATGATCTGGCCACCGAAACCGAGTCCATCAAAGCAGAAACTCAGCTCGCCATCGAGGGCGTGCGCGCCGGGATCGCCGCTGTTCTCGGGGCATGCCCGGGTGGAGTGCAGCGCCCCATGGACCTGTCTCGGGCACTGAGCATCGATAAAACGCTCGCCTGGCGCATCTTCCGGTGTGTAGAGGCATCCGATCCCTTCACCGCAGCCCAGACCATGCCGGGCCAGAACGGCATGGAGATCTTCTTCACCGCCGCGGCGGACAAGGGCATCGCCGAGCCGGTCCTTCGAACCGCCAACGAGCGGTACCGGGTCTATGAAGAGCTGATCCAGCGACACGCCGGAGATCGGCGCACCTTCCAGCGTCTGTTGAGCAGTTTTTCACCCGAAGCCCAGACCGATACAGCGCAGGCCTTTCGCAAATCGGCGTTTGAAGCCAACAGTTTCATCTGGGGCGTGAAGGTCCGCTCTCAGGTCGCGGTCCACATTATCCGTGCCAACGAAGACGGAGAATCGGTCGACATCGCCGCGTTGGGCGGGTTCGTTGATCTCGTGCGCATGCGTCCGGACGCGTCGTGGGTGATCTCGCGCACGGCGTATGTCTCCGAGGAGGGTGTGATCCAACCGGCGATCCCCCGTCGGCCGATCGCTCAACCGCAC
>CBFGVX010000117.1:0-6279 GCA_965652425.1 uncultured bacterium | reverse complement strand
GGGTGAGCAGCGATGCCGATCGGTCCAACCGGTACTCGATGGTGCGGGGGTCAGATCCGCCGTCAGCGAAAACCAGCACGATCGAATCGCCGCTGACCGCGCGAGTTTCTGGCTGACTACGGATCTCATCGGTATCGAACGAGGCATCGATGTTCCACGCGTCGAGGTCCGCAGCAAGCAGTGCCGCGGCTGCATCGAGAGCCATCGCATCCCTCGCGAGAAGCTGCTGATCTGCAGACACGCGGACGAGGTATGTGGTCAGCGCCGATGCTGACGCGATCAACATTGATAGCAGAGTCAACGACACGAGAACTTCAACAAGTGTGAAGGCTCGCCTTTGAACTTGCCGCGATCGCATCATCGCGGTGCCTCCGGTGGGCGGACAAACCATCTTACGGAGGTGCCGCCAGGCCCGGTGATTTCGATGCGGTCGAATTCGGTCGTCGAGCGGATCAGCCGAATGCTGTAGCGCCCTGTGATCTCTCGGTTCCGGTCGGCGATCTCACCTGCTGACTCCCAGCGATAGGTGCCGCGTGGATCGCGGGGCACGCCGAAACGAGAGGGATCGGACACGATCAGATCGGATGCCCGGTCGTGCTCGGTCATGCCCACGGCAACCGGTGTGTGGTCCTTGACCGGACGCTCGGCGGACTTGAACCATCCGAGCATGCTGACCGCCGCCATCGACAGCATGGCGGTAGCGAGGACCAGTTCGAGCAGTGTCAGGCCTCTGAGTGATCGGTTTCGCAATGGGTTCACGCGGCGGCTCATCGCTGGACCTCGGAACGCTGATGCCAGCCGGTGAGGCCGGCAAAGGTCATCGACCTAGCGCCGCTGGTGTTCGAGAACCTCACGCGATAGTCCCGTGATCGGCCTTGCGCATCGACGACGAGCAAGTCGATCATCTGGCCCGAAACGAGATCCCAGGCCTCGATGCTCACGCTGGGAGCTATGGCACGCGATGCGAATTGTTGATCGTCGCAGCACCGGTCAATGAGCAAGACGGCATTTTCGCGCGTATCGAAGCGGATGGCAGCGATGTGGCCGCGGCGGCCGAGGGTTCGTGCGGCGGCGTCGATTGAGGCGAGCGATGACACCGCATCCTCGATTTGGGCGCTGGCGGATCTCGACGAGAGCCCAACGGCGGCCACGGTCATCGCCATGCCGAGGATTACGGTCACCGCCATGAGTTCGATCAAGGTGAACGCCCCGCGTCCCGAACCCGATGCGCGTACAAGCGGGATCACGGGGTTCCCTTCAGGTTGCGCGACGAGATATCGCGGTTCTCTCCAGTGCCGCCGGGCTGGCCATCGGCACCGTAGGTCACGATCTCGAATGCCGACCCATCGGCGGCCGGCGCAATGTACAGGTACTCGCGGCCCCACGGGTCGACGAGCTGATCGCGGGTCAGTTCATACGACCTCCCGACGGCGTTTGAACCGGTGAGGACGCTGAGTCCCTCGGAGGGGCTCGGAAGCTGGCCCGTTGATAGTTGGTACATCTCCACGCGCTCTTTGACGATCGAGACCCCCGTCCGGGCCAATTCGGTGCGGCTTTCTCCGAAAGCCCCGGAGAACCCAACGGCGAGCGTGCCAGCCAACAGACCAAGTATGACCACGACCGCGAGCACCTCGACGAGCGTCATGCCCTGACGCGCTCTGACGTTCAGAGAAGAACCCTTCATCATCACACCACCTCCTGCAAGCGGATCAAGGGGAGCACGGCGGCCATCACAACAGTACCAACCATCGCGGCGAGCATGATGATGACCGCCGGTTCGAGCAGAGAGCTCAACCGCTCGATCCGGCGCATCGCATCCCGGGTGTACCGATCAGCGATCCTCCTCAGCACCCGAGGGAGTTCGCCGGAAGCCTGCCCCGCGGTGAGCAGCCGGACAAACTCGGTGTCCGCCCAGCGTGGATCGGGGAGGGCCTCATCGAGTTCCTCTCCGTCCGAGACCGCGTCGGCCACGCGGCTCAAGTAATCTCGCAGACCGGCTCGTGGCATGCCCGTTTGGGATGCGGCTATGATGCGCAAGGCTTCGACGATCTGGATCCCACTATCGAGCATATCGGCGAGTTCATCGCAGACCTGCGCGAGGCGCGCTCTGCGCATGAAACGCGGAGCCAAACGGTCGAGCCACCCGGTGATCGTCCGGGAGATGCCCCGACTGCTCGCGGCGGCGACCGCCACCGCCAAGAATGCAATCAACAGAACAGGCAGCCAGGGCAACACGCTCACGAGGCTCTGGCCCAGACGCATGACGGCGACCGAGAGACCGGGCAGCCGCACACCGGCATCGGTCAGGACTCCCAGCAGTTCCGGAAGCGTGCGAACACTCAGAAACACGATGACCCCGATCCCGACCGTCGCCACGATGCACGGGTAGGTCATCACGCCGAGCAGCCGGCGCCACAGGTCCGCCGAACGCTGGTTGGATTCGGCTAGTGCGGCGAGCGTGGCGGCCAGTTCACCACGCTGCTCGGAAGCCCGCACCCGCGCGGACTCAGACGGCGAGAACCACGCCGGCTGATCGGCGATGCACGCGCTGAACGTTCGCCCGGCCCCGACCCCGGTTCGCATCGCCAGCAGCACGCGATCTTGCTCGGACGGCCGAGCCGCTTCGTCGCGGCTCTCCAAGGCTCGTAGAGCATCGATGAGCGAGAGCCCGGTCTGCAGCATCGTGGCCAGCGCATCGAGCAGATCCGCCCGCTGATGTCGACGACGTGTTCGCTGGTGCACTTGCCACCACGTCTCGACGATTGGTGGAAGAGCCATGGAGCGGGAAGGTCCGCGCATGGGCTGCAGCACAAGAGGGATAAGGCCGCCCTCTCGCAGGAGCTCCCGGGCGTGCGCGGGGTCGGCGGCTTCCACGCGGCCCCGGAGTACCCGCTTGGAACCGTCGCGGAGCGTGGCCCGGTAGAGGTAGATACCCGCCGTCACAATTCGTCCTCCTCGCCCGCCCGAGTAACTCGAAGAACCTCTTCCAGTGTGGTCAGTCCGCGGCCAGCGAGCAGCTTGCCTTCGCTGGCCAGTGACCTGGTGCCTGCCTCGGAGGCAGCGCGGCGGATGTCCTGCTCGGATGCACCTGAGGCGATCAGTTCACGGATACGCTCATCGACGACGATCAGTTCAAACAACCCGCAGCGGCCCGCGAAGCCGGTGTCCATGCATCCCTTGCATCCTTTGCCACGGCATTCGGTGTGCGCGAGGCGGATCAGCCGCTGGGCGAGCACCGCAGCGATCGATGCGCTGAGCAGGTACCGCTCGATTCCCAGGTCGGCGAGTCGTGTGATGGCGCTGGCGGCGTCGTTGGTGTGCAGCGTCGAGAACACTAGGTGGCCGGTCAGGCTCGCCTGGATGGCGATTCTGGCCGTGTCTTCGTCGCGTATCTCACCGATCATCACCACATCGGGGTCCTGCCGCAGGATGTGCCGGAGCCCGGTTGGAAAAGTAACTCCTTTTTTGAGGTTGACCTGCGCCTGGCTGATGGCAAGCTCGCTCGAACCGAGTTCGTACTCGATCGGATCCTCGATGGTCATGATGTTCAGATCGCGGGCCGTTATGCCGTGCCCACCTCCGGCCAACCAGCGCAGCGCCGCGTAGAGCGTGGTAGTTTTGCCGGAGCCCGTGGGACCGGTCACCAGCACGATGCCGCTGGAACGAGAAGCGCTGGCGAGCAGCTTGCTCTGCACGTCATCGGGCATGCCCAGCGACTCGAAGTTCGCCAGGTGCTCGGCTTTGGTGGGATCGAGCAGACGCAATACCATGCGCTCACCGTACGCGGTCGGGAGCGTGCTGACGCGCAGATCAATGCGGCGAACGCCCCTGGCGGTCCGCCTACCGATCGTCACGTTGGCCCGCCCGTCCTGCGGGATCCGCCGCTCGGCGATGTCCATGCGGGCCATGACTTTGACGCGGCTGACGACCGATCCGGCGAGTTCGAGCGGGATCTGGTTGGCCGTGGTCAGCGTACCATCGACCCGGAAGCGGATAAGCGCTGTCGACTCCAGGGGCTGGATGTGCACATCACTGGCACCGCGTGTGACGGCCTCAAACAGCAGAGCATCGACGAACCGGACCAAGGGGGCCTTGTTGTCGACCGACAGCAGGTCGCGGTCCACCTCGCGCAGGGCTTCATCAAGGCTGGGTAGGCCATCTTCAGGTTCGATCAGCACCGCATCATCCTGCAGCGAAGCAGCGCCTGATTCGCCCGTACGGGCGGCACCGGCTTGGAATGACGCGTAGGCGTCGTCGATGGCTACAGCCACGAGTTCGGGGTCGTCTTCGAGGGTTTCGATCGAAGTTTTCATACGAACGGCGAGGTTGTGCCGCACCGCGGGTTTGAGAGTTCGCCCGCAGCGGATCAATTCGATCGACCGGCCATCGACCTGTCGTCGACCGCCCGAGAGGACGAGGTGCCGCCGCGCGAAACTGCGGGGGATCAGCGCGAGAAACTCCGCGGTGGCAGCATCGACCCGCGCAGCACTGGGCGTGGGATCTGAGCGAGATGACTGGTCGGCGAGGAGCATCGGGTCCGCTTTCACCACATCATGGGCAGGTCGATGGCGGGAGGGTTGGCCGGGAGGTTCGCATCGCGCAGTACGGGATCGGACAACCCCCGAAGCTGATCGGAGGACCGCTCGCGGACGACCTTGGGCCGGATGAACACATAGAACCGCGCATCGCTGCTGCTGTTGCTGCTGCTCTTGAAAAGCTCGCCGAGAAGCGGGATCGAGCCGAGCACGGGAACCCGCGATTCTCCCTCGTTCTGATCGCTCAGCCGGAACCCGCCTACAGCGACGGTAAAGCCGTCGGGCAGCGTCGAGATACTCGACACAGTGTTGCGCTGCGTTGGCGGGGGAAGCTCGGGGACCGCCGATGAGCCGATGAACGCGCTGAGTTCGACGTCGTAGCTCAGACGCACCGTGTTGGCGGGGCCGATCTGGGGCGACACGCTGACCGATAGCCCCGCCTCGACCGACCCGCCAAAGCCCGTGATCTCGGATTCGGAAGATCGCACGGTGGTCTGTAGGAAGGGCTGCTGAACGGCCGAGTCGATCCTCGCGTCTTCGCCGTTGGCCACCAGGAGCGTGGTCCTGCTCAACGAGCGGCCCTTCGAAATCGTCTCAAGAGCTCGGACCAGCACACCGAAGTCCCCGGGGTTCAACACCACCCCCGAGAAACCCGAGCCCGTGAGCGGGCCGGGGTCGTCGAGTCCCGCATCGCCGATGCCGAACAGCGAGGACAGGCGGATGAGGGTGTCGCCCGCGTTGGTCAGGGTTTGCAGCTCGAAGGCGAGGTTGCGTGAATCGCCCTCATTAAGGGAAACCACGATGAGCTCGATCTGCACCTGCGGGAGTGGGATATCGAGTTCGTCGACCAGACTATCGAGCCGCGCGATCATCCGCCGATCGCCGATCGCGAGGACACGGTTGGTCTGGGCATCGCTGGCCAAGCGCAGCCCGTTTGAAGTATTCCGAGTTCCAGTGTCAGAACGACGCTCAGGCGATGGTGAGGAGCCCGTCTGAGAAACCCTGCTCTGATCCATCGCGGCAGGAATCGGCACACGGCTGATACCAGACAGGCCCGAGGAGCGGGTCTGGCTTGAGACACTGCCCTCCGAAACACTAGGATCGAGCACACCGGCATCGACGAGTTCGAGGAGTTTGGTCAGCAGTTCCTCGGCCTCACGGTGCTCGATCTGCCGCGACCAGAATCCTGCCGTTTCGCTCGGGGCGGCGCTCTCGACCCGTTTGATGATCTCTTCGATCTGCTCGTGTTCCCTGGGAGTCGCGATGACGGTCAGCGTATCGGTGATAGTGTCAACGCGGACATCCATCGAGGCGGCCGAACCTCTTTGGGTGGTCGGCGGCAGAACCAGACTGCGCAGCAGCGCCGCGACCTCTTCGGAAGGGTAGTTCTCGACGCGGTAGAGCCGCGAGACCCGCTGGCCCGGGAGGTCGATCGATTCGAGACGCGAGATCCAGGCATGGACCCGGTCCGCGGGGGCCACGATCATGATCCGGCCGTCTTCAGAGAGAGAGACGAGACGTCCTTCGGCTTCCTGGTTGCTGCCCGAAGCGGCGGCGATCTCGGTCACGCGCGCGATGAGTGTGACCACATCGACGTGCTCGGGAGTGTAAAGCACGCTCACGACTTTGGTTCCAGCAACATCGATGCGCTGCACATCGTTCAGAAGGGCCCGAGCATCGACGGTCGGTGACGAGATGATGATCTCGCCAAGCTGGCCTGGGATATCGATGGCCTGAACACCGG
>CBFGVX010000116.1:0-6279 GCA_965652425.1 uncultured bacterium | reverse complement strand
GATCAACGCCCGACCCCGCTCGGCCGGGCCGCGTTCGCGCGATCACGATAGTGGGGGGCGTCACTCATCCGAGACTGGTATGGGAACGCGCGGATGCCGGTTGCCGTGTTTTTGAATTTTCTTCAACAACCGTGATCGTCTCATATACGCAAACGGCCTCCCCTGGGGGGAGGCCGCCGCTCGAATCGCGATGGGTTTCAACGGTTTAGTTGCAGCTCGTTCCGAACGCCGTCAGCACCGCGTTCAGGTCGTCGAGATCAACGATGCCGTTGCCGTCGGTGTCGCCGTTGGAAGTGCTCTGCCCGAAGTTCGTGAGCACGATGTTGAGGTCGTCGAGGTCAACGGACTCGTTGCCGTCCACATCGGCGGGGCAGTCGACCGACCCGGGAAGGGTCACGACGAACGCCTCGATGCCGTTTCCGAGTCCCCAGCCCGCGATCGTCCGGCCGTCGCCCGACATGGTGAAGGGCGAGATGAAGGAGAATCCCGCATCCGCGACAACACCCTCCGCGGCGAAGTAGTCGTTGAGCAGTTCCGTACCGATGCCCTCACGCCAGATGTACCCCACCCGGTTGAACGGAGGCCCGAACGGGCTGACGAAGCCAACGATGGTCTTGCCGTCGTCGCTGATGGCCACGCCCGCCGCACGCGGATTGAAGAAACTGCCCGCGACCGGATCGATGTACTCGAACTGCTCAGTCACGGTGTTGTACCGCCACGCCGCCTGACCGTTCGTGCTGCCCGTCACCCACTGGCCGTCGGCCGAGACGGACGACGCCTCGCCCATCTCCATGCCGTCATCGTTGAAGATCAGCGTCTGCACGCCGTTGATCCACACCGCGCCCTGGCGGAAACCGGTCTCGCCGTCCTGCCAGCCGACCACGACGCTGCCATCGTGGTTCACGGCGTTCGCCCGCGAGCTGCGCCCGGCCACGGTCGAACCGAGATCGTTCACGCCCAGACCGTTCGTCCACTGGATCGCGTGCGCGCTGCCGGCGTTGATCCAGCCGAGACCGACGATGTGGTTGCCGTCGCCCGACATGCCCCACGCGCTCGCCGCGGAGTCACCCGAGGAGGCACCCAGCGAACCGAGCACGGTCCAGAGACCCGTGCCGAGGTCGTAGATGCCCAGCTCGCCAAGCCCGGTGTCGGGGTTGACGAAGCTCCCGGAAATCACGCTCGCATCCGATGACACTCCGGTCTGCCCGCCGTAGGCGAAGGGGGCGGCTCCGCCAATCGGGACCAGGCCCGTGTCGGCGGTCCAGTACCAGTGCCCGGCATTGTCGGCACCGACCACCATCCCCGTGTCGCTGATGTCGAACGGGTCGTTGTTCTGGCCGAGGTTGTGGAACGACTGTGCCGAGGCGCCCGAGGCGAGAGTGAGCGAAGCAATGGCGAGGGCGGCGTGCGTGCGAGTGAACATGGTGCGAGTCCTCATTTTCTCTGGTCATTTCAACGGTTGAAGAGCCCCCTGTGTGCGGCTCTCGAAGCGGTCCTCTCCGCCTCTGAAACGGAGCGTACCACAGGAATTCGCTTTCACCAAAACTTTCACCAGTGAAAATTGCAGAAAAGTTTGCCGCCCCCCGTTTTCCACGGTACAGTGGGGGTGCTGGCCCATGGACTAGCCATCAAATCACCCGAAATTAGGGGTCATCCGTGTCCCAAGCCGTCGCCGAACTCAAATTCGATGAGCACTGCCGCCGCTCCGTCGACGGCCTGCGCGGCGCCCTTCTCGAACTCTACAGAGCCGTCGGCGCAGACCCCACCCGCCCGCAGGATGTCTCCCGTCAGTACAAGGTCAATCGGAACCTCGCCTGGAAGGTCTCTCGCATCATCGGCTCCGAAGAGCCGCTCGACGCCGTCCCCATGATCCCCGGGCCCGGCGGGCTGGACATCCTCATGGACGCCATGGCCAGGGCCGGCGCCCCCGAGGCCACCGTCGATCGCGTCCGGCGCGCGGTCAACGAGTTCGACCGCATGATCGAGATCCACACCGGCGACCGCAGCCAGCTCGAACTCGTCCTCGACAGCATGGGCCGCGGCGACGACGCCACCGAGATGAGCCGCAAGCTCGCCTACCGGGGCAACAGCGGCGTCTGGGGAATCCAGGCCGGCGTCCGCCTCACCGCCCACTTTCTCACGCCCTCGAAAACAGCACCCGGCATGCTCGACCTCGCCATGATCGGCGGCCTCACCCGCGTCTGCCGGCTGCGCCCCATCGACCGCTGGCCCGTCTTCCAGATCCGCCAGTACCACGACGACGGCACCACCTCCGACCGCACGGACCGCCAGGCCATCGAGCCCGCGCCGGGCGAACACCCGGCTGATCCATGGCTCATGCGTTCCTTCTGCGCAGGTGCGCTGCCCGACATCCACCTGTCACGCAAGGGAGACACCACGCTCTACGAGATCGGCGAAGGCCCCGTCGGCAAGACCGGCCTGTTCTCCTGCATGTTCGGCTTCGCCGACTTCGCCGCGGTGCCCCGCTACCGCGACGAGCGCAACACCCTCGCCGAGCTGATCTCCTCCGTCACGGTCCCATCCGAAGCGCTGCTCTTCGACCTGTTCGTGCATCGCGACCTCACCGAGGCCATGAACCCCTCCCTCGCAATGCACGGCACCCTCGGCGGCGCCCTCGACAGCGTCGGCTCGGTTGAACTGCCCATGCCAGAACGCTTCCGCGACCTCGGCACCGACGCCATGATCGACACCCCCCTGGTCGATAACTACGCCGACGCCGCCCTCGCCGCCATGACCAAACTCAAGCGCGACCCCGCCGAGTTCCGCTGCCTCCGCCTGCTGGTCGAACACCCCCCGATGTCGTCGAGGGTGGTGGTGCGCTATGAGCTGCCTTAGCAACCCTGAATCGCCCGGCGTGCATCCGCAGCGTTCGGCGGCTCGTATAATGATGGAACACACCCACCAGAGCCGCTCTTGAACACCTCCCCGCAAGCTCGACACCCCGAACGCAGCCGGCGCACCGGCGAGCTGCTGTCGCGCGTGCTGCTCGCGATGCTCGTGCTCGTTTGGAGCATCGCGCCCGTCATGCCCGGCGCGAGCGCGGGCACCGCGCACCCCGGCTCGCCCATCCTCGACGCATCCCCCAGCGTCCCGGCGATCCTCGCCGGACGCATCGACTCGTCCTCGCTCGTCATCGAGCGGCGACCCGCGCGCACCGCCAGCGAAGACAACAACACGCCCGGCGACCACGGCCCCGCCCTGATCACGCGCCACACCGCCCTCCCGGCGCTGGCCCGCAGCACGGAACTGCTCAACACGCGCACGCTCACCCCGTGCGCCCGGCGCGCCCTGCGCACCTCCGGACGCGACCCGCCCCGCGCCTGAACCCCGCCTCCATCGCCATCACCGTGACCGACCGCGCGCTCACCGCCGCGGCGTCCTGCGCACACACGCACACGCCCGAATTCCGGGCAACCAACCGAGAATCCCCATGAACCACTCCGCCCGCCCCGCCGAGCACCCCGCTCAGCAGCCGTCCAACGCGCCGGCCTCAGACACGCAATCCGACACCGAGCACTACCAGACCGCCAAGGGCTGCCTCCTGCTCTCCCTCTTCACCGTCGCCTCCGGCGTCATCTGCGCCCTCGTCGGCTACGGCATCCACGCGTATATCGAGGCGACGACCGGCGGCTGAGCGGCTTCCCGCTCGATAATCACAGTTTCCGGGTGGACCAGCCCCCTGATTGCGACTCAATCTCAACGCCGCTATCATTCATCTCACCACCCGGAGACTTTCATGGTCAGCGCTCCCCACGCATCCCAGCCGCAGCCCGTCGCCATCCCGCTGACGCAGCTCCAGCGCGGACGCACCGGGCGCATCGCCCTCTCCGACGACGCCTCCCCCGATTCGGCGATGCTCCGCGCCATGGGCCTCAAGCCCCAGGCCGAAGTCCGCATCTGCCGCCTCGGACAGCCCTGCATCGTCGCCGTCAAAAACCAGTGCGGCGGGGGATGCCGCATCGGGCTCGACCGCTCCATCGCCGACCGCGTCATGGTCTGCCCGGCCGACTAAGAAATGAACCAACCTCACTCGCCGGAACTCGCGGGGCGGATCGCCCTCCTGGGCAATCCCAATGTCGGGAAGACCACCCTCTTCAACCGGCTCTCCGGCTCGCGCCACAAAACCTCCAACTTCCCCGGCACCACCCAGGAAGCCGTCCTCGGGCGCATCACGATCAACTCCGTCGAGCACCGCCTCATCGACCTCCCCGGCATCTACTCGCTCAACCTCGACTCCTCCGAGTCCAGCGTCTGCCGCGCCGTCCTCGCCGGCAACCTCGCCCCCGAAGGCGAAGCCCCCGCCAAACCCGACACCCTCGTCGTCGTCGCCGACTCCACCAACCTCCTGCGCAACCTCGCCCTCGTCGCCGAGGCCGTCCGCTTCCGGCTGCCCACCGTCGTCGTCCTCAACATGGCCGACCTCGCCCGCCGCCGCGGCATACACGCCGACGCCTCCCGCCTCTCCGAACTCCTCGGCTGCCCCGTCGTCGCCATGTCCGCCAAGTCCGGCGAGAATGTCGAAGCGCTCCAGTCCGCCATCGCCCGCGCTACCCCGCCGACCGCGACAGTGGGGGACTCCGAAGCCGACGCCGAGCGCTGGGCCGACGAGACCTACGCCGCCATCGCCGTCCCCGCGCCCGAAGACATCGACGACGACCACGATGCGCTCACCGACCGCCTCGACCGCGCCTTCACGCACCCTGTCCTCGGCATCATCGCCTTCGCCGCGATCATGACCGGCCTGTTCTGGGTCATCTTCGCCCTCGCCGCGTACCCCATGGACTGGATCGACGCGATCTTCGCGAACCTCGGCGGCTGGGTGGAAGCCACGCTCCCCCAGGGCGCCATCCGCGACCTGCTCGCCAACGGTGTCGTCGCCGGCATCGGCGGCACGGTCATCTTCCTCCCGCAGATCTGCCTGCTGTTCCTCCTCATCTCCCTGCTCGAGAGCACCGGCTACCTCGCGCGCGCTGCGTTCGTCATCGACCGCGTCATGCGCCCCTTCGGCCTCAGCGGCCACTCCTTCGTCCCCCTGCTCAGCTCCCACGCCTGCGCCCTGCCCGGCATCATGGCGTGTAGAGCCATCCCAGACCGGCGCGACCGCCTCGCCACCATCCTCGTCGCGCCCTTCATGAGCTGCTCAGCCCGCATCCCCGTCTATGTCCTGCTCGTGGTCATCCTCTTCCCCGAGAGCCCGACCATGCAGGCCGTCGCCTTCGCCGGCTGCTACATCATCGGCGCACTCGCCGGCCTGCTGAGCGCGCTCATCGCCCGGCGCTCCTTCCTCAGGGGCAAGTCGTCCGGCATGGCCCTCGAGCTGCCGTCCTACCGCGCCCCCGACCTCGTCCTCTCGCTCAAAACCTCCGCCGAACGCGGCTGGGTCTTCCTCAAGAAGGCCGGCACCGTCATCCTCGCCATCTCCATCGTCCTCTGGTGGCTCAGCGCCTACCCCAACGCCGGCCCCTCCCCCGAAGCCGAGTCCCTCCGCCAGCAGGCCGCGCTCGTCAGCGATAACGAGCAGATCGCCGCGCTCGAAGCCGAGGCCGACACGCTCGACCAGCGCTACGCCACGCAGAACTCCTACCTCGGGCGCATCGGCTCCACGATCCAGCCCGTCTTCGCCCCCCTCGGCTACGACCGCCAGCTCACCATCGGCGTCATGGCCTCCTTCGCCGCCCGCGAGGTCTTCGCCACCACCATGGCCGTGCAGGTCGCCGGCACCGAAGACCTCGAAGAGCAGGGCGTGCAGGACGCCATCTCGAGCGCCCAGCGCGACGACGGCACCCCCGTCTTCACCACCGCCACCAGCTGGTCCCTGCTCATCTACTACATCCTCGCCATGCAGTGCCTGCCCACCCTCGTCGTCACCGCACGCGAAGCCGGCGGCGCGAAATGGGCCTTCCTCCAGCTCGCCTGGATGAGCGGCACGGCCTACCTCAGCGCGATGATCGTCTACCAGACCCTCCGCGCCACAGGCCTCGGCTGACTCCGATGCCGTGGTCCGACTGGCAATTCTGGGTCGTCACCGCCCTCGCCGCCCTGGGCTTCTGGGTCCTGATCCGCATGTTCATCCCGAAGAAAAAGCCCAAGGGCCGACGCACGACCCTGACGGTTTCGGCGAAGGGGCGGGGGGAATAGGTGGAGGAGGATGCATGAGCATGTCTGAGTTGACGAAATCGACAGATCTTGTCATTTTCCACGGGACGGGTCGGTCGCGTCGGTAGCAATCGAGAGCATGGATGTGAGACGGATGTCTTC
>CBFGVX010000115.1:0-6284 GCA_965652425.1 uncultured bacterium | reverse complement strand
TCCTCCAGCGCCCCGACATCGCCGCGCTGCTCGACCAGATGGGCCAGCTCCTCGAACTCCGCCTCAAACACATCGCCGCCAAAGCCGCCCCCAAGGCCCTGGCCACCCTCGAAGCCGTCCAGACCGAAGCCGCCCACGCCGCGGCGAGCACCCCCGTCTCCCCCGAAGCCATCAAAGCCGACCGCCGATCAGCCACGGCCCGCACCCAACGCCGCCTCAGCGCCAGCGCAATCCTCACCATGCACCGGGCTCTGAAGGTGGCTCAAATGGTGGCACCGGTCTCCGACCGGTGCATGGACAACAGCTGTGCCGTGACTCAACACAAAGACACCGGTCGGAGACCGGTGCCACCACAAGAAGCCATCGCCGCATAGTCCTTCTCCCCTCGCGGGAGAAGGTGGTCTTGTGCGGCTCAGCACAAGACCGGATGAGGGGGCGCTCCAAACCTTCCAAGACTTCCTGTACCAGCCGCGCACGGCAGTAAGCGGCTTCTCCCCTCGCACCTTTGGTGCGAACCCCTCACCCCAGCCCTCTCCCCCAAGGGGCGAGGGAGCCAAACACGGCACAAACACTTACCGCCTCCTGCGCATCCCCATCAGCCCGGCCCCGAGCAGAAGCGAAGCCGCACCCGGAGCCGGAACGAGATTGAGGCGCATCGCCAGGTTGTCCCACTTGATCTCTCGGGTGACCGTGCCAAGCCCCTCCAGGTCTCCCGCGCTGAGATCGATGCCGAAACCGAACTGCATGGGCTCGCCTGCGAAATCCGGGTGGCTGTTCAGCGCGATGTTGCTGTTCGGTATGACTTCGAAGAAGTCGGCGCTCGTGTAATCCGAGAAGTGCCGGATCAGGAGCGGATCGCTGGGGCTGAATGTCGTCCAGCCGTGCTCGGCGTTGCGGGACATGTAGATCCGGTCGCCCTGAAAGATGTACAGGCGTGGGGTCATGTTGCCGGCCGTGCCCCCAGACGCGGTCATGGGGAAGGTGTACACGCTCGCGCCGATCGTGGAGATCGCGCCGTCCTTCGCCGGGTCGTGCGTCCATGCGTTCATGATGATCGGCGGCTGGATGGCGTTCACAGCGCCTTCGGGGAAGTTGGCCGTGTACTGCTGAACCATGAAGCGGTTCGCGGGCTCACCGGCTATGAACCGATCACTGACAACGGTCGCGGTCTCGCCGTGGCTCGCGGGCAAGGCCCAGAACGGGGTCATCGTCGACCACGAGCCCGGCTCAAAAGCGGTCTCGAGGAAGGAAACGGAAGGTCCCGCGACGGCGCCCGCCGACGAAACGCAGAAGAGCAGCGCCGCTGCAAGAGTGGAATTTCGTGTGATCATGATGGTTCCTGTCTTTCCTGAAGGAATGGCTCGCGCCGCAACGCCGCAGCGGACCCTCCACCCACACCGGCGACAGAACCGCCCGAACAGTGACAGCAATACCCAGGAGCAAGTCCAAAATTCATAGAAAAAGGCACCGGCCGATGCCGATGCCTTTCAGAGATCCACAAAGTGGAGCGGAGGGGACTCGAACCCCTAACCTCCAGCTTGCAAAGCTGGCACTCTCCCAATTGAGTTACCGCCCCGGATGGGGACGGGGATTATACGAAAAGATTCCGGCGCGGTGTTTTTGCTCAACATCACGGTTTTTTTGGTCGGTGAGCGGTGATTCATTCCCGTTTCATCGGCGCGTGAGGCCCGGGGCGAAAGGTATCGATGGATCGAGCGACCGGCGTGAGCCGGCGGCGATCCGGGCAACGCTCCGAAAGGGCAACACCATGCCACGCACAGAACACCCCAATCGCAATGACAACCAGTCCCCTCAGAACCTCCAAGACCGCGGCAAGCAGACCATTCGTGCAGGCATGCCGCCAGAGCACGAGCCGCACTACAACGATGAGGACCTCCAGCCCGCGGACGGCTACGACTCCATGAGCGATGAGCAGCTCGCGCAGCGTGCGGAAGAGCTCGAGATCGAAGGCCGCGGCACCATGCTCAACGATCAGTTGATCGAGGCGATCCGCCGAAAGGAAGAGCCGGATCGGGTCGATGCGACCCGCGCCGCCGATCAGTCCGATCCGAATGCGCAGGCCAAGCGTCGTCAGCGGTGAGAACGCCCCGCGCTCTCGCAGCATCCCGCTGATGCGCTGCACGCGCCCGGTTCCGGCCGGGCGCGTGCATTTTTGCTGCTCCGCCGGGTCCCGGGCGATTCCTGCGGTTTCCACGGATTGCCGGATCGCGGTCCAGCCGTCACAATCGCCGCGCAAGACACCTTCACCCGGCGACAGGAGCGGCGAGCATGACGATTTCAGGGAGCGGCGGTCAGGCGGACATCGGTCTGGTCGGCCTGGCGGTCATGGGCCAGAACCTGGTCCTGAACATGGCCGACCACGGCTTCACCGTCGCGGCCTACAACCGCACGACCTCGAAGATGGACGACTTCATCGCCGCGTATCCGCCGGGCAGTTTCGGCGAACTCGGCGGCGGGCTGATCGGCTCGCCCGAACTCAAGGACTTCGTCACCTCGATCAAACGCCCCCGCAAGATCGTGATCCTCGTCAAGGCCGGCTTCGGAACCGACGCGGTCATCGACAGTCTGGTGCCGCTGCTCGACGAGGGCGACATCATCATCGACGGCGGCAACGCCCACTGGGAAGACACCATCCGGCGCGAGAAGGTGCTGACCGAGAAGGGCCTGCGCTTCATCGGTTCGGGTGTATCGGGCGGCGAGGAGGGGGCGCGGTTTGGTCCGTCGCTGATGCCCGGCGGCGACAAAGAGGCGTGGAAGGAACTCGAACCCATCTGGACCGCGATCGCCGCGAAGGTGGACGCCAAGACCGGCAAGCCGATCGAGGGCGCTGCGCCCGGCAAGCCGGTCACCGGCGGGGTGCCGTGCACGACCTACATCGGCGAGGGCGGCAGCGGCCACTTCGTGAAGATGGTGCACAACGGCATCGAGTACGGCGACATGCAGATGATCTGCGAGGCCTTCCACCTGCTGCGCGGCATGGGCGGGCTCACCCCGAAGGAATGCGCCGCCGTCTTCGCCGAGTGGAATCGGGGCGAGCTTGATTCGTTCCTCGTGGAGATCACGGCGGACATTCTGGCGTTCGACGATCCCCGGACGGGTAAGCCGTTCGTGGATGTCGTGCTGGACGCCGCGGGGCAGAAGGGGACGGGCAAGTGGACGAGCACGGCGGCGCTCGACATGGGGGTGCCCGCGCCGACGATCGCCGAGGCGGTGTTCGCGCGCTGCATCAGCGCGATCAAGGACGAGCGCGTCGCGGCGAGCGGCATCCTCGCGGGGCCGGGCCACGATGAGGCCGAAGCGGTGCGGGGGAAGTTCTTCGGCTCGCGCGACGAATTCGTAAAGGCGGTGGGGCAGGCGCTGTACTGCGCGAAGGTGTGCTCGTACGCGCAGGGCTTTGCGCTGATGGATGCCGCGGCGAAGGAGTACGGCTGGACGCTGGACTTCGGCGCGATCGCTTCGATCTTCCGGGGCGGCTGCATCATCCGCGCGGGGTTCCTGCAGAAGATCACCGAGGCGTTCCACACGAACCCGAAACTGGCGAACCTGCTGGTCGATCCGTACTTCCGCGATCAGATCGCCGGGGCGATGGACGGGTGGCGGGGCGTGGTCGCCGCGGCGTCGCTGGGCGGCGTGCCGATCCCGGCGTTCTCCTCGGCGCTGTCGTACTACGACTCGTACCGCCACGCGGTGCTGCCGGCGAAGCTGCTCCAGGCCCAGCGCGACTACTTCGGAGCGCACACCTACGAGCGGGTTGATGAGCCGCGCGGGAAATTCTTCCATATTGATTGGCCGGTGCAGGGAAGGCCGGAAATGGAAGTGTGAGCATTCAGGGTGGCGTGGTCTCGCCCGACGAAGTCGGGCGCAGCCCACGGGATTGGCTGTATGTGTTGCGGATCAATACATTGGTTTCAGCCGGATGGGTTGGAAGGCTCGTCATGGGCTCCGCTGCGCGGAGACCATGCCACCCGCCCAGCTCTAGAATGAAAGCTCGTGATCGCAGACGATATCACTGACCCACTTATGCGAATCATCTGATGACTGACTGAAAACAACACCGAGAGCGATGTCCTCAACACGCGCAAACTCAGACAATGTCGATATCAGATTTTTATAATCCTCTGATATCAGAGCAGCTTCGCGGGACGGCCAAGCTTGCAATACAATGCAGGAATAGGCTTCTTCCAACATATTGGAATGGTTGTCGCTTAGAGCATAATTGACAATCAAACAATATCCCACTCGCTGCACACTGGAAAGCTGTGCAATTCCAAACCGTAAGGTTGTATCTAAAGACGCTTTGGCACTGACAGAATAAACAGGAAACCATATGGCAGTCGCCGCATTAGATATATCTCTTCCTTCGATATGCTTAGATTGCAAAAATTCTTGTAAAGTAATATTTTTTCGCCGAAACATGCCCGCCGTACTGAAGACCGAAAAGTATTTCGCAATTTTTACCTTCCGATGCAGAGGGTACGCTTGTGGATAAATTATGCAGTGCGTCGACTGGAAGACCACGCGAATTAGCGTATAAAAAAGGATCCAGCACACGGGCATTGAGAATACAAAGACAGCCAACACAACGATATTTGCTAGTCCGGGAAATGCGCCGCCAATTGCAGCGGCGATCCACAGCGAAGCGATGAAGCAAGCCAAGAATCCGACCGAACCAGCATCGCGAGGGAATGTGTGGGATCGCGACAGGAATCTCTCGCCTGCGGCATCCTCGATTAATCTCCACTCAGTACCCCTTATAGACCGACCGAAGGAAGCCAAGTATCTCAGATCGTAGAAGGGACGATATTTCACCATGACGAGTAATGCTCTGAGTAATCTCCGCTGTTGCGACAGCTTCGAACCCGGAATAATCTGATGATAGCATATTCATGAAAGTGCCCAGGGACTGAGTCACACTTGCACCTCGCGTATTCGTTGCGCAATGAATCTAGTTTATTGTACCTATTCTTGTACAGTCGAAACAGATTCATGGACAGATTCGAAAGCATACTTTTCGCGTCTGTGATGTGCCTGCCTCCCATGGCGCGCTCCGCGATCTGGTCCGAAATCACTCCCGTACTGACATCGTAGGCCACCACTGCGACGGCACCAAGGACTATTGCCGCTGGAATGGCAACAATCAATCCGGCTCCGCTGAGAAGCGCACCTGTGGTGAGTCCAACTCCAAAGCCGAACGAAGCGCCAGCGAGCCCTCTTGCCAGCATCACCTACCGGCGGGTGGCGTGGTCTCGCCCGACGAAGTCGGGCGCAGCCCACGGAGGCGGCTGAAAGCGGTGTGGAGTGTACTGTGGTTCGCGATGTCGTTGCGGTGGTGGAGGCGGTACATGGGCTCCGCTGCGCGGAGACCATGCCACCAGAGCACGCAGCGCACGCATGGCCTGCGCTTCGCTCCGACCATGGTACCCGAGCGGAGGAGTAGGGGACTCGGGCGGTTTTGCTGCTCGCTGCGGGGCCTTCGCTGCGCTCAGACCCCGGCACCCGTTCGGATTGTCATGGTCAGTGCGATGGTCACATGGGCTCCGCTGCGCGGAGACCATGCCACCCGGAATGTTGTGCGCTCTGATCTGCTGTCAGGCGACGGGCTTGCCGCGGACGATGTTGGCGATGAGGGAGAGCACGAAGAGCACGATGAAGATGAAGAAGAGGATCTTGGCGATGTCGGTCGCGCCGGCGGCGATGTTTCCGAAGCCGAAGATGGCGGCGATGATGGCGATGATGAAGAAGACGACGGCCCAGCGGAGCATGGTGTTCCCTTTCGAGAGGGGTGAGAGAGGCGAGTGTGTCGCGCCGGCGTGAGGTCCGGCGCGGCTTCGCGGCGTGGTCTGGGATCAGTCCTGCGCGTCGCGCGAGGTTTCGGAGATTTTGTCGCCGACATACTCGAGGTCTTCACCCGCTCCCTCGATGGTGCTGCAGCCGGTGAGGGCGACGGAGCACACGCCGAGTGCGGCGAAGACGAGGGCGAGCAGGCGACGGTTGGTGGAGGGGCGTTCGGAGGTCATCGGGTTCTGATTCCTGTGGTGATATCCGTGGGCCGGTCTCCGGACCGACCTTCATATGGATATATGTACCAGCGCGAGGGGGCGTTGGATCATGAAATCGGATTCATTTGATTTGCCGCGGCGTCGGGGCCTTCGCTGCGCTCAGACCCCGGCGTATGTTCGGATCGTCATCATGGGCTCCGCTGCGCGGAGACCATGACTCTATGTAGCAAGCCTCCTTCGGGTGTAGGTTCGAGGTCCTTTGAA
>CBFGVX010000114.1:0-6524 GCA_965652425.1 uncultured bacterium | reverse complement strand
CCGTCCGCAGAACCTGCGCCTCGACCTTCACCGAATCCCGATGCACCAGCGATCCATTCCCGTCGTACCGCTCGATCCGGAACAGCACCGTCCCCGTCGCCAGCGCCGTCGCCGGACGCACCACCGTGCGCATCTCCGCCGTCGGCCTCGCCAGCAGCGCCCCGCTGCCATCCTCAAACCGCAGGCGCACCCGCTCGGCCGGCACCTCCAGCTCGCTCATGAACCGACGCACGATCGCGATCTCGATCGTCTGCTCCGTCGCGCTCCGCCAGTCCTCGATCGTCCGCCACGGCGCTTCCGGAGCGGCTTCCCGCCCCTTCGCTTCGGGAGCCGGTCGCGTCGACTCGCTCGAACGCACGCGGCACACCGAGCCGGAAAACTCCAGACGCCCCAGCACCGCACCCTCGCGACGAAGCACTTCCCGAACCGCATTCAGATCGATCTCGCCAGCCCCGCTCGCCCCCAGCAGATCGCCGCCACGACGCTCGATCACCGTGCCGGCCAGCCGGATCGCGTACGCACCGTCCAGATCGGCGATGTCGCTCAGCAGCACGCGCTGCTCCGGCTCGACCACCGCCGCACGCTTCAGCCGAACCGTGTTCGACCACGCCGCGCTCGACAGCAGCAGCACCGCCGCGATCGCGAGCCAAACCCGCCCGTGTGTCCCGTTCATCATCCGTGTCATCGCGCTTCGCCTCCTGCTTTGCTCGATGGTGTTCTCGTTCATCAATTCACATCAACGCGGGATCAGCGCCGGAGCTGGCCGATCGCCTGCAGCGTCTCGTCCGCCGCGCGGACCACCTGGCTGTTCATCTCGAACGCCCGCTGCGTGCGGATCAATTCGATCAGCTCCCGCGTCGGATCCACATTCGACCCCTCCAGATACCCCGAACGGATCATCCCGAACTGCTCCGTGCCCGGCTCACCCACGAACGGCTCACCGCTCGCGGCAGATTCCACGAACAGGTTCCCACCGATCTGCGAAAGACCCGCCGGGTTGATGAAGGTCGCCAGCTCGATCTGCCCCACCTCCTGCGGCTCCGTCTCACCACTGATCAGCACCATCACCCGACCGTCCGTGCCGATCTCGATCTTCGCGGCGTCCTGCGGGATCTGGATCACCGGTTCGAGCCGGTACCCCAGGTCATTGGCCAGGACCAACTCCCCATCCGCGTTCTTCACGAAGTTCCCGGCCCGCGTGTACGCGAAGCCGGTTTCGCTCACGGAATCCTCGACCGCGACCCGGAAAAACCCGTCCCCATCGATCAGCATGTCCGTGTCGTTGCCGGTCTCGATCGGGGCACCCTGCCGGAAGTCGAGCTGCGTGCCAGACACCTTCACACCCAGACCCACATACAGCCCCGTCGGCGCCTGATCGCCGTTGGCGTTCTCCACGCCCGGCAGACGCTTCTCCTGATAGAGCAGATCCTGAAAGTTCGCCCGGCTCCCCTTGAAGCCGTCGGTGTTCACATTGGCCAGGTTGTTCGCGATGACATCGAGGCGCGTGTTGAGGGCGTTCATGCCCGTCGAAGCGGAATACAGAGAGATGGTCGCCATGATTCAGGTTCTCCACACCAAGCGTTCTCGCCAGCCGGCTCCGCCGACAGCACGCCAGACCTACGCAAACCGCGCGCCAAACACGGCCCAGCACCGCGGCGAACTGTGTTCTTAAAGTGAGAACTCTCGGCCCACTAGCAGACCGCGCAATTCCCGCGCTTGCCGGGTGGCATAGGGCAGACGACGACCGATTGTGGGGTGCCGGGTGCCGTGGTCAAGCGAAGCGCAGGCCACGCCGAGTTGTCTGAACAGAATAATCCCAGCGAATACTCAGTCGCATTCATTCGCCAACAGCCATCCGCGGGGCCTGCGGCCGACTCCGTCGGCCTTGACCCCGGCACCCAACAATTGCGACACCGTTTACCCCACGCCACCCGCCTGCTTCCTGCGCTCTGCCTGTACTTCGGGGTGCTCCGACCGATGACCAACAACTCATTGTTCAGGTCGATGGAAGCGCCAAAGTCACCCCCGTCTCTCACAGAAATCTGAGCATCGTCCAGAATACTCACGCTGCTCAGGGAAGCCGTGGTAGTTCCTCGATAAAGATGAACAGAACCCGTGACCCCACTTGGGAACTCTGGGTTCACGCGGGTATTGGCAACAGCCAATTCGAATGATCCGTCCAGTAGAAACTGGCAGTCGACAGCTTCACCAAAGCGATAGTTGGCATCGAGTTGAGGCGGCAGGACTTCTGCGGCAAGCGACCATTCGATACCATCGAATTCGTAGAGGTAGACCGCACCGGTACTGTTGCCAGCCCGAACATCGCCGGGCGCGCCAACCGCGATGACGCCGTCAGCAATGGCAAGTGATTGTGCGAACCGCTCATTGATCCCTGATGGTGCTTGTGGTGTAGGATTCGGTATCACCTGACTATGCACCCATGATCCCTGTTGAAACTCGTAGATATGGAATCGTCCAATCTTTTGGAGCTGAAAGGGGTCAGGATTCCAAGCGGGTTCCCCTACCACCGCAACATCACCCTCAATCGCGACGACGGTTCCGAACTCGCCGTTAAAACCAAAGTCCGTACCATCGACCGAGAGATCCGGATAATCTGGCGGCAGCGGCAGCTTTGATCCAATCCAATTGACGCCGGTGAAAGTGAAAACCACGGGGGACGATCGGTAAAGCTCAAAGAAGGTGACTGGATCGTCGGTCGCGTAAATCGAACCGTTGCCTCCAACGATGGCACGCCCATCTGCGAGAGAGACCGCTCGTCCGAACTGAATGCCCGCCACAGGCGTATTTCCGGTTCCTCCCGGAAGAAGATTGTCCTCATAAGGATATGAGACACTTTGCTCAAGGATCCAGTTCCCCGGATTCGAGCCATCGGGAACAAAGAAACTGACGGATCCGATTTCGGCCGTCAAATTCTGAGCCGGGTATCCCACAGCTACCCGCTGCCCAGATCCTGAAACCGCACTTCCAAATCCCAGTTGCGGTGCGGTTGTAGAGAACTGTCCAGACTGCGAAATACTCGTGCCGGAAGACTCCTCACACGACTGGGCGTGCGCAAAACCGGAGACCGATAACACACACGATGTAGCGGCTATCATAGCCAAGTATCTCTTCATCACTACTCCTCCATTCAAATGTAATGGGGTTTGGATCTTACGAGCCTTAACGCGACCTTCGCGTTAAAACGCTCGCAGATAATATGAGACAAACCGTCGCCGACCCAGGGGTTGGAATTCGCAACCTGTAAAAATCTCTCGACCCATCCTCGAATGTGATCCCGAGAGCGATCCACTCTCCGTTTGGACTGATCTCGAATCCGGTCGATCCAGGCGAGCCAAAGCTCTTCACGATCTTACCGTCAATTTCAGTCACACCTGCTTCGAGTAGCAACTGATAATTGTAAAAGAGACCTGCGATGTAGTTAGGATCCTGAAGATCATCCGTCAATGTTCCCGACCAGACGATGTTTCCGCCATCGACAAGATCGACTCCATAGGGCAATACGAATCGGTCACCGAGCCAATCCTGCCGCTCATGCCCCCGGACCAAAATCTGACCGGATTCGCGGAACAGGATTGGTTCCACGCTTAGCCCGCCGGTTGAAATACTTACCGATGCCACCCACTGTCCCTCGTCGTTGTGGTCGATCATGCCCCCTTGCCCCATCAGGATCGACTGACCGGGAACGATTTCTGTACTGCCGTCGAAGAACAGTTGCCCGTTCATCATGAATCCCAGGCCTTGAGGTGCACCAAACAGGCCCGCGAAAGTGATCACATCTCCGTTGCGGTTCACGCGCGTCCCGATGGAAGTTCCCTCCACGCGGAACACGCTGACGCCATCGGCGACCACCTGATCCGGAGCGCTCATTGGCTCATCAGTGAACGAACCATCGACCCCGAAAGTGATGCGACTGATCAGGTTCACCCCGACATTGGGACCGGGCGCCATATCCGGGCTCTGCGAGTTGAGCACGATCCGATTGTTGTCGATGTACTCGATGAAGCGAGGCGCTCCGAACCGAGTCGGCTGGCCCAGAAACTCGTGAGAACTGTATGCGCCGGAAATGTCGAATCGCGCCTCTCCGTTGAGGATCACGCCGTTGAGCAAGAGCTGATTCTGGATATCGATCCCGGCAGTCGCTATTGCGACTTGGCCGTTCGGATTGATGTCGATGTCCCACATGGTGGTCAGGAGGTATTCGCCGCCTGCATAGGGCAGACCGGTGGTGCCGGGGAGGATGTTGAAGCCCGTCGAGGAACGAACGGCCGAACCGGAAAACCCTTCGGTGTAGGTGCCGCTGTACATCGCCGCCCAGTCGCCGTTGTCGTTGATGGAGATCGCCCGGAGCGAAAAGACTTCACCGACGGGCGTGGCATCACCCACGCCGAAGAGCCTTTCTGCGGTGAACGGCCCGGCGAGCGTGGTGCCGCAGAGTGTCAGGAGGCAGGTAGCAGCAGCGAGTCTCGGCATCGGGGCCTTTCCGGTCAGGAGTACACCCTCAGTCTACTCCCGGCTGTGATCGCGGCAAGACAAATTCCGAAAATCGTGGTTCAAACAGAAAGCCGGTCCGTTCAAGTCCTATAACCTCTTCCAAACCCGCTCAACTCGTCCGCCCCAGCCGATTAATCGCCTCGCCCATCACCTCGAAGATCGTCGAGGCCATCCGCATGTTGCTCTGCGCGCTCCGCGAGGCCGAGGTCACATCCATCATCGCCTTGATCGCGTTTACCGAGGAATCCTCGAGGTATTCCTGCCGGATCTGGCCGTCCGCCGGGATCATCTGCTTCACCGAGGTCAGCTCGCCGAAGGTGAAGTCGCCCGAGCCCGCCTTGACCAGCAAGCTCGCATCCGGAACCGTCACCAGCCCCAGCCGGGCCACGACCTCGCCGCCCTGCCGGATCGTGCCGTCGGCATCGATCTGCATCCGCTGGCTGGGGTCCACCCGGATCCGCTTGCCCGCCTCGTCCAGCAGCGGGCTGCCGTCCGCCGACCGCACCAGCGTGCCGTCCGCGCTCATATCCAGCCGGCCGTCACGCGACAGCCCGAACCCCTCCGGGAGGTTCCGCCGCTCGTAGCGCAGGAATCCCTCGCCGTCCACCGCGATGTGCAGCTCGTTCTCGGTCTTCTGCAGCGGCCCCTGACCCTGCTCGACGCGGCTGAAGGTCGGCATCACGCCCGCGCCCAACCGCTCCAGCATGGCATTCGAGTCCATCCAGGACAGCCCGTCCTCCTCGCGCACCGCCGCCCGTTGGCGCACGGCGAAACTGTCGGGCTTGTAGCCGACGGTCGCGATGTTCGCGAGGTTGTTGGAGAGCACATTCTGCCGCGCCATCGAGACCGACATGCCCGACGCCGCCATGTACATGCCGTAGTTCATGAGTCCACCTCACCGTCCAGCGAATCCAGGTCTATCCCGTGCAGCAGGGCGAATTCCTCGAGCGTCAGCCACGCCTCGGCGGGCCAGAGGCCGTTGCCGGTGCCCTCGAGCGCGGCGTCCATCTCCAGCCGGTGCATCTCCGCCGCCCGGGCGGCGAGCGCAAGAATCGCGCCCCCGAGCGCACGATCTTCTTCAGCCGCGGCGTCCTCGCCGAACAGCCGAACCAGCCGTTCGTGCCGCAACGCCGCGAGTTCCAGATTCCACCTATCCATCGCTGGCCTCCGTGCCGGTGAGCGCCCGCGCTCCGCGCCGGCGGGTGACCTACGCAGCGGGCGTGCCAAACCCGTCTGAGGCCGAGCCATCCGATAAAAATCCCTCCGAACCACCTTTGCGCGGCGATTCACACGCTCTCCACAGGCCCGCTGCCCCGATAACGCGTAGGGTCTGCGCGGTGCTGCGCACCCGCCTCGCTCGCCGATACCTCTGTACCACTCATGATCATGCACTCGTCGAACCCCTCAGCCCGCAACGCCTACTCCACCGAAGCGCACAGCTTCCTGAACTACCTGCGGGTCGAGTGCGGGCTGTCGATCAACACCATCAACGCCTACCGGCGCGACCTCGACGACCTGCGCGAGCAGATCGAGGAGGCCGGCAAGCTCGATGCGCTCTGCACCGTCCAACCCGAGGACCTCGTCGCCCACCTCCGCGCCCTGCGCGTCGACCGGGGCATGAACTCCTCCTCGATCGCCCGCCACCTCGCCGCGATCCGCATGTTCTTCCGCTACCTCGCGGCGAACGGGCGCATCCCCGAAGACCCGACGCAGCTCATCGACCGCCCCACCGTCTGGCAGACGCTGCCCAATGTGCTCTCGCCCGGGCAGATGCGGGCGTTGCTCGATGCGCCCGCGCCGTCCAAGGACCCGCGGGCCCTGCCGATCTGGCTACGCGACAAGGCCATGCTCGAAACCATGTACGCCAGCGGCCTGCGGGCCTCGGAGGTCGCCGATCTCGCGCTCAACGATGTGCACTTCGCGCTCGGCGTGATCAAGGCGACGGGCAAGGGCAACAAACAGCGGATGATCCCCTTCGGCAAGCCCGCCGAGCGCGCGCTGCGCCGGTACCT
>CBFGVX010000113.1:0-6609 GCA_965652425.1 uncultured bacterium | reverse complement strand
TCTCCCCTCGCGGGAGAAGGTGGCCGCGCAGCGGACGGATGAGGGGGCGGTCCGAGTCTTCCGGCGGTTCGGACCAAGCCCTCGCACCTTCGGTGCGAACCCCTCACCCCGGCCCTCTCCCGCAAGGGGAGAGGGAGGCCGGAGCATCTCTCACTTCTGCTGCTCCTGCATGACGCTCGATACTTTGCGATGGATGGTGCGCAGCACCGCGTCCAAGTCTCGGCTGACCTCGTGAGCCGGAATGCGAAGCACCCGGATGCCGTCTGCTTTCATCCAACGGTCTCGCTCCCGATCCTTGGCCGGGTGTCGTTCGTGTATACGCCCGTCAATCTCGATGACGAGTCTGGCGGCCGGGTTGAAGAAATCGACGATGTACGGCCCGACCGGGTGCTGGCGGCGGAACTTCAGGCCCGCGAGCCGGCCGTCTCTGAGTTTCGACCAAAGGACCGCTTCGGGTGGCGACTGCTCCTGACGCAACCTGCGGGCTCGCTCAATGGACTCTCGGTCCGGCATGCCGGGAGTATGAGCACTGTTCCAGCACATGCCAAGGTTTGGCTCCTTCTCCCCTCGCGGGAGAAGGTGGCCGCGCAGCGGACGGATGAGGGGGCGGTCCGAGTCTTCCGGCGGTTCGGACCAAGCCCTCGCACCTTCGGTGCGAACCCCTCACCCCGGCCCTCTCCCGCAAGGGGAGAGGGAGGCCAGTGGCACCGCCGAGGCAGGAAATCCCCCACAACTTGCAGCCCTCCGCCCGTCCCGGTACGATTCCCGGCCCGACTGAGGCCGCCGCAGGGCGCGGTCTTCGGGTTTGTTTTGACTCAAAATCGACCGATCACGCCCGCGGAGACCGCGACCATGCCCAACGAATGCTACTTCACCGGCAAGAAGACCACCTTCGGCAACAAGCTGGCCCGCTCGGGTGCGGCGATCAAGAAGGGCGGCTTCGGTCTGCACATCTCCGGCAAGACCCGTCGCACCTTCAAGCCGAACCTGCAGAAGATGCAGATCCTCGATGAGAACGGCGTGCCGGTCCGCGTGAAGGTCTCGACCAAGGCCATCAAGAGCGGCCTCGTCGTCAAGCCCCTGAAGCGCAAGTACGGCTACACCCGCCAGCAGAACCAGCAGGGCTGATCGCCGCTCGCCCGCACGGATGACCCAAAGCCCGGTTTCGACTGGGCTTTTTCGTGCGCCGACCGAACCCGGAAGGGGGCTGGAGCGTCCAATCGGGAGGATTCACGACGGTTTTTGCAGGACAATCGCCGGTTTGGTCGTAGACTTATGGTGGTTCTGCGTTCTCGGAAGGATGTCGAATATGAGCAAGCCAGCCCGCACGATGAAGCTGTCCAAGGCCGCGATGCTGCTCGCCTGCGCGGGCGTGATCGCGGCGTCCGGTGCCCGCTCGGCCACCGCCCAGCCGGTTCCCCGCCCGGCGACGCCCGAGGCGGCCCCGACGCCCACGCCCAACCAACTCCGGCACGCCACGATGCAGAAGATGATGCGCCCCATCACCATCGAGTTCGAGGGCAATCGGCTCGAGGATGTGCTGAACTTCTTCGAGGAGGTCGCGGACATCCAGATCGAGGCCAAGTGGATCAACGAGCGTCACGCCGTCGGGCTGGACAAGGACTTCGTGATCAACCTGAAGGTCGAGAACATGCCCGTGGTCAACGCGCTGGAGCGCGTGCTCGACCGCACCATCGAGGACGACCTCGACCAGCCGACCTGGCAGCTCAACAACTGGGGCGAGGTGGAGGTCGGGCCGCGTTCGCGACTCAACGCCCGCAAGTATGTGAAGCTCTACCCGGTGCAGGACCTGCTCTTTGAGATCCCCGACTTCACCGATGTGCCGACGCTCGACATCGACGATGTGCTCGACCAGGGCGGTGGCGGCGGCGGCGGAGGCGGCATCTTCGACAACCCGCAGTCCGACCCCGGCATCGGCACCCCCGAACGCGAGGAGGTCGAGCGGCTGGTCCGCATCATCCAGACCTTCGTCGAAGAGGACCAGTGGGCGGCCAACGGCGGCGACGGCGGCACCATCCGCTACTTCCGCGGAGCGCTCGTGATCCGAGGCGCGGACTACATGCACCGCGCCCTCAGCGGCTACGACTTCCCGGTCCCCGAGGAGTATCGCCCGTACAAGCGACCCAAGCCCCAGCCCCCGACGCAGGCCCCGTCGCCCTCGAACCCGGCCCCGCCGACAAGGTGAGTAAGACGTGTGGCGATCAGAACAGGAGCCCGGAGCGCGAGCTCCGGGTCCCTCTTCTTGCCTGCGAAATGCCCCGCGGGTCCGACTGAAACCCGATGAAATCCGGTACCCGGAGCTTGCGCTCCGGGCTCTTGCGCGCGGGTGCCATGGTCAAGTCCGGCGCAGCCGGACGCAGGCCATGCGGACAACGGGACCGGGTTCGGACCCTCGCGTGGCTTGGGCTGCAACCGGCCACGCCACCCGACATCGGTGGCGCTGGGAATTCCGGACGCCTCGGCTACCAACTTCGTGTATCTGAATCGTTAGATACTTCAAGTCGCCTCGCCGTAGGACGCGAGAACTTGAATCGCGCCGAGCAACCCGAGTATCGCGACACCCAAGGCCACTCCGGCAACGCCCGCAGCAAGAACATCCCGGTCTGAACGCCAGAGCAAACTATCAATCGCGACAGTGCAAGAGGCAATGATTGCCCCCAGCCACGCGAGTGGCGGTCCCATGGTCACGACCGTCTGCGGTACAGCGGCGGTAAAGACATCGGAGACGAATTGAGGAGTGAACACGAACCATTGCAGTAAGCAACCACACGCGAGGATCAGCACCCACCACAGATTCAATTTTTTCGTCGCCTTGGGCATAACCACGATTGTATCCACTCACCTGATGTGACTACCAGCGGTAGCCACTGGTGTACATCCAGTACACCACGGTGCCTTCGTTAAAGCTCTGACGGGTGGCGTGGTCATCGCGCAGCGAAGCCAACGGGAGTTGCTGAACCCGGTTCCATCGTCCGCATGGCCTGCGTCCGACTGCGTCGGACTTGACCATGGCACCCTCGCGATGAGATGAGGTGTTTTCTGGTGCCACTGGCGGTTTATCCGCCAGTGCCGGGCGGTGGGGGCCTTGGCTCGGTTCGGTGACCTCTTTGACCGACGGATCGTTACCCACCGGTCGCAGTTCAGGATCGGGAGGCCCCGCACTGGCGGACAAGCCGCCAGTGGCACCTTCGAGCGTTTGTTTCACGGTTCACGGCACCCCGGGATGGGCATCGTGCGTGAAGCAGAATCAGGTCCTCACGCGTGAACCCGTGTCTGCTGGTTCACGCACGGTCAAAACTCTAAGAGGTTGTGAGCCGGACCACCCCGATCTGCGCGCGCCAAGGCGTACTTATGGGGGTCATACCGAGACCCGTTTCCCGACTCGAACCACATTCCCTGTGCGGCTCCCTCGTGAAGCAGCATGCGCAGTCTGTTGACTCCAATCCCATCCACCCGCTCCCTGATCTCCGCCACCGTCAGCCCCTCCCCATCCTCCGGCAGCACGCTCGCGATGCGGTCCATGAGGTTCTCCGATTCCACCGCGCTGCTCGGTCCCAGCGTGCGATACCCCTCCTCCGTCAGATCGATGACCACCTCCGCCGGAGCGTGCTCGAAGCGGCCCACATACGACAGCCGTCGTCGTGTGTCGCCGGGCTGGTCGCGGTAGCGCCTCAGCTGCACGAGCGCATCGGGGAAGCCGCCGATGGCCGAGCTGCCTCGGGCGCCCTCGCCGTTGCTGCCGCCGGACTTTCGGTCGTGGTGGACGAGGATCACCGCCGCGCCGGTTGCGCTGATGGCTCGCAACGGCATGAGCGCGGCGTTCACTTCCGCAGCCGAGTTCTCATCGCGCACCGGCCAGAGGTTGCTCAGCGTGTCGAAGATGACCAGGCGCGGCTTGAGCTCCTCCACCGAGCGCACGATCCTCGCGATCGCCTGCTCCCACTGCGCGAGCGTCGGCTTGGTGAAGAACGGCTGCGCGCACAGGTGCACGAGTTCGCGGGGCAGGTCGAGCGACGACGCCTGCCTCGACCAGTGGCCCGGCGTCTCCTCGCTGACGATCAGCGTCGGTGCGCGCATCGGCTCGCCGGCGGGCGCGAGCGGGCCGCCCCGGTACAGGTCGCGCAGCAGCCCTCGCAGCAGCGTGCTCTTGCCCGCCTTCGGGGCCGCCGACAGCACGGTGATCGAGCCGCACGCGGCGTAGCCGGGCCAGACCCACTCCGGCTCGGCGGGTTCTTCGAGCTCGTCCAGCGGCACGAAGCGCAGCCCCGTCGCGCTGCCCGAGGCGGTGCGCAGGTCCTTCGCGCCGAGCTTCTCGTAGTGCAGCATCGGTCGGCTCAGCGCCTCGGCGGGCGAGAGCTTTCGGTGCGCGAGTTCGTGCATGGTCTGCTGCAGGGCGAGCATGGCGGTGCGCCGTTCGAACGCCTCGCGGACCATCGACAGGTCGTAGCTGAGCACCGCCGGCGACGGGCCGCACTCCATGAGCCGGCGGACGAGCGATTCGAAGTCCTCGGGCAGCGAGCCGCGACGGTCGAGCTCGCTGCGGATGGAGGCGAAGGTGAAGGCCTGGTTGCCCGCATCGGCGATGGCGCACAGCGAGTCGAACAGGTCGCGGTGCAGCGGCTCGGCGAAGGCGCCGGGCGGGATCTGCGTGCGGACATGGGCGAGCTGCTCGGGGTAGGTGAGGACGACACCGAGCACGACCTTCTCGGAGTGGTAGGCATCGTCGGGACGATATGTGGTGTTTGTTTGGGTATGCATGGCGGACAGTCTGCGCTGAGATGGGCCGCGCGCCGAGGGGAGAATCCGAAAAATGCTGCTATGTCCGCACAATCGCCGCGCCGATGCGGTACATGCGCGCCTGTTTTTGCTCTTTCGGGCCGGGTTATCCACATCTCGCGCGGGGCCGATCGCTGCTACAATGGTTCGCTTCCCTCTTGCGAAACGCCTATGACCCCGACGACCCCCACATCCGGAGCCGCCGCCGATGCCCCCGCGCAGGACATGGCGCAGGACATCTCGACGGTGTCCTTTGTCTCGCTGGGCTGCCCGAAGAACCTGGTGGACTCCGAGAAGATGCTCGGCCTGCTCGCCGAGGACGGCATCACGCCCATCGCCCACGACGCCGGCGACAGCGCCGACGCGGTCGTGATCAACACCTGCGGCTTCCTCGAAGCGTCCAAGCAGGAATCGCTCGATGTCATCGCCGAGGCGGTCGAGAAGAAGAACCGGGGCGAGATCAAGCGCGTCGTCGTGGCGGGGTGTCTGGTCCAGCGCCACCGCGCGAAGATGCTGGAGTGGGCACCGGGCATCGACGCGATGATCGGCGTGTTCGACCGCGACCACATCGTCCGCGCGGTGCGGGGCGAAGCGCCCCAGCGCCAGAACCTCGCCGAGGCGTCGGACCGGCCACGCTACTGGATCGCCGGCAACGCCCTGCAGGCCGCCAAGGAGCGCGGGCAGCAGACGACGGGCCTGACCGTGCACGGCAAGGACGGCAAGGGCATCGGGTATTTCGAGGACGACTCGGCCCGCATGCGCCTCACGCCCCGGCACTACGCGTACCTCAAGGTCTCCGAGGGCTGCAACCAGAAGTGCGCGTTCTGCACGATCCCCTCGATCCGCGGCAAGATGCGCTCCAAGCCGCTCGACCGGATCCTCACCGAAGCGCGCGAGCTTCTCGAAGACGGCGCGTTCGAACTCAACCTCATCGGTCAGGACACGACGAGCTGGGGCGACGACATCGGCCGGGGCTTCGTGCGATCCGGTGGCTCTCATGAAGGCGGCCTGCCCGACCTCCTGCGGGCGCTGAACGACGCCGTCGATCAGTACGCCGGCGGGCACGGCTGGGTGCGCCTGATGTACGCCTACCCGACCAACTTCGCCGACGAGATGATCGACGCCATCGCGGGCCTCCGCCATGTCTGCAAGTACATCGACATCCCGCTCCAGCACGCCTCGGACCGCATGCTGACCGCGATGCGCCGGAATGTCAGCGCAGCGCACCAGCGCGAACTGATGCTCAAGCTCCGCGAGCGCATCCCCGGCATCGCCATCCGCACGACCTTCATCACCGGCTTCCCCGGCGAGACCGAAGACGACCACCAGATGCTGATGGACTTCATCGACGAGATCGGCTTCGACGCGATGGGCGTGTTCGAGTACTCGAAAGAGAAGGGCACCCCCGCCGGCACGATGGAGGACGACCCCAAGCTGGCCGTCCCCGCCGAGGTCAAGGCGCGTCGCAAGCACGAGCTGATGTCGCTCCAGCAGTCGATCGCCTTCGAGCAGGCCGAGTTCCTCGCGAGCCACTTCAACCCGGACAACCCCGCCGACCCCGGCGTGCAGTTCGATGTGCTCATCGACCGCTCGCTCGGCCTGACGACCAAGGGCATCCGCGGCCTCGACCCCTCGGGCGCGAGCGTCGAAGCGGGTGGCAAGGGCGGCAGCAAGTCGGCGGGCAAGCCCGACCGCAACGCCGCGGCGTCGGGACAGGGCTCGCTCTACCAGGGCCGCGCGTACTTCCAAGCGGTGGATGTGGACAGCGTCATCTATGTGCAGTCGAAGCAGCCGCTCAGCACGGGCGAACTC
>CBFGVX010000112.1:0-6825 GCA_965652425.1 uncultured bacterium | reverse complement strand
TCCTGCCCCTTGTTCTGCGGGTAGGTGCCCATGCGCCCGGAGCGCTGCAGCTTGAAGGCGATCTCGTCGTAATGGCGGACGATCGACATCTGCTCGTAGAGGAACAGGACATCCTCGTCGCTCAGGGTGTCCGCGCCGAGATCGGCGTCGAAGTTGCCGTGCTCGTCGAGGATCTGGAGGTATTCGATCTCGGTCTGGTAGGCGATCCGTTTCGGCATCGTCTGCTCTTTCGTACTGATCGCGGCGTGCCGCCGCAGGGGTTGATCGGTGTCGGTGTCGAGAAGCGAGTTCTCGCACTGGTCCAATGTACCGGCTGAGGCGGGAGCGGTGTCCGCTTCCGCCTCGCCCGTCGCCGGAGAAGTGGGAGGGGTGGCCCGAGCGGACTCAGGAACCGGCATCCGGATCGGCCACGGGGGTCGATCCGGCGCCGGTATTGGCCCCTTTCCCTGCGGTCATGCCGCGTCCGTCCAGGTCTTCGGCCCGTCCGCCGTGCTGATCGCCGGGGAACTGCTTGATCGCCGACTGGTTCGGCGTGCGCCCGGTTCCCTTGGCCACGGGGGACGATTCGGGGATGACGAACAGCTCGTTGGGCATGTCGTTGTTGTGCGCGATCGCAGCAGCCGCGGCGACCCGCATCGAGTTGTCGGGGTTGCTCTTGAGCTCGCGCCACGCCTTCTGGCATTCCAGTTCGGCCATGTCGACGAAGTGCAGCGCCGCCGCCTTGTCGCGCTCGAACTCCAGACCCTCATCGCCCCGACGGATCTGCATGTCCAGCTTGCTCAGCGTGCAGGCGATGCCGTGGATCCACATCGCGCAGTCCGCGACGCGGGCCTGAACCACCTGACGCTCGAGGATCTTCTCCTCGTGCATCTTCGAGGCCACCTTGAACATGTGGCTGTGCTGCTGGATGAGCTTGCTGAGCGTGTCGGCGTGCTTCGAGAGCGAGGGGTGCAGCTTGGTGATCTTCGGGGCGCTTTTCTTGAAGCCGAGGTACAGCTCGAGTCCGAGCGGCAGGGCCTTGGAGAGCAGCTTGGTGTTCGTGCTGTTCTTGGCGATGCGCGAGAAGTTCTGCCCGAAACTCTGGTCGCCGTCCCAGACGAGCGCCTCCTTGATGCCGACCATCTGCTCGGCCAGCGCCTTGCCGCCGTAGCCGAAGATGAACGACTGCATGACCTCGTTCGCGCCCTCCACGATGATGTTGATACGGGAGTCGCGGAAGGCCCGCTCGACCTCGTTCTCGGTCATGTACGACTCGCCGCCCATGATCTGGACCGCGTCGTTGACCGCCCTCCAGCCCATCTCCGAGCAGAAGGTCTTGCAGACCGCCGTTTCGATGCGGATGTCCTTGTCGCCGCGATCGAGGAAGCCGGTGGTCATGTACAGCATCGCGTCCATCGCGTAAGTCAGCGCCGCCATGCGGGCGATCTTCTGGCGGACCAGATCGAAGTCGCCGATCGGGCGCTGGAACTGGTAGCGCGTCTGCGACCACTTGATCGCCTGGTTCATGCAGCGCGTCGCCGAACCGAGCATGCCCGCCGAAAGCGTGCAGCGCCCGTAGTTCAGACAGGTCAGCGCGACATTGAGGCCCTTGCCCTCTTCGTGGAGCAGGTTGAACTTGGGGACCTTGACATTGTTGAACTTGATCCGGGCCTGCCAGGTGCCGCGGATGCCGCACTTGCTGCGGTTCTTCGAGAAGATGTCGATGCCCGGCATGTCCGGCGTGCACACCAGCGCGGTCACGCGCTCCTTGCCGTTGGCAAGCTTTTGCTTGGCCATGACCGTGAACAGGCCCGAGATCGCGCCCGAGGTCGCCCACTTCTTTTCGCCGTTGAGGATGTAGTGCTCGCCGTCCTCCGACAGCTCGCAGCGGGTCACCTGGCCGCCCGCGTCGCAGCCGACATCCGGCTCCGACAGGCAGAACGCGCTGACCCAGTCGCCGGCGAGGTGAGGCAGCCACAGCTTCTTCTGCTCGTCGTTGCCGAACAGCATGACCGCCTTGCAGCCGATCGACTGGTGCGCTGAGACCAGCACCGCCGTCGAGCCGCAGTACTCGCCGATTTTCTCGAGCACGCGCACATACGAGGTGATGCCCAGCCCCATCCCGCCGTATTCCTTGGGGATGGTCATGCCCATCACGCCCATCGAGAACAGGCGGTCGATGACCCAGCGCGGGATCTCCTGCTCCTGGTCGATCTGGATCGCCGGGTGCTCCGTGCGCATGTACTCGTCGAGTTCGGCGATGAGCTGATCGCAGCGGGCCGATTCCTCGGCGTCCTGCTGCGGGTACGGGTGCATCAGCTCCTCGCGGTAGTTGCCCCAGAACATGTTCTGGACATGGCCCATCTCGTCCGGATCAGGACCGAGCAGCACTTCCGCATCCGCGAGCATCTGGGCATCCTTCTTGGAAATGCCCTTCATGTTCTTCAGATCGGCCTTGATCGACGAATTGTTTCCGCTCATGGCGTTCTCCTGGGGCAGACTCGCACGGCTCGCTGGCCGGCCGAGGGTAAAGGTGTCAATCCGATTCGAGCGGCAAGCCGGGCCGCAGGTACGAGGCGTGTTCGATCCCGATCAGCCGCCCGATGCAGCCGAGACAGGTTTGGGTTTGGCGGTCTTCGCGAAGAAGGCCTCGATGGCCTTCCTGGCTTCATCGGTGTGGCGCAGGCGGGTCAGCTCGTCCCGCTCCATCTCGAGCGCGGCGTTCCAGCCCGACACCAGACCCTTCTCCATGCACCCGACGACGGCACGGGCCGCCTCGGTGTCCGGCAGATCCTTGCCGATGAAGTTCAGCGTCGCCCGCACATGGGGCTTCACATCCTCGTTGGCGATGCAGCGGGGGGTCACCGCCGCGTTCGACATGGGGACCACCTTGGGCTTCTTGGCAAGCTCGCGCGCACGCTCGATCAGCTTGCCCGGCTCGACCATCTCGCTCAGCAGGCCCTCCTGATGGGCCTCAACGCTGGTGAGTGTTTGCCCCTTCGCCGTCAGCAGTGCCGCTTTCTCCGAGTCCATACGGGCCGGGAGCATGTTCGTCCCGCCCCAGCCCGGACAAATACCCAGCCCGGCCTCGGGAAGACCGATCGCAAACGGCTTCTCGCCCTTCGCACCGATCAGCGTGTCGCAGTGCATCGCGATCTCCAACCCACCACCAAGGCAGGCCCCGTTGATCGCCGCCACGCTCGTGCACGGCAGCGAGGAAATGCGGCTGTACACCTTCGAGCCGTACGCCAGATAGTCCTTGAGTTCTTCATCATTCAGGCCGGAGATCTCCTTGAGATCCGCACCGGCCACGAACACCCGGGAGCTCCCCGAAGCCAGCACGAAGCCGGCCGGGTCTGGCACTTTCTGCGATATCTCGTCGAGGGTCGCGTCGATGGACTCCAGCAACGCGCGGCTCAGAACAACGACGGTCGTCGCGTCGTGAGCCAGTTTCATGGTGATCACACCTGAGGAATCGACTTCATACGGCAGCAGTGCAGCGCCCATTGGTTCTCCTGTCAGCCACCACCGTCGGCAACGCGGCAGCCGGGTCAAATTGATAAGAACGGACCGCCGCAATCGGGGGAAAGCCGACAAAAATGCAAAGTCGGCGGCGATCTCCAGACCGGCAAGTATAGCAGCCCAAACGCGTTTCCGCAGAGCAGCAACCACCGCCACGACGCCTCGGGCATCGCTTGGCTAGCGTTCACAAACTTGGCCGAAGTCCGCCCCGATCAGCCGTAGATCGCGCTCAGCCGGTGCTGCGCTTCGTCCCCCCCGATCACCTCCGCCGAGATGTGTGCGCCCTTGCGAACAAGTTCATACAGCCGCTGCTTCTCGCCGCCCTGATCGATCTCGTTGAGCAGTTTCTTGGTCTGCGACAGCGCGTGAGGCCCGGCCTTCGCCAGCCCCGCCGCCACCTCGTCCACCCGCGCATCCAGTTCGGCCGCCGGCACGATCTCCGTCACCAGCCCCATTTCCAGCGCCTGCACGCCCGACATGGTCCCGCCCGAGAGCAGGATCTTCCGGGCTTTGCTCCCGCCGACCGCCGCCACCAGCCACGGCGCGACCACCGCCGGGCACACACCCAGATCCACCTCCGGGTACCCCAGCTTCGCATCCGGCGTCGTGATCGCCAGATCGCACACCGCGACCAGCCCGCACCCGCCCCCGATCGCCGCGCCGTTCACGCGTCCGAGCACCACCATCGGCAGCTCCCGGATCGCGATCGTCAGTTCCGCAATCGACTGCAAGAGCCGCAGCGGCGCGCCCGGTTCCTTCAGGACCGCCTTCAGGTCCATCCCCGCGCAGAACGACTTGCCCTCGCCGGTCAGCACCAGCACCGAAGGCCGCTCGCCATCCGGCATCGCCGCGAGCTCCGCGACCTTCTCGCGCAGAGCCGCGAGCAGATCCAGCGAGAGCGCGTTGCGCTTCTCCGGCCGGTTCAGTTTCAGCGTCGCGATCGCGCCATCGATCGTCAGCATCGCCAGTTCGGTGTCCGTGGTCTTGGTCATGCCGCGTACTCTACTCGCTCACCCGCCCCAGATCGCCGCCAGCCGCTCGCGCTCCTCCGGCGAGCCGACCAGTTCCAGCGACGCGTTCAGCGCACGGTCGATCAGGTCATCCTTGTCCAGCCCCTCGATCTCCGTCAGCCACTTCCGCGTCGCCGCCATCGCCTCGGGCGGCTTGCCCGCCAGCTTCTGCGCCTCGATCTGGCCCCGCGGCGTCACATCCTCCGGCAAATCCACCAGCATCTGCACCAGCCCCATCTCCCGCGCGGCGTCCCCATCGATCAGTTCCGGCTCCAGCAGCAGTCCCCGCGTGCGCGAACTCGCCAGTGATTGCCGCACGAACGGCGCCGACACCGCCGGCGAGATCCCCATCTTCACCACCGGGTACCCCAGCTTCAGCCCACGATCCGCGATCACCAAGTCGCCCCCGCCCAGCAGCGCGCACCCGCCCGCCACCGCGTGCCCGTGCGCGGCGACCACCACCGGTTTGCCCAGACGGCGCATCGTCCGCACCGCCTTCGACAGCCCGCTCAGCATCTCGCCCAGCGCATCGGAGTTCTCCCTGCACAGCGTCAGATCGAACCCCGCGCAGAACGACTTGCCCTCGCCCCGCACCAGGACCGCCCCCGCGCGATCGTCGGCACCCGCTTCCTCGATGCGCTCGATGAACTCATCGAGCATCCCCGGCGTCAGCGCGTTCCGCTTCTCAGGCCGGTTCAGCACCACCTCCGCGAAGCCGTGCTTCACGCCCTCGCTGCCGCTCTCGCGAACAATCAGTTCAATCACTTGGCCCGCTCCCTGATCAGCCCCGCCGCAAACTCCGACGCCTCTTTGAGCGCATCCCGCCGCACTTTCGTCGTGTACCCCGCCTCCTCGATCGTCCGCACCAGCAGATCCGTCGAGATGTTCCCCGGCGCACGCTCGCCGCGGCTCGTGGTCGCGTACGGACACCCCCCCAGCCCCGCCGCCGACCCGTCAAAGCTCGTCACGCCCATCTCGAGCGCCCGCTTCACGCAGTCCGCCGCCGTCCCGAAGGTGTCGTGCAGGTGCAGCGTGATCCACGCCCCGTCCACCGTCTCAACCCGCTTCTGCACCGCTTCCAGCACCGCCTCGATCGTCTCCGGTTTCCCCTTGCCGATCGTATCGCCCAGATCGATCTCCAGAATCCCCAGCTCCAGCAGCTTCTGGGCCACCTCCGCCACCGCCTCGGGCTTGATCACGCCCTCGAACGGGCACTCCACGATGCACGAGATGTACCCCCGCAGCGCGAACCCGTCCTCCCGCGCCTCGCCAACAAGTTCCGCGAACCGCTCGATCGTCTCACCAATACTCGCGTTCGTGTTCTTCTTCGAGAAGGTCTCCGACGCCGCCGTGAACACGCTCACCTTGTCGATCACCCGCCGCCCCGCCGTCTCGTTCACCGCGATCGCCTGCTCCAGCCCCTTCGCGTTCGGCACCAGCGCCGAGTACGCCAGCCCATCGGGCTTCTCCTCGGCCACCGCCGCGAACACCTCCGCCGCATCTCCCAATTGAGGCACCCACTTCGGGCTGACAAAGCTCGACACCTCCACCTCGTCCACACCGCAGTGCGACAGCAGATGCACCAGCTTCGCCTTCTCCGCGCAAGGAATCGGCTCCGCCTCATTCTGCAGCCCATCCCGCGGCGAAACATCGGTAATCCGGATGTGCTTCTCGGTGGTCATACGGGTTCATCCTAGTCGGGCGAAACCCCGCCCGTCACTCCACCTCGTGTCGGGCGAGTTTCAAAAGCCAGTCCACCATACGATCGTCGCCATCCGTGCGAGGCCTTACGCCCGGCTCCCATGTGCTGTTCGCGTCCGTTCGAATGGACACGATCACCAGATCGTCCTGGATATTGACCTGTACCCCATCAGCTTGAATGAGAATCCTCGGTGCGTGGCTCACGAGAGTGAGTCGCACCGCGTCGCAATACGCCGCTTCGAGATAGCCCGCGACGGCAGCGTAGTCCTCTGCCGTCACATCCGGGTCATCCAGCCGAAGACCGTAGTCATGCGCGATCTCACCATTCTCGTAGTGCTGCACCGTGATCAGCGCGTCCTGCGGAAGCGTGAAACCAGTTCCCTCGCACCGGCTCGCAGCAAAGAGGTACGGCCGGGCAACAACGAGCCCGATGCCCAGCACCACGCAGAGCAGCGTCACCACTATCCAACCGTTCTTCTTCATCTGGGGCCTCTTCGAACCAGGGTTGCGAGCGATGTGCTCCTGCTGCGATTCTTCCTATGCTAATCCCCCATGGCCCCCCCCCCCCCCCCAAACCCCCCACAACACAACCCCCCCCACAGCGCCGCAAAAA
>CBFGVX010000111.1:0-7201 GCA_965652425.1 uncultured bacterium | reverse complement strand
TGGGGGCCTCTTTGCCATCGCTCTTCACGCGCCGCACCGCGTCGAGCATCACCTGTGTGCCCTGCACATTGCTGGTGATGAACGGCCCGGCGTCGAGGATCGAGCGGTCCACATGGCTCTCCGCCGCGAAGTGGATGACCGCATCGCACCGCTTCACCAGCGGCTCGACATCGGCCATGTTGCGGATGTCGCCCTTGACGAACTCGTAGCGCGGATCGTCCTCGATGTCCGTCAGGTTCTCGAGGTTGCCCGAGTACGACAGGCAGTCGAGGTTGATGATGTTCCAGCCCGGCCGGTTCTCGAGCGCGAAACGCACGAAGTTCGAACCGATGAACCCGCACCCGCCGGTCACCAGCACCGTCGCATCATCCCGGATCGCTTTGTCGCTCATTTCCTCGCCTTTCTCAGTCGTCACTTGGTCGCGAGCCCTGCTTCGATCAGAACCCGGTCCAGTTGGTCTTCCCAAGGGGTCATCGGTCCGATGGCTTCTTCGGTTGCACTCAGATCCAGCACGCTGAACGCCGGTCGCTTCGCCGGCCTCGGGAACTGCTCGCTCCCGCACGGCTTGACCACGCAGCCCGATTCGGTCTTCTCCGCGATCGATGCCGCGAAGTCGAACCAGGTGCACCGCCCGCCGTCGGTCGCGTGCCATATCCCCGGCTCGACCTGCGCTTCGAGCAGTTTGAATGTGCTCTCGGCCAGCCCGAGCGCGCTCGTCGGTCGCCCGTGCTGATCATTCACCACCGTCAGTTCATCGCGTTCGGCAGCCAGCTTGGCGATCGTCAGCACGAAGTTCTTGCCCCACGGCGCGTACACCCAGCTCGTCCGGACGATCAGCGCATCGAGTTTTCCCGAATCGATCATCGGCTCGAGCAGCGATTCGCCCACGGCCTTCGAGCGTCCGTACGCGTTCACCGGGTCGCGCGGCTCGTAGGTGCGGTAGGGGGGAGCGGTCGCCGGAGCCCAATCCCGCTCCCCATTGAACACATAGTCCGTCGAGTAGTGCACCAGCCGTGCGCCGGTGTCCGAGCACACCTCACCGAGCAACTCAACCGCCACGCCGTTGATCCGCGTCGCCTCGTCCTCGTGGGTCTCCGCGCCGTCCACATCCGTGTACGCCGCGCAGTTGATCACGGTCGGCCAGCCGTCGATCGCTCGGCGGATCGAAGCGGGATCGGTGATGTCGCAGGCATCGCGTCCGAGGAAGCGAGAGTTGATCCCGAGTTCCTCGAGTAGATCACGCCACGCGCGCCCGAGCATCCCGCCCGCGCCAAGCACGACGATTCCGTTGCTGGGGATTGGCCGCTCGCTGCTCATACCCGCTCAGCGAGCACCCGCCGCGGCGGGCATCTTCGCATGGTTCGCGCCGCCCTCGGCGACCAGCTTCGAGGCCCGGAGCAGACTGTCGAAGGTGCCCGCGTCGGTCCACCAGCCCTCGAGCGTCTCGTAGGTCAGGTCGCCACGCTCCAGATACCGGTTGTTCACATCCGTGATCTCAAGCTCGCCCCGACCCGACGGCCTCAGCTCGCGGCACATCTCGAACACATCGTTGTCGTAGAAGTAGAACCCGGTCACCGCCATGTTGCTCGGCGGGTCGCTCGGCTTCTCGATCAGTTCGACGACGCGCTTGTCCGCGCCCTCGCCCTCGAAGCGCACCACGCCGAACCGCTCGGGGTCCTGCACTTCCTTCAGCAGGATCTTCGCGCCGCTCGGCTGCGTGAAGAAGTCGCCCGCCGCCTTGCGCAGGTTCCCCTCGATGATGTTGTCGCCGAGGATCACGCAGATCTTCTCGCCGTCGGCGAACTCCTCGGCGAGTTTGAGCGCATCGGCGATGCCGCCCTCGCCCTCCTGGTAGGCGTACTCGAGGCGCTTGATGCCCAGGTGCTTGCCGTTCTTGAGCAGCTTCAGGAAGTCGCCGGCATGGTCGCCGCCGGTCACGATCATGATCTCGGTGATCCCCGCCGTCAGAAGCGACTGGATCGGGTAGTAGATCATCGGCCGGTCGTACACCGGCAGCAGATGCTTGTTGGTCACCTCCGTCAGAGGACGCAGCCGCGTCCCCAGACCACCGGCAAGAATCACACCCTTCATCGCTCCGCTTCCCTTCCTTCGGTCCTCGCTCCAGCCGGCGCAGCGCTGCACGCGGCGACACCATCCTATCGGGTGTCGATACCTGCGCGTCCACCCGGATCACTCGCGCAAAGCCGCCCCGGTGAGGACGCGCTTGCTCACCCGACACGGGCTGTGTTCCCGGACCCTACGACGCTCCCCGATCCGAGCGAGTTCGGTACCCCGTGAGCAGCCGCACACTCACCAGCCGTGCCATCCCGTCCCGCCCGGTCACGCCCAGTTTGTGACGCATCGCGTGCAGGTGATTCTGCAGAGTGGACTGGCTCATGCCCATTCGGGCGGCGATCTCGCTCCCGTTCCCCCCGCTGCAGCACTCCAGCAGCACATCCCGCTGGCGAGGCGTCAATTCGGAAAATAAACCCGCGATCCAGCCCATCTCCTCCGGCCGCACGAGGAAGCCAACCATGGAGTCATGAGGTATCAGACGGGCCGATTCGGCTTCTGTGCCCTTGGGGCGGGCTTTCGGCTTGGGCTCGGCAAGCCAGCCGGGTTTTCCTTTCAGTTCGGGGGAATCCGTATCGCGCTTCGATTCTTCGTTGAAGTAAGACATGCCCCAACCTTCCGATACCACGCCCGCGATTTCCTCCGACTTGAACCGAATCCGGCAACCTTCGCGGAATCTGTGCGGATCGTGCCGGTCATCACGGATTGAAGGTCCGATGGCGATCAGACCCATCCACGCCCTCTCGCGTGACCGGATTCGGCCAGAAGGCACGATTCGCTTGCCGGAGCCGGTTTCTCAGGGTACTTTGAAAGTGTTCTGAACAGTTCAGAACATATCGGAGCCATAGGAGAACCTGAGATGACATCCACCCGTTCACGCATCACCCTCGCCACGATCGTCGCCCTTTCCGCCGGCACCGCCGCGGCGTCCGCCCAGACCATTTCCCACACCGACTTCTCCAGCGGCACCAACGGCTGGCAGGGCAACGCCGGTGCTGTGCTCCAGAGCGACGGGCTCAACGACTACCTGCGCATCCCCGGCGTCACCGAGAACTTCTGGTACGAGTTCTCCAACAACACCAACCCCGACCTGCTCGGCGATTACGGCAGCAAGGGCGAGCTGCTCGAGTTCAGCTTCGACATGCAGTCCAACTCCATCACCGTCTTCGGCAACCCCGTCGACCGCGCCGTCATCGTCGAACTCCGCAACTACGACCTCGGCGACGACTTCTACCCCTACGCCTCGGTCCTCTTCAACATGGGCACCATCTCCGGCAACGGCCAGGACTGGACCAACTACTCCGTCACCTTCGACCCCAACTCCGAAACCCTCCCCGCCGGCTGGCAGCCCTACGGCGCCGAGGACAACAAAGGCAACTGGACCCTGCCCCCCAACACCACCTTCGCCGAACTCATCTCCGGCGTCGATGAGATCGTCGTCCACAGCGCCGAGCTCGGCTTCTTCTACGCCTTCACCCGCTTCGATGTCTCCATCGACAACATCACCCTCACCGCCATCCCCACCCCCGGCACGCTCGCCCTCCTCGGCGCCCCGGCCCTCCTCGCCGGACGCCGCCGTCGGCGCTGATCCCTCCGTTCCTATCTTCCCCTTGGTGGCACCGGTCTCCGACCGGTGCTTTTTTCATGGGAATCCCGCCAGTGTGCCATGGCCGCCCTCCTCAGGCGGCTATGCGGGTGTCGCCGCAATCAGAAATCCTCAGCTCTGGTGCCTCTGGCGGCTCGCCCGCCAGTGCCGGGCCATCCGATCCTGTGCAATCGTCCATCGTCCCACTGACAACACTATGTCACCCACCCAAAATTTACCCAAACAAATCCCTTGACCCAAACACAACCCAAGCGCATCATCCGGGCATGAAAACACCACCCAACCCCACAATCGCCCCCCAAACCCTCAACAACCTCCTCACCGCCCTCCTCGACGGCGACCTCCCCTTCCCCGACCTCGCCGCCAAGCTCGGCCTCTCCATCGCCGACCTCGCGTCCCTCATCACCAGCCCCGAGGTCGCCCGCACCATCGAAACCCTCCGCGAGGCCCTCATCCAGCGATCCCGCCTCCTCAGCGTCACCAGCCAGACCGCCTCCTTAAGCGCCCTCTGCACCGTCATTGACGAGCTCGGCGAAGCCCCCGCCCGCCAGCAAACCCTCGAAGCCGAGAAAGCCGCGGCGGAAAAGCAGGCCAACACCCCCAAAGCCGAAGCCGCCGCCAAAGCCCTCGCCGCCCTCGAAGCCCGCGACAAGCAGCTCGCCGAACTCTCCCGCAGCGCACGGGCCACGCTGACCTACGCCCGAGCCACCCGAGCCGACTTCCGCCACGAAATCCCGCAGCAATCCCTTCGCCTCGCGGGCGGGAGCGAGTAGATGCCAGCAGGCACTCGAAGCCCTTGTACGCCGAATCATCCGCCAAATCACCCAGCAAAATGACGATAATTCCACCCAAACCCGATAATCATGCCGATGCCAGCCGATCCGGCGGTATCGTCGTACGAGATCGTATGGTTACTGTTACATGCTGGCGGAGCGATTCGATCGCGACTGGACCGGAATGGAGCTCTGTCCCGAGTACCTTGATAGCGGGCATCAACAGATCTGTCTGTCGAAGTGAAACAGCCGAATTCCTCGTTCTGTCTGGATTGAATGCTGCTAAACTGGGCTGGTCTGCAATTGGATTCCCCCCAGGACGCGAGCGATTGTCAGCAGACGGCATTCTCGTGGAAATTGCTGGAGCGCATTACATGCCGCCGAGCCACTCTCTTGTTCAGTACCGCCTTACGCTCAAACGACATCGGGCAAGAGGATCTGGTGAAATCTTTCAAAGAGGTGGTGATTTCGATGGCTTTGGCATTCTTTCCGCGTGGCTCAGATCCATCAAGGGCAGGCGTACGCCTCTGTGTGAAAAGCCCGGAGATGTAGAAAGTGCGACGAAAGCCATCAAGCTAGTGGATTTGACTGTGGACGAAGCGCAAGGGCTGATTTACGCATTGTTCGAAGCAGGGGAAGGGGGCCGAGAGCAGACAGTACGAAATATTCCCGATGGCAAAGATGTAGCTTACATCAAAAGAAAGCACGCTGCACATAGCCCATATCTGGTAGCTCTTCGATTTTTCGATAACTATCGGTCAGCTGTCGCTCTTTGCCACACCGTTGGTGGGCTATCCATAAAGGGGCCTTTTCAGACCTTGCTGGATCAAGAGGCCCCTCTTGCAAGCGCCTACAAATGGAAGCTCAAGCCTGAAGCAAACGCGAAGGTTCTGGAGCACTCCCTAAAAGTCGGAAAGGGTACGGAAGTTATATTTTCGAACTCCGGAAAAAGCGAAACCAGTCGTGAGGGCCGACTTCAAAAGGTAGCTGGCGATCCTGTGCCCGATTCCGCAGTGTTTCAACTTGCGATGCGTAAGCTTACAAGTCGGCAGGTAAAAAGGATGGTCAAGAACGTAGACAAAGCCGAGAAGATGAAGACTGTGAAGTCATCTCGAAAGGCGATCTTGTTGAAGGACGCGATTGAAACCGATGTGCGGGGCCTGAGCGTTGTGGATGAAGTCAAGGTCAGGATTACGATGCCGAATGGGAGGCCCCGTGTTTTTAATGTGTTGACGCCTGACTCTGCCAAGATTTCCCATAGCATTGATGAGGACTTGGCTCCGATGCCGTCTACAGGCAACCCCTCATTTCGTAAACTCGTTGATGCCGCAACCGCTTGTTTTAACGACGCGACAGATTAATTATGCTCGATCGACTCAACCCTATCCCGATCGCGAAGAGCTATGTGTCACCGTTTGGGGGTGACGACGATGCGCAGTCTGTTCGCAGATGTGACTGGGCTCATGTATTTATGTTTTTGGTTGCGCCGGCCGTATTAGGTTTGGCTACATGGTTGTTCCTTGGCGAGCTTTCTGGAAAAGTCGAAGACATCTCTCTTTACATCGCTACTGTGTCAATTCTCGCTGCTGTGATGACCGGTCTCTTGCCTATCGTCCACGGTGTTTTGGGGCAAACTCAAGTCATAAATTACACACCTCTCGATGAGAAGAGCAGAAAGGCTGAGCTACGGCGTGTAGAGACACTGCGAGAGTTGTATTCGGCTATCTGTTTTTCGGTAATCTCGCTCGTGTTTGGCATCCTTTTTCTTCTCGCTCTTGCGTTCGCGGAAGCGATGCTACCCTCAATGCGATGGATCCGAAGTGCATTCTCAATATTCATCTACATCATCAGCGGAATTGCTATTGCAGCATTTCTGAACATCGCAACTGGAGTCTACGCGGCACTTGAACACCAGGCGGACGGTGTGACCAGCAAACTAATTGCTTCAAAGAAGCGCTTGATTCCACCGCCTCTCGACGATTTAGACGACTCCCCCCAAAGTGAATCGCGACAAGGTTCACCTGAGTAAGACTGCAAAGTCGGATTTGCCAAAAGCGCGTCCCTCGACCAGCCCGCCGCCGATGCGCAACCCGCCGATCCCCGCTAACCTCTCCCCGTGCGCCTCCTCGCCATCGATCCCGGCCTCAAAGTCACCGGCTACGCCTGCCTCGAATCCGATGGGCCCTCGCGACCCGTCTCCATCGTCGAGGCCGGCTGCTTCCGCTTCTCGCCCAAGGCCTCCGTCGGCGAGCGCCTCGTCGAGCTCGACACCGACCTGTCCGACCTCCTCGAGCGCACCCGCCCCTCCGCCGCGGCGGTCGAGGCCCTCTTCAGCCACTACGCCCACCCGCGCCCAGCCATCGTCATGGCCCACGCCCGCGGCGTGATCATGCTCCGCCTCAAGGCCGTCGGCATCGACCCCGTCGAACTCCCCCCCAAGACCGTCAAGAAAGCCCTCACCGGCTCCGGCAGCGCATCCAAGGAGCAGATCCAGCGCGCGGTCCAGGTCGAACTCAAGCTCGACGAGCTCCCCGAACCCAACGACATCGCCGACGCCATGGCCATCGGCCTCGCCGGACTCTGGCGAAGTGGTCCCGGCCCGCAATCCGTACCCCCATGACTTGGATTCTCGATTGGCTAGAAGAGTATAGTTGAATACACTGAAAAACTCCCGATATACCGCCTGCATCTGGTGGTATAGAACGCCCAATGTTGGGATCTCTTCCGTTCGGAAAGGATTTTATGGGTT
>CBFGVX010000110.1:0-7417 GCA_965652425.1 uncultured bacterium | reverse complement strand
CGCGCAGAAACATTCATGTGGCGGCACCGGGCGATGGTTGCTTAGTGGCCTGCTAATACCAATGTGGATGATGAAAAAGGGAAACCAAGGTCTGGTTTTATGATTCACGGGGGAGACAACTGGGGGAGCGCGGGGTGCATTGATCTAACTGGCGGGGATGACACATTCCATGATTTCATGGACAGTGTGCGATTCGTCAATACAGGATGTTGCTATATCAAGGTGTCCGTTGCTTACCACAAGAGGTTTACAACAAAGACAACAACAACTCTTACGCCGAGTCCGAGCCCTCCTTGAGTATGACATCTTTCGCTTGATATCGCTGAAACCAGACGATACAAATCGCTCCGATCAGAACTGGCAGGTTTATGGCTACAAACTGACTCGTAACATATTGGTACCCCAGTTCGTTCACGATCTGCACGCCAAAACCGGGCTCTTGCAGTTCCATGTAGTGGGCTAGGTTCCAGAGTACGAAAATTGGCATCGCCAGCAATGCGAGCCACCACCTGATACGAGCGATGCCTACGGCGATCGCTGCAATGATGATGCTGTCCATCAATGTCGAAAAAAATGTAGGCATCTTATCGCCGATTTCAGCCAATACGTACATCGATTGGTCTCCCTTGATTCGTTGGTGTGCTATCGGCCAAGTATGTGCGCTTCAAAGTCCATACCAGCGGTGCAGAACGCGCTGGATGATGACCTCAGTGTTCGTGAAGGTGTAGAAGACCGTGTGTGCCGAATTGATTTGACGACATCCAAAGCGTATGCTACCTAACCATCGTCCGGCAGAATTTTTTCAGTATTCAATGGCCCTCCCAGCACGGGAGGGCCGCTGCCGTTGATGCGCCAGTCGGTAACTCGACTCGACAGCGAAACCCTCCGGCCAAACCGGAGGGCTTTTCATTGCTCAAGATCTCCCGCTCAACTCACCCATCATTCCACTTCTTCAGCTCCGGGCCGACATACTCGGCGATCGGGCGGATGAGGCGGTTGTTGGCGTGTTGTTCGATGATGTGGGCGGCCCAGCCGGTGATGCGGGCGGCGACGAAGATCGGGGTGTACTGCGGGACGGGGATGCCCATGGTGAAGTATGTGAGGCCGCAGGGGAAGTCGACATTGGGGTAGATGTTCTTCTCGGTCTCCATGATCTTCTGGACCTCTTCGCCGAGCTCGAACCAGGCGAGCGAGTCGTCGGTGGCCTTCTCGGCGAGCTGGCGTCCGAGCTTGTGGAGGATGCCGGCGCGGTGGTCGCCGTTCTTGTAGACGCGGTGGCCGAAGCCCATGAGCTTGCGCTTGTCGGCGAAGGCCTGGTGCATCCAGTCCTGGATCTTCTTGGGGTCGTTGTCCTTGCCGATATCCGAGCGGATCTCGCGGAGCATCTCCATGGCGGCCTCGTTGGCCCCGCCGTGGAGCGGGCCCTTGAGGGCGGCGATCGCGCCTGTGACCGCGCCGTGGATGTCGCTGAGCGTCGCGGCGATGACGCGGCTGGAGAAGGTGGAGGCGTTGTAGTCGTGCTCGGCGTAAAGAATGAGCGAGACATCGATGACGCGGGCGTGCTCGTCGCTGGGCTTCTCACCGGTGATCATGTAGAGCAGGTTCGCGGCGTGGGACAGCGACTCGTCGGGCTTCACGATCTCGCGGTCGTCGATGACATTCTGCATGTGCCCGATGATCGTGGGGATCTGGGCGGTGAGGGTCTTGGCCTTCTTGAGGTCGGCCTCAGGGGAGACCTCCTGCGAGGCCGGGTCCATGTTGCCGAGCATGCTGACGGCGGTGCGGAGGACATCCATCGGGACGGCGCTGCCGGACTTGAGCCACGGGCCGGCGGTGCGGAGGTAGTCGATGACCGCGCCGGGGATCTGGCGCTGGGAGGCGAGTTCCTTGGTGAAGGCCTTGAGCTCGCTGGCGGAGGGCTTGTGGCCGACGAGCAGGAGGAAGGCGACCTCTTCGAAGGTGGCGTTCTCGGCGAGGTCGGCGATCTCGTAGCCGCGGTAGATGAGCGAGGTCTGGTTGACAGCGCAGATGGCGGTTTTGCCCGCGATCATGCCTTCGAGGCCGGACGACTTGAGTTCTGCGGTAGCGGACATGGCGGCTCCGTATGAAGGGGTGAAATGGAGGGAATCCGGCCCGTTTTGCTGGGCTGGATGGGGTCGGGCATTGTAGCCGATCCGGCGGGGTAATCGGGCGGTCGGCTCAGGCGTGGGTGGGCTGGGGTGTCGAGCCGAAGGTCCACTCCTGGCCGGGGGTGTAGCCGAGGGCGGCGTACAGTTCCTGGCGGGTCTGGACGCGATCGAGGAAGGCGGTGACCTCGCCGTCGCGTTTGAGGTCGGCGAGGATGCGGGCGGTCTCGCCCATCGCCGCACGGAGGGTGGTGACGGGCCAGATGACGCAGGAGTAGCCCATCTCGGCGAAGCGCGAGAGGTTGATGATGGGCGTCTTGCCGAACTCGGTCATGTTGGCGAGCAGGAAGGCATCGGCCTTGTAGGAGCGGACCTCGTCTGCGACGCGCGCGAAGTCGGCTTCGGAGTGCAGGCCCTCGGGGAAGATCATGTCGGCCCCGGCATCGAGGTAGGCCTTGGCCCGCTGGATGGTGGCGTCCACGCCGTCCACACCCGCGGCGTCGGTCCGGGCGCAGACGATGAAGCCGTTGCCGAGTGAATCGCGAGCCGCGGCTGCAGCGCTGACCTTCTCGGCGAAGTGGTCGATGGGGATGAGCTTCTTGCCGTCGAGGTGGCCGCAGCGCTTGGGGAAGACCTGGTCCTCGATGTGGAAGCCGGCGGCACCGGCGCGGGCGTATTCGTGGACGGTGCGGGTGACCATTTCGGCCTCGCCGAAGCCGGTGTCGGCGTCGGCGATGACGGGCAGGCCGGAGCCGAGGGAGACCTGCTGGATGACATTGCAGAACTCGTTGAGCGTGAGGAGGCCGATGTCCGGCACGCCGAAGCTGGCGGTGACGGCGGCGCCGGAGACATACAGCCCCTCGAAGCCGGCCATGGTGGCCTGGCGGGCGACCATGCCGTTGAACGCGCCGGGCAGGCCGACGCAGTGGTCGGACATGAGCGAGCGGAGACGATTACCGGGGGTGGTTGGGGTGGTCATGGGGCCATTCTATGGGCTGGGAAGAGGGTGGATTGAAAAGGGCGTGCTGGTCGGCACGCCCGGGGGATGGGGGACAGTTGCTGGCGATCGGTGCGGTTTACTCGAAGCGCCCGCGCTCGACGAAGGGGATGTCGTAGAGCGACTGGACGGCGTTGGCGTCCTTGCTGCGCAAGTTGGAGAGCTTGTCGATCGCGCCGGCGACCTTGTCCTCGCCGACGGCGATCTCGCCGAGGAGGCGGAACTTGTGGTCCAGGATGTCCTCGAGGTCCGCGCCGGTGTTGCGAGCGTGGCCGGCGGGGTACATGACCATGCCCGAGTCGTGGGTCTTGCCCTGGTCGTCGGTGACCTTGATGGAGGTCGGGATGCCGTCGGGGTAGTTGCGGTCGAACTCGGGGCCGCCGTGGACGAAGGTGATCTTCTTCATCAGCGAGCGGGTGAGGTCGTTGAAGATGGCGGTGTCGTCGACCTTGTAGTCGTAGGGCGAGAGCATGAGCGCCTTCCACGCGGCGTCGTGCGAGCCGCCGGAGGTGTCGAGCGAGCCGTTGGCCTGGACATGCTCGAGGGCCTTGCGGAGCTTGGTGGAGACGATGTAGGCCATCGAGTGGTCGGCGCTCTGGCGGGTCTTGGGGTCCATCTTGGCGGGGTTGCCGATGATGCCGAAGGCCGGCTCGTACGCCGCGATCTCGATCTTCTGGATCGCCGAGCCGTCGCGCTTGGCCAGCAGCGAGGGGTTCTTGCTGATCAGGTCGATCAGGCCCTGCAGCGCACCGGCCGACTGGTGCTCGTACAGACCGAGCTTGAAGTGCATGCCCATGACGGCGAAGTCCTCACCGGAGTGCGACAGGTGCAGGTCGAACGGCGAGGGGGCCATCTCGGTCCAGCGCTTGGCGCCCTCGGTGGTGGGCTCGAAGAAGCGGAAGATGGCTTCGGGGTTGCGGAAGATGTCACGCGGGCCGACGAAGCCGGCCATCGAGCGTTTCAGACTCAGAACGGCCATTTCGGTGGAGATCGCCGCGCTCGCGCCCTTGGAGTCGGAAAGCTGCTTGCCGGCGCGGATGGCGCGCCACGGGATGTAGTGGGCGACGACCATGCCGATGGCCGACTCGATCTGCTCTTCGGTCGCGCCGACCATCGCGCCAAAGGTGGCAGCGCTGGCGATCGCGCCGTGGACGACATGGTCGATCTTGTAGCTCTTCAAGCTGAAGCACTCGGCCAGGCGCCCGCGGATCTCGTCGAGGCAGATCATGCCCCGCAGCGCGTACTCGCCGGTGCCGCCGGCGTCGGGCCCGAGCATCTGGGCGGCTGCGAGGCAGACGGGGTAGAAGTCGTTGTGGCCGAACTCACCAGCGACATTGCCGCGGGCGGGGTCGTAGCCGAAGTTCGTGCCGTTGGAGTCCCACTCGCGCACGGCGGAGGAGTTCGCGACGACGGCCTTCTCGGCCTTGACCCGCTGGCTGGTGCCGAAGGGTGTCGCGCCGTGCATGGTCGAGCGTCCGAGGTAGCCGCCGACTCCGGCCGAGGGGTAGCTCAGGGCTTCCTCGCGCAGCAGGGTCGGGGCGTTGGTGCCGAGGGCCAGCGCCGACAGGCCGCAGAACACGCTGTCGGTGTGGAAGAGTTCGGTCTTCTTCCAGACCGAGTCGGCGGGGCCGTCGCCGAGCTTGCCGGACATGAAGTCGATGGCGTAGCGGGCAATCCCCAGCGCCTGGTTGGAGTCGGCGGGAAGATGGACGAACGATTCCGTGGAAGTCGCTGGCATGGTTCTCTCTGGTTTGAAGGGTCGATCTCGGCCGGGGGAATCCACCCCGGCGGGACCGCATAGGGTACCGCGTCCGGGCCAGGAACGCGGCGGGATTTCGCCCTCGCCCGCCGACCGAACGGTGTCCGGGAGGCCTACGCTCGTTCGCCTGCACCACGCGAGCGATTTTGTCACAATGGCCCTTCCTCCCGGCCCCGCCGCGAGCTATTCCTACCCCACAACCGGAGACCTTGACCGATGTCCGACGCCTCGACCAGCCCTGTCATTCTCGCCGCCAAGCGCACCCCTGTCGGCCGTTTCTTCGGCGGCCTGTCCTCGACCCCGGCGACCAAGCTCGGCTCGTACGCCATCCGTGGCGCTCTGGACTCGGTCGATGCGCTGGCGGGCGACAAGGCCGGCGAGCATGTCGATGAGTGCATCATGGGCCATGTCGTGCAGGCGGGGTGCGGCCAGAACCCCGCTCGCCAGGCCGGCCTCGGCGCAGGACTCCCCGACACCCTCAACAGCATGACTATCAACAAGGTCTGCGGCTCGGGCCTGCAGGCAGTCATGCTGGCCGCTCAGTCGATCAAGGCGGGCGACAACCAGCTCGTCGTCGCGGGCGGCCAAGAGAACATGACGATGGCCCCCCACTTCGCGCATGTGCGCAACGGCGTGAAATTCGGTGAGGCCCCGATGAAGGACTCCATGGCGCACGATGGCCTGTTCTGCGCGTTCGAGCTGTGCATGATGGGCAACTCCGCCGACTGGGTCGCGCGTGAGTACGGCATCACACGCGAGGAGCAGGACGAGTTCGCCGCGAAGAGCCAGCAGAAGGCCGCCAAGGCGCAGAGCGAGGGCTGGTTCAAGGACGAGATCATCGCGCTGACCGGCGAGCAGGTCGGCAATCGCAAGGTCCCCGGCCCCGAGGGCGGCGTGTCGCAGGACGAGGGCATCCGCGCCGACACCACCGCCGAGGGCCTCGGCAAGCTGCGCCCGGCCTTCGAGAAGGACGGCTCAGTGACGGCGGGCAACGCCTCGACGATCAACGACGGTGCCGCGGCGGTGGTCGTCGCCTCGCAGGCCAAGGCCGATGCGCTGGGCGCGAAGCCCTTGGCGCGGATCGTCGCCTACCACACCTCCGGCGTTGCCCCGAAGGCGATCTTCACCGCCCCCGCGCTGGCGGTCCCTGCGGTGATCGAGAAGGCGGGCCTGAAGATGAGCGACATCGACCTGTTCGAGTTGAACGAGGCCTTCGCCGCGCAGTCGATCCACAACATCAAGCACGGCGGCGTGCCGATGGACAAGGTCAACATCGCCGGCGGCGCGATCGCCATCGGCCACCCGATCGGCGCTTCGGGCGCCCGCGTGCTGGTGACGCTGCTGCACAACATGATCCGCACCGACGCGAAGCGCGGCCTTGCGGCCCTGTGCCTCGGCGGCGGAAACGCGGTGGCGATGATTGTGGAGCGGTGAGTCTGCCGTCGAGAGTGACTTGAAAAGGCCGTCCGCTCAGGATGGCTTTTTTTCTTTGGATTTCAGCGCCTCTCGAATCGACTGCGCCGCTGACTCAGCCCTGACATCCTTCTTGCCGAAGCCCGGCAGCGCCCCCGCTTCCTCCGCGGCCTGTTGAGCTTCGGGGAAGTTGCTGATGACGATGCAAGCCGGAGCGCTTTCGTTGGTGGTGAGTTCGCGCACCAGTTCAACGCCGTCGCCGTGCTCGCCCATCGGCACGCCGAAGGAGCCGTCGAGCTTACGGTTGATGAGCAGCAGCGACGCCTCGCCGAGCTTCGCTTCGAGCGCCTTGCGGCTGTTCACGCCCTCGACGCGTGCGTCGGGCGCTGCGCTCTGCACCGCACGCTCGAGGCCGCCGGAGTCGAAGCCGCAGTGACCAACGAGCAGGACCAGCGGGCCGTCGCTCGTGATGTTCCTTTTCGTTCCGAACATGCGCCCATTCTACACCGGGGATTGGCCCGTTCAGTGCGGACGCTTGGGAACCTGGAATCCGGTGATCGCGACCGATCGGAGGATCGGGTAGGACTGGCGGACCTGGTACACCTCGAACTCCTCACTCGGCCAGTCGAGCTTCTCGAGCGCGTGTTCGATCAGCCCGCCCAACGCCGGAACTTCGTGCGCCCAGACGATCGGTCCATCGGCCCGACCCATATGTTCGAGTTCGGCTTCGGCGGGCAACGGCTGATGATCGCTGAGCTTGGCGGGGTGGTGCAGTTCCGCATCGAGTTCGCCGTACACACCGAAGGTCGGCTTGCGATCTGTATAGATCCCCCGCTGGACGAGCATGACCCCGACGAAATGCTCGGCCGGGGTGCGCAGACGGACATAGAACTTCGCATCGTCGTCGGGCTGCTGGTCTCTGTATCGTGGCGCGATCGAACGGTAGACCTCCCCGAACGCCAGAGTGGTCGCCCCGGTTTTTCCGACCGGGCCGGGGATCAGGCGCGTTTCCATGTAATTGCCGGGCACCGGCTGCCTCGTCAGACGCGGCAACGGTTTCGAGCAGAACTCGGGCAGGAGCGCATCGTCGGGCTGCCATTCTTCCACTTCAGCGTGCGGTTG
>CBFGVX010000109.1:0-7434 GCA_965652425.1 uncultured bacterium | reverse complement strand
CGATCGCGCCCTCGGCGCCGCCGGCGCCGACCAGCGTGTGCAGTTCGTCGATGAAGAGGATGAGGTTCTGGGCGCGCCGGACTTCGTTCATGACCGCCTTGATGCGCTCCTCGAACTGGCCGCGGTACTTGGTGCCGGCGACCATCATGGCGAGGTCGAGCACGACGAGGCGGCGGTCGTGCAGGAGGTCGGGGACTTCCTGGTTGACGATCGCCTGCGCGAGGCCTTCGACGATGGCGGTCTTGCCGACGCCGGCCTCGCCGAGCAGGACGGGGTTGTTCTTGGTGCGACGGCACAGGACCTGGATGACGCGCTCGATCTCGCGCTCGCGCCCGATGACGGGGTCGAGCCCGCCTTCCTTGGCCAGCGCGGTGAGATCGCGGCCGAAGGAGTCGAGGGCGGGGGTTTTGGAAGTGCCCTTGCCGCCCTGGCGCTGTCCGCCGGGGCCGCCCTGACCGGCGGAGGGGTCGCCGGCCATCTCGCCGCCTTCCTTGTCCATGCCCGCGCCGAGGAGGTTGAGCACCTCTTCGCGGACTTCCTCGAGCTTGAGGCCGAGGTTCATGAGGACCTGGGCGGCGACGCCGTCGTGCTCACGGAGCAGGCCAAGCAGCAGGTGCTCGGTGCCGACATAGTTGTGGTTGAGGTTGCGGGCTTCCTCGATGGCGTACTCGATCACCTTCTTGGCCCGGGGGGTCTGGGGCAACTTGCCCATGGTGACCATATCGGGGCCGGAGTGGACGAGTTTCTCGACTTCGAGGCGGACCTTGCGCAGGTCCACGCCGAGATTCTTGAGGACATTGGCTCCGACGCCGGAACCTTCTTTGACGAGGCCGAGCAGGATGTGCTCGGTCCCGATGTATTCGTGATTGAACCGCTGGGCTTCCTGGTTGGCCAGGGCCATGACTTTGCGGGCTCGATCGGTGAAGCGTTCAAACATAACTCGTCCTTTGTGCTGGTCCGACGGGGGCATTCCCGGCGGACGCTCAGGCAGCGGCGGAGATCAGCGACCCGCGCCAAGCCATCTCTTCGGCGTTTTCGCGCGCCGAATCCGACTCAAAGCGGACCTCTGACGAGGTTGCCGACAGATTATAGGCCCCTGCGATAGAGACCTGTCCCGGCCTGTCGGTGGCACCGGAACGGCATGCTTGGGTGCGAACTCCGTGCCATAACGGGCGGAATCCGGGGTGCTCAGGGGCGACACCGCTCTGCCAGAAGCCGGGAGTGCTGCCGATCTGGCAGGTTTGCACTTGGCGTCGACTCTGCACGATTTCCCGGAATGAAGGATGAGAGACTTGCCGCGGGATGGGGAAACAGGCAACACTCCGCCATCGACGATCGCGCTGCCATCATCACCGGCCTCGGTGCCGTCTCACCTTTGGGGCTGGGCGTGGGTCGCTACATCGCCGGGCTGCGGGCAGGGCGGAGCGGTGTGCGGCCGATCGGGTTCGATACGGCGCGGATCAAGTCGCGGGTGGTGGCGGATTGCTTCGACTTTGATCCGGGTGCAGTGTTGTCGGCGGCGGACCAGAAGCGGCTCCCACGGTGCGTTCCGATGGCACTGGCGACGGTGCAGGAAGCGATCGCCCATGCCGGGCTCGATATTCCGGATGACGAATCCAAGGCGGATCTCGATGCCGCACGCCGGGTCGGGCTGATCCTCGGTACCGGAGCGGGGGGTATCGACTTCACGCTCGACCAGGCGCACACGGCCTACGCCGGAGGCGAGGACCGGAAGGGGCGGAACCCGTCGCTGTGGACCATCACCAACGCGACGCACGGGAATCTGGCGGGGGAACTGTCGATCCGGATCGGGGCGCGGGGGCCTTCGCTGTGCATCTCCGACGGCTGCGCTTCGGCGTCTGACGCATTCGGGATGGCGCTGGAACTGATCCGCTCGGAAAGGCCCGGTTCGCCCGAGTGCGTCGTCGTGGTCGGTGCGGATGCGCACCTGCGCTGGGAGACGGTGCTTGGGATGGAACTGCTGGGCGTGATCTCGACGCGCGACCCCAGCGAGACCGGCGAGGACCCGGCGACGATGGCTCGCCCGTTCGACCGGACCCGCGACGGGTTTGTGCTGGGCGAGGGGGCGTGGGCGGCTGTGCTGGAATCGCCGCGGCACGCCGCGCGCCGGGGCGCGAAGCCGTTGGGGCGGCTCTTGGGGTACGGCTCGACCTGCGATGCGTTTCACCGGGTGAGGCCTGCACCGGATGCCGCGGAGGGTGTGCGGGCGATCCGGGAGGCGATCGAGGATGCCGGGCTGAGGCCGCCGGATATCGAGATGGTGCACTACCACGGCACGGCGACGCCGGTGAACGATGAGCTCGAGACGCGGATGGTCCGGGCGGCGTTCGGCGAGTACGCCGACCGGCTGGTGGGCCACTCGGTGAAGGGGGCCATCGGGCACCCGCAGGGGGCGTGCGGGGCGGCGTCGGTGGTGGCGACGCTGGGGGCGATGATCGGGCTGGACGGCGGGGGGCCGTTCTCGGTGCCGACGATCAACCTGCGCGAACCGGACCCGGCCTGCGATCTGGACTACACGCCGAATGAGGCGAGGGCGACCGAGGCGCGGCGGGCCCTGATCAACTGCCTGGCGTTCGGCGCGAAAAATTCGGCGCTGATTCTCGAAAGATGCGTGTAGCATGCGAGCAGAGGAGAACCTGCCATGACTCAAACGCCGCAGAAACCCGAACCATCGTTCCTTCGAGAGACCGGTGGCGAGATCGCCAAGGAAACCGGGAAGCTGCTGGGGATGGCGCTGTTTCAGGCGATGGCGATCCTTGGGCTGATCATCATCGGAGCGCTCATCTGCGGCGCGGGTCTGTATTTTCAGATCTGGTTCGTGGCGATCGTGGGCGGTGTGCTGATCGGGGCCGGGGTGCTGTGGGCGGTGGTGCTGGCCTTCATTTTCTTTGCGCCGAGTTGGTAATCGATCGGCTATCCTCCACACCATGAGTGGTCAGGAGCAAGGTAGGCAGTCCACCGGAAAATCCGTGAACGCGGCGGGGGTCAGTCTGCCTCGGCTGCTGCCTCGTCGGCCCGATGCCGGTCACAAGGGCACCTTCGGGACGGTCTCGGTGATCGGCGGGTCGATGGGTTCTGCGAATGGGCGGTATCCGATGATGCTCGGGGCCCCCACGCTTGCCGCGCGGGCGGCGCTACGGGCCGGCGCGGGCATGGCCCGCATGGCGGTTCCGGCCCCGCTGATGCAATCCGCGCTCGCGCTCGCGCCGGAGGCCATCGGGCACGCGTTGCCCGTGGATTCGGCCGGCCAGACAGTGGGACACGATGCGGCTCCGATCGTGGACCATCTCTGCGACAAGTCGATGGCGGTGGTGGTCGGGCCGGGGCTTGGGATGAGCGATGGCGCGAAAGCGATGACGCTGCGGCTCCTGGCGCAGCACGATGTGCCGGTGGTGGTGGATGCGGATGCGCTGAACCTGCTCGCGCAGCTGCCGGACATCCACAACCAGATCTCGGCGCCGTGCGTGCTGACGCCCCACCCGGTCGAGTTCCGGCGGCTGGCGACGAATGTGGCCCATGGGGCGATCACGCTGGACGGGTCGAACCCGGACCAGCAGCCCGAAGCCGCGGCCCAGTTGGCTCGCAAGATGGGCTGCATCGTGGTGCTCAAGGGGGCGACGACCTCGGTGTCCGACGGGCTTCAGACCTGGACGCTGCGCCGGCCGAATCCCCTTCTCTCAACTGGGGGATCGGGAGATATTCTTTCCGGGGTCCTGGCCGGGTTCATCTCGCAGCATCACCGTCTGCCGGCGATGCGGGGCAGCCATGCGGTCGCGAGCGAGCAGGAAGGCCGGATCGGGCTGTTCGAGTTGGCGTGCCTCGGGGTTGCGGCCCACAACCTGGCGGCGGTCGAGTGGTCGCGAGGCCACAACGGGGCCCGGGGGGGGATGCTCGCCTCGGATCTGCTGTCCACGCTCCCGCTGGCGGTGCAGCTGCTTCGCAGCGCGAAGGAAGCGGAGTAGACCGGCACGCCCGAACGAATCCTGCGAATCTGTCCGGAATACGCTTCGGAGCGGCGAACCGCCGATATATACTGATCGTCAGTGCATGAGAAGGCCCCAGAGAGGGCCGCGCTGTGGAGCGACCACCCTGATATGGCCGCCGGCCAGGAGAATGAACCGAATGTTCCGGACCTCGAACCCTGCTTTCAATAACGACGCGTACAAGCCGGCCCAGACCTGGGATGACCTTGGTCCGTCCCAGCAGTTCGGCACCGACGACTCGCTCGCCGCGGCCCGGCGGGCTTCGCAGGAGTCTCGCCCATCGACGATGACCATCAACGGCACGGTGACGAAGTCGGCGATGCTGATCGGCGTGTGCGGCGTGGTGGCGATGGGCGTTTGGGGCCTGAGCGACATCGGCACGAACGAAGCCGGAGAGATCGTTGCCAACAACGGCGTGATGATGGGCAGCCTACTCGGCGGCGTGATCGGCGGTCTGCTGCTCTTCCTGGTCACGATGTTCAAGCCGCAGATCTCGACCTTCACCGCGTTGCCTTACGCGGCGTGCGAGGGTGCGTTTGTGGGCGGTATCTCCGCGTTCTACGCGACCCGGTTCGCTACAGCGACCGATGGGAACGCGTTTACACCCAACACCGGGCTGATTCTGAACGCGGGTCTCCTGACCTTCGGCATCTTCGGAGGCCTGCTCGCGGCGTACTCGATGAAGCTGGTTCGCCCGAACAAGCTGTTTTACAACATCACGATCGTGGGCACGCTGGGTGTCTGCCTGTACGGTCTGGTGGCGATGGGCGCAGCGCTGATTTTCGACTCGTTCAGTCTCGCCAGCGTGTACGACCCCAGCAACGGCGGTCTGATCTCCGTCGGCTTCTCGCTGCTGCTGGTGGGCTTGGCCTCGGCCAACCTCGTGCTGGACTTCGACCAGATCAATGTCGCCGTGAAGAACCGCGCTCCTCGCTACATGGAGTGGTTCAGCAGCATGGCGCTGCTCGTCACGCTGGTATGGCTATACATCGAGGTGCTGCGTCTGCTGACCAAGCTCAACCGCGAGTAATCGGCTGAGCCGCGCTGACCGGAAAACAAACGACCCCGCCTGCGAAGGCGGGGTTTTTCATGCAATCGTCTGTTGGCGTGATCGGGCGATCAGTTCTCGTAGTCGGATTTTTCGTTCCAGCGTGGGTCGGGGTTGACGCCGACGGCCTCGGGTTTGGCCCGCTCGGTCATGACGATCAGGCGGCTGTAGGAGGGCGGGCAGGGCTGGCTGTTGGTCGGCGAGACGATGTAGCGATCGATCGGGGCCATCTCCCAGCGGATCTCGTCGGGGCGGTACTCGTTGGGGCCGGTGCCCTTACTGAAGGCGATCTGGATGGCCTGCCCGACGGGGACATCGACCGACCAGGCGGTTTCGCCGGTGCGGGTGTCGAGCAGGGAGATGGTCTTGGGGGAATACGAGGTCGACTCGTAGCGATAGCGGTCGGCCGAGCGCCCGGAGTAGGTGTTGCCGCCCATGCAGCCGCAAAGCGTGCTGGCGGTGACGATCGCGGCTGCGCACAGCAGGCCAGCGCGGACGGTGGAACGGTTCGAGCGACGGTTGAGGATCATCTCGCCTCCGCGGCGGGGTGGAAGGTTGGCTCTTCGAGGCCGATGGTTTCGGCCGGATGTCTACGATACCCTGAGCGGGCGGGTTCTGCCCCGAGGGAGTCATCGTCCAGCGGCGGGTCGGAACTGGACTGAAATCGCGTTCTTTCGGCCCCCGCTGCCGATCCCCGACCACCGGGAAGAGGATACTCACCATGCGCATCGGTCACGGCTACGACCTGCACCGCCTCGAACCGGTCGATCCCGGAGCCGGCTCGAACCGCGGTGGTCGCCCTCTGATCCTTGCCGGGGTTCGCATCGAGAGCGATCGGGGCCCGGTCGGCCATTCCGATGGCGATGCGGTGTTCCACGCGATTACCGATGCGCTGCTGGGGGCTTTGGGTCAGGACGACATCGGCACCCTGTTCCCCGATGACGATCCGGCCAACGACGGCCGGGCGTCGATCGACTTTGTGCGCGAGGCGATGCGTCGGGTGCGAGAGGCCGGGTACGCGCTGGGCAACCTCGACTGCACGGTGATTCTCGAGCGCCCGCGCCTGAAGCCGCTGCGAGAACGGCTGAAGTTCTCGATCGCCGCGGCACTCGATGTCGAGCCGGGTCGGGTCAACCTCAAGGGCAAGAGCCACGAGGGCGTGGACGCGATCGGCGAGGGACGGGCGATCGAGGTGCACGCGCTGGTGCTGCTCGAGCGGAGAGGGACGGCATGAGCGGACTCACCGGACATCCGGGCGACCTCTGGCAGCGGGCGGCATCGTTCGCCGCACGGGCGCACGAGCATCAGCAGCGGAAGGACGGCCGGACGCCGTATGTCGCGCATCCCTTCCGCGTCGCGCTGACGGTGGCCTTGGTGTTCGGCGAGACCGACGAGGAAGCGATCGCCGCGGCACTGCTGCACGATGTGATCGAAGACGGGGAGACGGACTTCGACGAGATCGCCGAGGAGTTCGGCGAACGGGTCGCGCGGGTGGTCGCGGCTCTCAGCAAGGACGCCCGCCTGCCCGAAGCCGAGCGCGAACCGGCCTACGACGACCAGCTCGCCCGGGCCGACTGGCGGGCGCGACTGATCAAGCTCGGGGATGTCTACGACAACATGAGCGACCTGCACTCGCGGGCACTCTCTGGCCCGGATGCGGTTCGGCGCGTCGTCGAGCGGGCCGACCGGGCCCTGGGACTGGCGATGACCTGCGGCGATGACCGGCCCTCGTTCGGCCCCGCGATCGAGCGTGTTCGGGCCCTCGCCGATTCGATGCGCTCGGCCCACGCCTGAGCGGCTTATCGGCCTCACCCGCAAGCCCGGTGCGCGTCAAACCCGGTCGAGTTGACTGGTTTTGCGGGGCCTTCGTTTCTGCAGGGCATTTGGGCAACGATCCGTTCCAGCGCCGAATGCGGGCGGGCCGATATCAGGAGCATGCCCCTCGTCGGAACGATCATCCCGCTGAAGGCCCTGGGTGTCGGGGCCCAGGAGAAGCGCATCGCGCGCGAGAAGGAGGACCAGCGCCGGGCGATCGCCAAGGGCGGGGTCAAGCGCGGCGCCGATCAGGCGGAGTTCTCGACACCGGAAGTGACCGAGGTGGACGCGCCGCGCGAGGTGCGGGGCAATGCCAGTGAGGAAACCAGCGAAGATCGCAAGCAGAAGGCGATCTACGACCCGTACCGGGACGGTCTGGCCTCGACGAAGCCGGCGGCGCACCACTTGGATATTCAGGGCTGAACCCGATCAGCCGACCGGGCAGGCGGCGTGGTCGAGGTACCAGCGCAGCGTGCCGCCGACGGGGCTGACGCCGAGGATCGGAAGTTCGCGGGGCGATGCGCCGGGCTGGGTGTGGAACAGCCTGGGCGTAGCCCAGGTGCGCCT
>CBFGVX010000108.1:0-7755 GCA_965652425.1 uncultured bacterium | reverse complement strand
CGTCGATGATCTGAAGCATGATCGCCATGTTCATCTGCTCACCACGACGGATGCGGATCGCGTCGGCCATTGGCTCGCGGCGTATCTGGGCGTGCCCTTCACAAAGCAGGAGTTTCGCTACGGCCCCCACCGCTCGTTCCGGGTCAGCAAGCCGCTGCCCGACGACAACGGCGGTTGATCTCACGGGCTCGGCACCAGACCCTCCCCCGGCCGGATCATCTCCAGGCGCGGGTACGCCGGGCGCATGCCCGCTCGCAGGGCATTCCGCTCGGTGCCGATCGTCGGTTCGCTGGCGATGGTGGCCCAGCGCAGGCCGAGGTCGCGCAGGATGTGGAGCCGAATCTCGATCATCAGCCGCTGGAGGCCCCGTCGTCGGTGTGACTCCGCCACGGCGCCGTCCCAGAGCGCGCCGAGGTGCTCGAATCGCTCGCAGCCGCAGACTGCGACGAGGGTCTCGCCGTCGAGCAGCAGGTGGTTGATCGAGCGCGGATGGAGCACCGCGCGCCTGAGCGTGTCCACCAGCGTCCGGCTCGGTTCTTCGCCGAAGTGAATCCGCGAGGCGAACGCGGCGTATCGCTCGACATCCGCCGCATCCGACTTGTCGATGCGGTGCAGCGACAGGCCATCGGGCAAAGCGGGTTCGACGGCGACCCCGGTCAGGTCGGCGACCAGCAGCGTTTCGATCGTCTTGAGGACGAACCCCGCCCCGGCCAGCGACCGACGAAGGGATGGATGGGCGTAGGGCGTGATCACGATCTTCGGTTCGGCCCCCCGCTCTTCGAACCATGAGGCGATGTCCTCGACCTCGGCCAGCGTCACCTCGCCCGCCGAGCCGGCGTGGATGACCTGATTGACCCACGATCCGGGTTCGTCGAACGCCGCGATCCCGCCGGCCCAGGCGCGGTGTTCCTTGGACAGGGTCCGGACGACCTCGGCCTGCCGACGCCCCTCGATTTCCGCGATTTCCCACGGGGCGAAAGGGACCGGAGGTGGTGCGGGTACGGGGTCTGCCTGAGCCATCGTCTCATGCTACAATCGGACGCTCGCGAATACCCGCACAAACCCCCGACCAGGTGCGGCGAACGCCGGATCGAGCGCCGATTCCCGGTGGCTGTGGTTCCCCCGTTTCCGCCGCGTTGAGAGGATTTTCGAATGGCCGGACATGTCTCTTCCGATCCCAATGTCTTCATCCTTCCCGACCTCGGCGAAGGCGTGCACGAGGCCGAGCTGATCTCCTGGAAGGTCAAGCCCGGCGACCATGTCGAAGAGCACGACATCGTGGCGGAGATGGAGACCGACAAGGCGCTCGTTGAAGTGCCCTCGCCTCGCGCGGGAGTCATCAAGGAGCTGTTCGGCGAGGTCGGCGAGATCCTGAAGGTCGGCAACCCGGCGTGGACCTACGAGAGCGAAGGCGGCGAAGAGGCGTCGACTCCGGACCCGACGCAGAGCGGCGCGAAGCAGGCCGTGCAGGCGGAAGCCGCCGGTCAGGAAGAGCGCGAGGACGACGGGACCGTCGTCGGCACCATGAGCGGATCGCTCGGCGCGGTCAGCGCCCAGGAGGGCAAGGCCTTGGCGACCCCGGCCGTGCGCCGTATCGCACGCGACCTCGGCGTGAACATCGACAGCGTGCAGGGCACCGGCATCGCCGGTCGCGTGACCGAGAAGGATGTCCGCGCAGCGGCGGGCGGCGGTTCGTCGAACAACGGGCAAGCCAAACCCGCACCGAGGAGCGAAACGCCCCGTCAGCAGGCCCCGGCCCCGCAGCCCACCAAGCCCGCCCCGCAGCCCCAGAAGCAGAGCTCCAGCAACCTCGCGACCACCGTGCCTCAGCAGCAGGTCGTCGAGCGCCCGCCGGTGCTCATCCCCGATGTGCAGGGCGATTCGACGATCATCCCGGTGCGCGGCGTACGGCGGACCATCGCCAACCGCCTGCGCGAGTCCGTGGACCGCGCGGTGCACTTCTCGGTCATGGACGACGCCGATGTCACCGAACTCGACCACACCCGCAAGCAGATGGCCAAAGCCAGCGGCGAGAAGGTCAGTTTCCTGCCCTTCGTGATCAGCGCCGTCTGCCGGGCCCTTCAGGACTTCCCGGAGCTCAACGCGTACATCGACGACGAGAACGAGCAGATCATCCGCCACAAGCGGGTCCACATCGGCATGGCGACCGACACCGAGCACGGCCTCGCCGTACCGGTCATCCCGCACGCCGACGACATGGGTGTGCTCGAACTCGGACGCCAGATCACCGATCTCGCCCGGATGACCCGTGACCGTTCGGTGCCTCGCGAGCGCCTGATGGGCTCGACCTTCACGATCAGCAATGTCGGCAGCTACGCCGGCAAGTACGCGACGCCGATCATCAACTACCCCGAGGTCGCGATCCTCGCGGTCGGTCGGGTGTACGAGGGTGTCGTCGCCGATCGCGGTGCGATCCGCATCGCCAAGCTCTTGCCGATGAGTCTGACCTGCGACCACCGCTCGGTGGACGGCGCCGCCGCGGCCCGCTGCCTCGCTCGGATCGTTGAGCTGCTCAAGCGCCCCGAGGACCTGCTCACGCCCGCCCGCGGCTGAGCGGCACCCCGATGACCGTTCCATCAAGCCCCGCCGACGCGGGGCTTTTTCGTGCGCGTTCGCTGTGGGCGGCGTGTTGATATCGATCGATGTTCGGGATCGGTTCTATGACCGCTGTATGTCACTGGGTGACAACAGGGTGTCACCGCGGCGGAAAAGACCGGTTTTCTTCGAGGATTCTGCGCGTATCTTCGGCTCGGCGGGTTGGCCACGCGTGCTCCCCGCCGGGTCGTCCGGGGGCTGCCGGTTCCACGGGCGCGCCGAGCCCTCGGCGACCTTTCTCGGCTCGGTTGGGATCATCAGGATTGCGAACCCACCAACGAAACAGGGCCCGACTCACCGTCGGGCCCTGTTCGTTTTTTGCTGACTTGGCCGCGGGTCGCGGCTGGCTGAGATCAACCCTCGTCTTCGCTGGGCAGGCCAGCGAGGAAGTTGCGGATCTGGGCGGAGAGCTCGGTATCGGGGGCGATATCGATGATCTCCTGGGCCACCTGACGGATGCGAGCGTTGTCCCCCGTCGGGAAGGCGATGTTGATGCGGTTGACCGCGATCATCTGACGCTGCTCGGCGCTGAGACCTTCGCGGCTCATGGCGTTCTCGATGGCCTTCTCGGCGGCATCGGTCTTGCCGGTGTTGATCAGCAGCGACACGCGCATGCCGACGAGGTTCATGTAGTTCTCCTCGTCGAGTTCGTAGTTGGCTTCGATCTCGTCGAGCTTGGCGAGCGCTTCATCGGTCTTGCGAGCGCCAAAGAGGTTCTCCACCTCGGTGAAGGCGTTCTCGAGCTGGAGCTGCTTCAGTTCCTTCTCGTACTTGGCCTTCAGACCGGCTTCGTTGTTCGCGTCGAGGGCGATGATCTGCTTCATCTTCTCTTCGCGGTTGGGAACGACGATGTCCTCGATGGACATCGCGGCGTCGAGATGGCGGGCCTTCTCGATGCCCTCGGCGTTCTCGGCGGCCTTCAGGGCCTCATCGCGCTTCTTCTTGCCATCGCGCAGTGTTTCGAGGTGCTCGACATAGGGAGTGGGTCCGCCCTGGCGGTAGCCGGTGCGGGCGTATTCCTCGCCGTTGGAGTCGGTCAGCACGATGGTCGGGTAGCCGCGGATGTTGAACTTCTGCTGCCATTCCTGGTTGTGGGCCTTGACCTCATCGGTCTGGGGCTTCTGATTCGGGAAATCGAGCATGACGAGCACGAAGTTGTCGGGAACGGTTTCCTTGAACTCGGACTTGGAGAACACCTCGTCCTTCAGGCGGATGCACCAGACGCACCAGTCGGTGCCGGTGAAGTCGATGAGTATGTCCTTGCCCTCGGCCTTGGCCTTTTCGAGGGCGGCGGGCATGTTGTCCTCGATCCAGATCTCGTCGGCGGCGAGCGCCGGAGCGGTGATGGCGAACGAGGCCCCGGCGGCAAAGAGTGCCGCGGCGGTCATCGAAAATGATTTCATGGGCTATACCTTTCACTGGGTCGACGCGAGGGCCGGTCACATGCCAGCGTGTGTCGCGTGCGTGCGGCAGGCCTTTGCGCTGCCGCGAAAGTCATCGATTCCTGTCCAACACTGTACACCTGCGCAGGCGTACAGATGCAAGCCCCGGGGCTGAGGACGGGGGAACAATCAGGAACGACCCCAACTTATTCCGGTCGATCTCGCCGGATACCAAGCCCCTGAACCCGCCGGACACAAGCCGGGCGGGGACGGGTACACTCCCCGCTGCTGCTGAAGAATCCCACCATTCTCTCGCCTCAGCGAGGAGTTCGTATGACCTGGCTTCGTGTATGTGATGCTCTCAAAGCCCAGCCCGGCACCAAGACCACCCTGAAGGGGTGGGTTCGCACGCGGCGGGATTCCAAGGCCGGCCTGTCGTTCATCAACCTGAACGACGGCTCGGGCTTCGCGGATGTGCAGATCGTCGCCCCGGCGGACCTGCCCAACTACCAGAGCGAGGTCACCAAGCTGACCACCGGCTGCTCGATCGAGGCGACGGGCGAGCTGGTCGAGTCGCAGGGCAAGGGCCAGTCGGTCGAGCTCAAGGCCGACTCGATCACGGTCCTCGGCTGGGTGGACGACCCGGACACCTACCCGGTTTCCGCGAAGCGCCACACCTTCGAGTACCTGCGCGAAGTCGCCCACCTGCGCGTGCGGACCAACACCTTCGGTGCCGTCGCCAGAGTCCGCAACTGCCTCGCACAGGCGGTGCACCGCTTCTACCACGAGCGGGGCTTCTCCTGGATCCACACGCCGATCATCACCGCCAGCGACTGCGAGGGCGCGGGCGAGATGTTCCGTGTGAGCACGCTGGACTTCGCGAACCTGCCGCGGACCGAGGACGGCGCGTGCGACTTCTCCGAGGACTTCTTCGGTCGCGAGGCGATGCTGACGGTGTCGGGGCAGCTCAATGTCGAGACCTACTGCGCGGCGCTGACCAATGTCTACACCTTCGGGCCGACCTTCCGGGCCGAGAACTCCAACACCAGCCGCCACCTGGCCGAGTTCTGGATGATCGAGCCGGAGATCGCGTTCGCGGACCTGAACGACGACATGCAGCTCGCCGAAGACTTCCTGCGCTACCTCTTCAAGGCCGTGCTTGAGGAGCGCCCCGACGACATGGCCTTCTTCGCCGAGCGGATCGAGCCCAGCGCGATCGAGCGGCTGCAGCACATCATCGACAGCGACTTCAAGCGCGTGTCGTACACCGAGGCCATAAGGATCCTCGAAGAGGCCAACAAGCCCGACAAGAAGGGACGCCAGAAGTTCGAGTTCCCCGTGTCGTGGGGCAGCGACCTGCAGAGCGAGCACGAGCGCTACCTGACGGAGGAGCATTTCAAGGCCCCGGTGATCGTGCACGACTACCCGAAGGACATCAAGGCCTTCTACATGCGTGTCAACGGACCCGACAAGGCCGGGCCGGACGGCCGGGAGACCGTCGCCGCGATGGATGTGCTCGCGCCCGGCATCGGCGAGATCATCGGCGGCTCGCAGCGCGAGGAGCGGCTGGATGTGCTCGACCGTCGCCTCGAGGAGATGGGCCTGCACAAGGAAGACTACTGGTGGTACCGCGACCTCCGCCGCTACGGCACGGTCCCCCACGCCGGCTTCGGCCTCGGCTTCGAGCGCCTGGTGCAGTTCGTGACGGGCATGGGCAACATCCGCGATGTGATCCCGTTCCCGAGGACGCCGGGGCAGGCGGGGTTTTAGTCTTCCCACTCCGGGCTGAAGTAGCAGGTGCAAAATGGAAACTTTGATTCATCGCTGAGACGATGCGTGCAATTCGTCTGCGGCAAGAGAGGAGTGGCGAGTGCATCCTCAATGCGCACGCTAACGCCATGCATGCCTCGGCATTCTGTGCAACACGAAAGTGAATTGATCGTCACCCGGTCAGATCCTCGAGCTTTCCACTCTTCGAGGGCATACCTGCGTGCCTGAATCAGATTTTTAGTCGGGTCCTTTCCCGTCTCCGCCAAGAACTGAGCCTTGGTGTACTCAGCCTCTTCCGGATTGGTCAGCACCGCCCGGTTAATCGCTGCCCAGACATAATCCTTTGGCCCAAATGGCATTTCACTGGCTTCCAAACTCCGGCGAATCTCGGTGTAGTCGTCCTTCGAAAGACCGATTCCTTCCAGTCGATACGACCAATCGACTTCGAATGCCTGATCCTCGGTGACTATTGTCGTTGGGTAGAGTCCTTGCGACGATCGGATGTACATGTGTTGACTGCACGACTTGCATCGTGTTTTTCGACCAGGCTTCTTCGGTAGATCAGCCCCGCAATTTGGACAACTTGGACGCGCTTCGTCCGCACATTCGCGGCAGGCTGGCTGAGCGTCAACGACCCGCCCGAACTCGCCTCTTTGTAATCGCCGTCCGCAAATGGAGCACTCAACTTGCATGGCCTTCGATCCTCCACTAAGAGCTTCAATGCTCACTATCATCAAACTTGATTACACCAATCAATTTACGGCAATCTGATTGCATCGGCAGGCTGCAATCGAGCACCGTGCTCCTGCAAGTCGGGAATGTCACTCGCGTGCATCATTGCGCGGCTGGTAGACTGTCCCTTTCAATAGTTTGAGCCGGAAGGGAACCCTCTCGCGGACCATACGACGGGAGGAACAAACTACGTAGCTCCGGAGGTGTTGATTGGACCCCGTTTCCTCCTCGATCAGTTCGGTCTTTGGACTACTAGCCACCTTTTTTCAAGAGCGAGCCCAGAGCAATGCCGCGCAGAAACAGGCGACTATCCAAGAATATCTTGAATGGTTGAGACGTCGCGACCACGAGCAAGCTGTCTCGATGCTCGAGGGCAATCGCGAACTCATGTCTGCTATCCAGCAGTTGCTGAACTCAAATCACGAAGAGCTGCTGAACCGATTCGGCCGTCTAGAGGATATTTTGAATCTAGTTCTCGGATCGACCGCAGATTGGGGTGAGATAGTTCGCACAATAGATCACTCTGCTGGCCTCTCATCACAGGCGTTCGAGATACTGCAATGGCTTGATTCAACCGGAGGGTCCATGGCTGCGAAAGCGACCTCTATGGAAGGGGTCTGCTTGGTATCCGATGGAAAAGGCAAGAACTACTCACCAAGTGATGGCCGGTTCGTCGACGACGATCTAATGACGCTCGTTAGAGCAGGCCTGTTGATCCCAGACTTTGGATCGAATGGTACGCCAAACTACAAGATCACCCGAGCTGCAGTCAGTCTTGTGCGCCGACACTACTCAAGCCATTAATCGGCGCGAAACGCTACCTGTCCTCCTCCGCCTCCCGCTTGATCGCCTCACACCGCTTCTCCAGCAAGCGGCGCATATAGCCGGTCAGGAACAGCTCGTTCACAAGCCACCCGAGAGGTCCAAGCGGAGACCGGAACTCGACCTCGTCGGTCATGACCGTCATACCGTCCCGCTCCTCGAATCGGTGGTCGTGCGTGAACGATCGAAATGCGCCGCGCGTCATTTCGTCCCGGAAGAAGGTTGGGCGGTCGAACTCCGTGACCTCGGCGGTGAACTGCTGGCGGATGCCCAGGTGCCGCGCTTCCCAGGTGACCAACTCGCCCGGCCCGATGAGCCCGCTCGTGCGTCCGGCCACCGCCCGCTCGCCGGTATCGCTGAGCGAGCGGGTGTGGAAGTCGATGTCCCGGGCCAGGTCGAAGCAGACTTCGAGCGGGGCGGCGATCTCGGTGAT
>CBFGVX010000107.1:0-8524 GCA_965652425.1 uncultured bacterium | reverse complement strand
AAAGCGGACTGAGACATCTCTTCTTTGGACATGGGCCTTCCATTCATCGCCACATCGATCGGACCCGTTTTCCACTCCTCGGGCACTTCGATTCCCCGAGTCAGTCGGGCGAGCCGCTCTTGTTCTCTTGAAAGGAAAATCGCGCTACCGATAGTGAACCCGATGATGAATGTGAGCAATGGAAACCAGTACGCAGCAAAGAAACCCAGTATCGCCTCAAAGATTTCTGCCATTGCCATGAGTCCTGTCAGAGTAAATTTTCCTTTGAGTCACATGCATCGTGCATCGATGCTGCAATTACTCGCACACGAAAGTAGCGGTTACGGCATATGGATTCAAGAAAAACTTGCAGATTCTGAAAGGTCTTGGACTTCGCAGCGACGCTACTTCCACTACCGCCACACCAAGACTCGGAAGGCAAAAACTATCGGAACTACTGAGCCGCCGCTCCCACCATCAGCCGCTTCATCTCCGCCACCGCGCTCCTCAGCCCGTCGAAGATCGCGCGGCTGACGATCGCGTGCCCGATGTGCAACTCGGCGATCCCCTCGAGTGCGGCGATCGGCTGCACATTGTGGTAGTTCAGCGCGTGCCCCGCGTTGAAGCGCATCCCCGCGCTGCGGATCGCCTCGCCCGCCGAACGCACCGCCGCAAGTTCGCGCTTGAGCTTCTCGTGCAGGAAATCGCCCCCCACTTCCGCGAACGCGTGGGCGTACGGCCCGGTGTGGACCTCGCAGACATCGAAACCGATCGCCGCCGCCACCTCGATCTGGCGCGGCACGGGATCGATGAACGCCGACACGATCAGCCCGCCGTCCTTGAGTTCCGCCACCACATCCGCCAGCCGATCCCGTTGGCCCAGCACATCCAGCCCGCCCTCGGTGGTGATCTCCGCACGCCCCTCCGGCACGAGCATCGCGATCTCGGCCTTCACCTCCCGAGCGATGCGGACCATCTCCTCGGTCGCCGCCATCTCCAGATTCAGCTTCACCCCGGTCCCCGTCAGGGCCTCGCGCAGGCGCTGAACATCGCGGTCCTGGATGTGCCGTCGATCTTCGCGCAGATGCACCGTGATGCCGTCCGCACCGCCCAGGATCGCCTCATGGGCCGCCCGAACCGGGTCCGGCTCGACGCCCCGACGGGCCTGCCGGACGGTCGCGGTGTGATCGATATTGACGCCGAGTTGGATCATGAATGAAGTGTACCTCAGCTCCATGAGCCGATCACCCGCGCGGCTGCGGCACCAATGCCCCCGCCGCGAACTCCGGCTTCTCCCCGCATAGCACCCGCCAGACATCGCGCACGACCCAGCTCATGTTCGCGTGTGCCAGGCGCGTCGCAGCTCCGATGTGAGGCGACAGGTGCGCGTTCGGCAATTCCAGCAACGGAGCGTTCTCCTCGATCGGCTCCGGGTCGTGCACATCCAGGATCGCCTGCGCAGAGGGATCATCGCGCAGCCACGCCGCGACTCCCAGCGGATCCACCACGAACCCCCGCGCCGTGTTGATCAGGATCGCGCCCGCGGGCAGCCGCTTGAGGGCGTCGAGATTCACGATGCGCCTGTTCTCGGGCCGGTTGTCGACATGCACCGAGACGACATCGCTGAACTCGAAGAGCTGATCGAACGAGACGGGCTGGGGCCGCCCGTGTTCGCCGATTCCTGATGCGTCATAGCCGCGTTCGCGCTCGGGTATGTCGCGCAGATCGCAGTACACCACCCGCATCCCCAGCGCCTGCCCAACGCGCGCGATCTTCGAGCCGATCCGGCCGAAGCCGAGCACGCCAAGAATCATCTCGCAGGCCTGCCTCCGACCGACCAGTTCTCCGCGCACCCGTTTCCAATCCTCCTTCGCCAGCGCCTTGTCGAGGAACAGCCGGGGCCGGATCGCATCGAGCAGGAACGCCGTGACCAGCTCCACCACCGCGCGCGTGTTCGCGTCCGGCGTATGCACCACCTCCACGCCCCGCTCGCGGCAGGCGGCCACATCGATGTTGTCGATCGCGACGCCCGCGCGTCCCACGACCTTCAGGTTCGGCGCTCGCTTGAGCAGCGCGCCATCGACCTTGGTGTAGGTCCGCACGACCAGCCCCGCCGCCTCGAGCAGCAGATCGCCGAACGCCGGATCATCGGCCGCACACACGCGCAGATCAGCGCGAGCAGCCAGCCACGCCGCCGCTTCGTCGGACAACTCTTCGGTTTGAATCACAAGCGGTTTGGAGACCGGCATGGTCGAAGACTACTCCACGGCCGATCAACTCACCCGCCGGGGCAATCGCTCTCGTCGGCCGTGCTCATCGCCGGCTCCAGGATCGCGCTCATCGCGCCCGAGCATTCCGACACCCGCGGGTCGCGCCCGAAGGAGCGGATCTGCTCGATCTTCAGTTCCGCCAGTTCCTTGTGGGTCGTCAGCAGGACGGCCCGGCCGTCCTTGTCCACCTTCGCCGCGGCCTTGTACGCCCGTTCCAGGGGGTACCCGAACAGGCGCATCGCCAGCTCCATCACATACTCATAGCTGTGGTCGTCGCTATCGAGCAGCACGACATTCCAGAGCCATGGCTTGTCCGGGTCCTGTTCGTACTTCGGGCGCTGGGCCGTCCGGCGATCCGGGACCGGCAAAGTGATTGTCACAACATTGGAATCATCGATCTCGCTCATCGCCGGCATTGTACCCGAGCCCCCCGCCCGGCCCCAAGTGATTTCCGAGAATCGCACGGTTTCGGGCAAAACTGGTCAATACGCACTTTCACCAAGGCATCAGTTCGCGTACATTCGGCCCCCCGCCAGCCGCTCAGGGCCGAAACGCTGGCCCGTATTGATCTTTTTCATTCATCCGCCGCCCCCGCGGCACATCCCTTTCTGAGGTCATCCATGAACAAAGGCGATCTGATCGAAGCCGTCGCATCCCAGCTCGGCGAGTCCAAGGCCACCGCAACCAAGGTGGTCGATATCGTTCTCGACACCATCTCCGAGGGCGTCCAGAAGGACGACAAAGTCGCCATCACCGGATTCGGAACCTTCAAGAAGAAGCACCGCAAGGCCCGCAAAGGCATCAACCCCGCGACCCGCGAGCCCATCGATATCCCCGCCTCGACCTCCGTCGGTTTCACCCCCAGCCAGAACTTCAAGGATCTGCTCTCCAAGTAACCCGCCCGTTTCAGTGGGTCAGCCGACTCACTCCGGAGCGAAGGCCGCCTCCGCGGCGTCAATCGCCGCACCGAGAGCCGCGCTTTTGTTGACCGTCTCGGCGAACTCCGCGTCGGTCTGAGAATCGAAGACGATCCCCCCAGCAGCCTGCAGGTGATACACCCATCGCCCGCGGGCTGCTCCGTTTTTGCCGCCAGGCGCTCGCTCCAGCGGCACCACGATCGTCCGCAGCGTGAGCGCGATGTCCATCTCGCCGTCCAGCCCGACGCAGCCGAAGCCCCCGCCGTACGGCCCCCGCTTCACCCGCTCGAGCTCGTCAATGATCTGCATGGCGCGGATCTTCGGCGCCCCGCTGATCGTGCCGACCGGCAGCGTCGCCCGCAGAGCGTCCCAGCAGTCCAGCCCCTCGTTGAGCCGTCCCGTCACCGTGCTGCTGATGTGCATCACATGGCTGTAGCGCTCGATCACCATCAGCTCGTCCAGACTGACACTCGCTCGCTCGGAAACCCGTCCGACATCGTTGCGCCCCAGGTCTACCAGCATGATGTGCTCAGCGCGCTCCTTCTCATCGGCCAGAAGCTCGGCCTCGAGCGCGAGGTCCTGCGCTTCGGTCTCACCACGCTTGCGCGTTCCCGCGAGCGGACGGTTGGTCAGCACCAGCGCCTCCCCCTCCCGACGGACGCGGCAGAGGATTTCCGGGCTCGATGCCACCAGAATGCACCCCTCGGCCTGCAGGTACCCCATGTACGGGCTCGGGTTCACCACGCGCAGCGCCCGGTACACCTCGAACGGGTCCACCGCGCTCTCCCGCTCCAACCGCTGACCGATGACCACCTGAAAGATGTCGCCGGCGCGGATGTACTCCTTCGCCCGCTCGACCATCGCCGCGTGCTGCTCGCGCGTCATGTTGGAGCGCGTCTCGCCGCGCGTCGTCTCGGCCGGGGAAGGGAATACGGCGCTGCGCAGCGCTTCGTTCTCGTGCGTCAGCTGCGCGAGCGTGCCCTCGATCTCGCGGATCGCGCGGTCGTAGCTCGCCCCCGCGTCGGCTCCTTCATTCAACTCCACCAGGCGAACGATGTGCACCAGCTTCGCGACATGATCGAACACGACCATCTGCGGGTAAAACCCGAAGTGCAGATCGGGCAGACCGCGATCGTCCTCTGGCGCAGCGTCGAACGGCAGCTTCTCCGGCTCCACATACCGCGCAGAGTCGTACCCGGCGTAGCCCACCCAGCCGCCCAGAAACGAGCCGGGAAGCAGCCGGGACGCGACATCATCCTGATCCGGGCGGACCAGCCGCAGCTCCGCGCTGATGCTGCGAAGCGTGTCCAGCGGATCCGATCCCGGCTCGTCTGAGTACGGTTGCTCCCTGCGGTCAGTCACCCGCACACGGTGCTCGTGCGCCACCACTTCGATGCTCGGCCTGCTGCCAAGGATCGAGTACCGCCCCTGACGCTCGCCGTTCTCCACCGATTCGAACAGGAACGACGGCGCGGTCCGATCGTCTTCCCGAACCAGCCGGCGGTACGCGCTCACCGGGGTCAGTCGGTCGCCCAGAAGCCGGACCCCGACGGGGATCACGAGCCGACCGCCACCGGCGGATCGCCCTGCCAATTCACAAAAACGCTCGCGATCGATCGAAACTCCACGCATGGCGCAAGCATACCCCCCGCGCGCTTCCCGCGCGACCGCGCGATACCCTTACCCCGATGCTCCGCGCCCGTCGCACCACCGTCGCGCCCTCGGTCGAGATCACGCCGCTGATCGATGTGGTGTTTCTCCTGCTCACCTTCTTCGTCTTCGCCCTCATCCTCACCGTGCGCATGGACGCGACCGATATCCGGCTGCCCGAGGTGCGCAGCGGAGCCGATCAGCCCTCCGGCGTCCGACCGACCGTGATAGGCATGACCGCCGAGGGGGAACTGACCATGGCCGATCTCACCCTAGCCGCGGCGGGCGAACCCATCGGCCCCGAAATCGCCGAGCGCATCCGACTGGCCCTGATCGAAACCGCCGGGATCGCGCCCCAGACCGAGCAGCCCCTCCCCACGCTGATGCTCGCGATCGATGAACAGGCCAGGCACGGCAGGATCCTCGAACTGCTCGATGCCCTGCGCGAAAGCGGGATTTCCGACTTCCGCTACCTGAGAAGCCCGAACCCACCCTCCGATCAGCGGTAAATCCAAGGCACTGCCCCTCGGTCCCCAGGGTCCGAACGAATTCCCCGGCGGGGGGTCCTATTCTTCGTGTGCCATGCCCAGCGATACCCACGCATCCCGGTCCACCATCGCGAGGATCCCCCTCAGCGTGGCCATCGGCGCGTCGCTGCTTCTCCACGCGGGACTGGGGCTTGCCATCGGCATCCAGGCAAACCGGGCATCGAACCCATCACTGGACACCCGGTTCTCCCGCTTTGACACCACCGAAGACCCCGAGCAGCGTCGGGTTCAACTCGGAAACCCAGACGCCCGGACCGCTTCGCTGACCTGGATCGGCTACGAAGAGTTCGAGGAGATGTGGGCCCCGAAGTCGGAAATCGATCAGGCCCAGCAAAGCCCCGATGATCCCGCCGCTCCCTCGGAAGAACCCCTCCCCACCGAGCAGCCCACAGAGTCCCCGGAGCCCGAGCCGACGGAATCGCTCGCCGAGAGCCCGGAACCGGATACGCACGGCGAGCCGACGCTCTCAGAACCCGATCAGTCCGAAGAGCAATCCATACCCGGACCGGATGAGCAGCTCGATCCGGCTCAGCTCGTGGAGATGATCGAAGCGCTGGAAGGCCTCGCCGCCGACCTGCCTCGCCTGAACCCGATACCGGCCCTGGTTGAGCTTCAGCGTCGGCGGACGGTGGCACGGGATCAGGAAGTTGAGATCACGGAATCGACCCAGGACGAACCCGTAGAACCCCGTGCCGAAAATGGGCAAAGCCCGGCGAAACCGCAGGCATCGGGCGAATCCGGCCTGAATTCGGACCGAGAGGCCGATGCCGCCGCTGTGAACCCTGTCAAAAGGGATGATCTGGGCAAACCCTTGGTCGCTCAGGGCCTTTCCATCCGAACCGTGAGGCCCTCTTTCTCGAATGTAACCTTGGCGACGGCGCGTCCGCGAAATCCCGTCGTGCAGCTTGATTTTCGGAGGAATGGTGTCCCACTCCCGCCTAGGATTATTCGTTCATCCGGCCACGAACAAGTGGACATTCAGGTGCGTATCGCTTTGGCCCAGTGGCGGGCGGAAGGTGAACTTCTTCAGACCCTGCCAGATCCGGAGGACCCGGAAAATCCGGCATACATCTCCATAAAACTGGAGATTCTCCTGTAACTGGTGGCAACCCGTGTGTCACCAGGTGTAGAATTAGCATTGAACCTAGCCCTCTACTTTCCGTTTGGAAAACTTTGGGGATCACAAGGGGGATCACACCCATGCGACTCAGCAAACGAACAGAATACGGAATCATGGCGACCGCTCGGCTCGCCGATCGCGCCCGCTCGGGACCCGGCTACCTCCAGTCCCGCGAGATCGCGGAGAACGAGCAGCTTCCCGGCAAGTTTCTCGAATCCATTCTCCTGGCTCTGAAATCCGCCGGGATCCTGGAATCCAAGGTCGGTGCGGGTGGCGGCTACCGCCTCGTCCGCTCCCCGGAGGAACTGACGCTCGCGGAGATCGTCACGGTGCTCGAAACCTCCAGCGCCAAGTCGGATGACTCTGAGCAGGCCCCCACCGACACCGTCGGTCGGCGCACGCTCAACATGGTCAACGACCGCATCGACGAGGCCTTCCAGTCGAAGATCGGCTCCCTCACCGTTGCTGACATCCTCGACCGTCTGGATGCCTCACCGGCGAGCGCCAAGCCCGAGCGGGTCACCGCCCAGCCCATGAAGGCCCCGGCCGCGGCGACCCAGCCCCGGCCCATGCCCAGCTTCACGGGCAATTCCGCCCGCTGAGCATCCCACCGGCGCACCCATCGCAGCACTCTTTCCGACCGGCCCCGTGGGGCCGGTTTTCGTGCGCCGGCTCCGTTTGTCGCGATGACATGCTCATCGCGCTTGCGGGAAGCCCAATCGCAGTCGAGGATAGATCCGTGCCGAACATGTCCATGTCCAGCCCGATTCGGACCGCCCTGGCGTTTGGCGCAGGGCTGCTTCTGTCATGCTCCTCGGCGGGGGCTCAGACACCGGTGCAGTCCGACCCGAACCCGCGCCCGCTCGACGCGGGCATCGAGGATCTCGACTCGCTGCGCACGAGTCTGCGCGTGCTGCCCCCGGTGATCCGGCACGACACGGCGTTCGAGCATGTGTACCAGTCGCCGCTGGATCCGAACCAGTACTACCGCATGGCGGGCGGCATCTACGCCGTCTTCAACGCCTCGGACTATGTCGCGACGCCGTACGGCCAGATCCCGGTCTACCCGGCGGGGGTGGAGTTTCACATCGGTCCGCCCATTGGCTTCGACCGCGAGAACATGGACCCCGCGACCGCCGCGCTGCTGCGCGAGATCGATCCCCGGTTCGATTGGAGCGCGGCGGATCGAACAGAAGACAAGAGCACTCGTCCTCGCTCACAGCCGGTCATCTACCGACTGCCCGAGGCGGTGGCGACGATCAGCAGCGAGGGGATCCGCCAGCAGCGTCTGCGCGAGATAACCGCCAAGGCGGTTCGCAAAGCGGGCCTTGGCGGCTAAATCTGTTCTGAGTTGTCGGAAAAAGCCCGGTGGTAATCAGGAACCGCTGGAGCGATCGTCGTTGCCGGCGATCGAGTTGCGCATGCTGGTGTCGGCATCGACATTCTTCATGCGGTAGTAGTCCATGATGCCCATGTTGCCCGAGCGGAAGGCCTCGGCCATCGCGCGGGGCACTTCGGCTTCGGCGAGCACGACCTCGGCCCGGTTCTTCTGTTCGAGGGCTCGGAACTCCTGCTCCTCGGCGAGGGCCATCGCGCGACGCTGCTCGGCCTGGGCCTGGAACCGCTTGGTGTCGGCCTCGGCCTGCTCGGCCTGCAGCTTCGCGCCGATGTTGTCGCCGACATCGATGTCGGCGATGTCGATGGAGAGGATCTCGAAGGCGGTGCCCGCGTCGAGGCCGCGTCCGAGCACGGTCTTGGAGATGCGGTCGGGGTTCTCGAGCACCTCGGCGTGGGTGCTGGAGGAACCGATGGTGGACACGATGCCCTCACCCACGCGGGCGACGATGGTTTCCTCGGTCGCACCGCCGACGAGGCGCTGGATGTTCGCCCGCACGGTCACGCGGGCGCGGGCGCGGAGCTGGATGCCGTCCTTCGCGACCGCGTCCACGGTCGAGCGGCCGGTGCCGACCTTGGGATTGGGCACATCGATGACCTTGGGGTTCACGGAGGTCTGCACGGCGTCGAGGATGTCGCGTCCGG
>CBFGVX010000106.1:0-8530 GCA_965652425.1 uncultured bacterium | reverse complement strand
TACCACGCGCGGAGCAACAGGTCTTCATCCCAATCTACGCGCAGCGTAGCCCACGTCGAGCCTTCATTGTAGCCGAAAGCGTTCAAATGGTTGGCCGATGCCACAGCCCTTGCGTCGTCCCCGTGGGCTGCGCCCGACTTCGTCGGGCGAGATCACGCCACCCAAACCGCATTACTCCACGCAACGAAAAACGCCGCCCCATCAGGAGCGGCGTCGTTCATTGCAGTGCCCGGGAGAGGATTCGAACCTCCACTCCGTAACCGGAACTACCACCTCAAGGTAGCGCGTCTGCCAATTCCGCCACCCGGGCAGGTGGGGGCCTCGAAAGGCGACCGGGGGTGAGCCGGGCCGAAGAGAATACCCGATCCTCGTCTGGTCTTCCAGTGGGCATGCGCGGCGGCGGGGGCGGTGGATATCCGGATCCAGCGATCGACCACCGCAGGCCCGTCTCGGGCTATCGTGGGCGGTTCATGCCCCCGCAAACCGACCAACCCGACGCTGTCGTCCTGCTCTCCGGCGGGCTCGACTCGGCCACCTGCCTCGCCATCGCACGCGATGCCGGGTACCGATGCCATTGCCTCACGGTCAGCTACGGCCAGCGCCACCAGGCCGAACTCGCCGCGGCGGCGGCGGTCGTGGAGTCCCTCGGTGCTGCATCGCACAAGGTCATTTCCATCGACCTGCGGGCCTTCGGCGGCTCGGCCCTGACTTCGGACGACTTCGAGGTGCCCAAGGCCGACGGCGACACGCCCGCGGCGGACGGCATCCCGATCACCTATGTCCCCGCCCGGAACACGATCTTCCTGTCCTACGCCCTCGGTCTTGCCGAGGTGCTGGGGGCCGAGGCCATCTTCGCCGGGGTCAACGCCGTGGACTACTCCGGCTACCCCGATTGCCGCCCGGAGTTCATCGCGGCGTTCCAGGCGATGGCCGATCTCGCCACGAAGGCCGGGGTGGAGGGCCACGGGCCGGTCATCCAGACGCCGCTGATGGACATGGCCAAGCCCGAAATCATCCGTCGGGGGATCGAACTGGGCGTGGACTACGCCCTGACGCACTCGTGCTACGACCCGGTCCGCGATGAGCAGGGGGGCTGGAGGTCGTGCGGGCGGTGCGAGTCCTGCCGCATCCGGCGATCAGCGTTCGCGTCTCTGGGTATGATCGACCCCGAAACCCGCAAGGGGTCCGATTCTCCGTAAGTTCCGGGAGTTCTACATGCCCGCTACCAGCACGACCGCCGCCAACGCCCTGGCCCACACTGTCCGATCGTCGTCGCCGATGCTGACGAGGTTCCTGCCGGGATTCACCGACGAGAACCGCACGACTCAGGCCCCGGGTCTGCCGAACCATGCGGCGTGGATCCTCGGGCACTGCGCACTGACCATGGGCCGTCTCGCCGAGCGGGCCGGTGGGCCGAGCATCCCCAGTGACTTCTTCATCGAAGCCAAAGGCGGCGACGGCCGTCGGGGCCACGCCGGGCGTTTCGACGCTGACGCCGTGGCGGTCGGGTCTCGCCCGACCGACGAGCCGGATCTGTGGCCCACGCTCGAGATCTGCCGCGAATGTTTCGATGAGGCCGTGGAGACGCTGGCGGACACGATCGCGTCGGCCAGCAGCGAGGATCTGGCGGATTCCATCGCGTGGGGCTCGGCGGAGTACCCGCTGCGGGATCTGGCGATCCGGCTGAGTCTGCACAACGCGCTGCACGCGGGTCAGCTCGCGGACCTTCGTCGGGCGCTGGGAATGCCGCGCGTCATTGGCTGATCGGTGGGGTGGCGGCTCACGCCCGCTTCCAGTCCTCGCCGTCGTCGTCTTCTTCATCGTCATCCGGATACGGCCCGGTCTCGTCGTTCGGATCGTGGTCCGGGCTGCTGCGATGTTCCCTGAAGGAATCGGGGTCGTCGTCGGGCGTGAGGCCTTCGAGTTCGGACCCGCCCTCGACAGGGGCTGCCCGCTGCCCGGCGGCTTTCCACGGGCTGTCGGGAACGGCCATCGGAGCGGACGCGGCTTTGAAGTACCGCCGCCGAACGATCCGGAGAACGGTCAGCATCAGGATCAACCCGAAAAACAGCACCAGTACCACGACACCGGTCCAGAGGAGGATCTGGAGATTGCTGAGTGCGCGGGGGTCCGGCGTGTTGGCGGGGGATTGTCCCAGTACTGACCGTGGAATGAGCATTCTTCGAGTATACGGCGATCCGGTGGGTTGTCCGGGGCGATTCGCCCGAGAACTGCCGCCTCAGACCGGAGAAGCGGTACAACTGCCGCCGGAACCGCATGCTGGGTGTTCGGCATCGGCGTGTGTGTGGACAGATGCACGACGGAACGCCGATTTTTGCGGGAAGGTGCGTGTTCGGTAAAACCGGAAGATCACCTGTGCCGTAGGACATAGTATTGCGGTGTAACCGCCCAGGGACGCTTAACCCACGAGGTAGCTCAATGAACAAGGTTTCCGTTCGCACGCTTCTGGCATCCACGGCACTCTCGGCCGCGGCGATATTCGCTGCGGTCTCGACTCCATCCGTGAGCCACGCGGCTCCGAACCAGGTGGTTTCGAGCGATCAGCTCGCGGAGTGGTCGGCTCGGGTCTGGACCTCAGCCGGCTCTGGCGAAGGCGATAGCGCTCTCGAGCTGCTCCAGACGCTGCCGACGAGTTTCGATGACCCAAAGCTGGCTGCGTTTGGGGAGGCCATCGACCAGTATCGGCGCAACATCGAAGCCCGCGAGACGATGCGTGGCGAGCGTCTGGCCGAAGCCCGTGAGAAGCTCGACGGATACCCAGATGACACGAAACTTGATGATGCCCTCTTGGGCGTGGTCGAGCTGTACGAGTTCTCCATCGACAAGGCCTCGGTGCTTGAAGACCGCTTGGTTCAGAAGATCCTCTCGGATGCCGAGAAGCAGGCGGCCGAGCACGAGGCCGCGGGCCGGGCGCTGCAGGCCCACAGTCTGTACAACCGGCTGAATACTCTCTTTGAGGAGTCCGGGCAATATTCCAACGACCTCAAGCGGCTGAACCAGCGTCTGCTGATGCTGCGGCTGTACGCTCCCGAGCGTCTGCACGATATGCAGTCCGCCCGGCGTGTTGCGGAAGGCGAAGATCCGCTTCCGCCCTACAACGGTCTGGGCGATGACTGGGCCGAAAAGCTCGCGGGCATCAATGACTACATGGTGCTGGAGTCGATCTACCGCGCCAACGACTTCCATGTCGGCGACATCACCGCGCCCGAGATGGCTCTGGGCGGTCTGGAAGCCCTTGAGACAATGGCCCGCACCGATGGTCTGAGCGACGCGTTCCCTCGCCTTGGCGACGCGAAGGCCGTTGAAGCATTCCTCGCGGGTATCGACGAATCCAAGAAGTACCTGGAATCACGACGCGGCAAGGATGTCGACTCGAACCAGTCCATCCAGACGATTCACACGGTCATCCAGACCACCCTGCGAATGAACGCGGAAACGGTTCGCATCGCTCCTGAAGCGATCCTGCACGAGTTCGGCAATGGCGCGATGTCGAAGCTGGACGAATACTCGGCGATCATCTGGCCCGATGAGCTGTCACGCTTCAATCGCAGCACACAGGGCAAGTTCACCGGCGTTGGTATCCAGATCTCGCTGAACGATGCCATGGAGTTACAGGTGGTGACGCCGCTGTCGGGAACCCCCGCCGCGAAGGCCGGTATCCGGGCGGGTGACATCATCCGCAAGATCGACGGGTTCGACACGCTGGGCATCATGCTCTCGCAGGCCGTGGACCGGATCACCGGTCCGAACGGTTCCCCGGTGACTCTGTCCATCGAGCGGGAGGGTCAGGAAGAACTCATCGATGTCACGCTGCGCCGTGCCACCATTCCGATCTACGCGAGCAAGGGCTGGGATCGCTCCGGTCCGCGCGAGACCGATTGGGATTACTTCATCGATCGTGAAGCCGGCATCGGGTACATCCGGCTGACGCAGTTCAATGAGACCACCTCCGCCGAGCTTCGCGAAGCCGTGCGGCAGATGCGTTCGGGCGGACGAGACAACCTGAAGGGTCTGATCCTCGACCTGCGCTACAACCCCGGTGGTTTGTTGAGCGAAGCGGTCGCGGTGGCGAACTTCTTCATTGATTCGTCGGGCAATGTGGTGACGCAGGAAGACGGGACCGGTCGAATCATCGAGCGTCAGCGGCTGCGGGCCGGCCGCGCCGAGTTGCCGGATGTGCCGCTGGTTGTGCTGATTAACGGTGGATCGGCTTCAGCGTCCGAGATCGTGGCGGGTGCATTGCAGGATTACGATCGCGCGATCGTGGTCGGCGACCGCTCTTTCGGCAAGGGCTCGGTGCAGAATGTGTACACGCTGCGAGGCGGTTCGGCCGCGTTCAAGCTCACGACCCATTACTACAAACTGCCAGACGGCCGTCTGATCCATCGAGGCCCTGACCGCGACCGCAGTCTCTGGGGCGTGCAGCCCGATGTCGCGGTCGAAATGCTCCCTGACCAGGTCGGCGATTCTTTGCGCCTGCGCCAGGACGCGGATGTGATCGAACTCGACGAGAACGGAGCTCCCATCGCGGATGCGGATCGCCCCGACCCTCGCGACCTACTGACCGAAGGGATCGACCCGCAACTTGAGACCGCGCTGCTCCTCCTGCGATCGAAGGTGTATGGCGAACTGATCAGCGCATCCCGCGCTGCACGATAAGGGGCGGTCTCTGATCCGAGTTTCTGTTGACGGGCGGCTTCGAGGCCGCCCTTTTCATTGGGCATGATCGAATCCCTCCGCGAGTTCTCGCGAGGTATCGATTGGGTACACTGCAACCATGTCCCCGAAACAATCGCCCAACGCGGCAGGATCCATCCTGCTCATCCACAACGGCGGATTCTGCTCGCTCCTCGCATCGCTGATCGCCGAGTCGGAATCGAACGCTTCTGAAACCTCCGGACGGGGACGAGTCAGTGTGTACGCATGGATTCCGCCGGTCGGGTGCGGCCTGTTCTCAGACGAGCCACCCTATGTCGAGGGATCGATCTCGGCCCGTTACCGAGCCGAGATGACCGCCCGGCAGGCCAAGCTCTTTGGCTTCCGGGAGGTATTCGTTGAGGAGGCGGGGCCCCGGAAACCCCGGTTGAGCGTCGCGGCGAACCTGCTGAGGGCGATGGAGGTCGCGGCTGAGCATCGGTGCCACCGGGTCGTCTGGCCGATCTGCGTCGGAGGAGATCTGGAAGCACTGCGTACAGTGAGCGAGCAGGCGGCGATGATCTCGGAACTGGCCTGCCTGGAATTACCCATGCTCGGAAGTGGGGAATCCGGCGAAATCCGCCTCTCGGTTCCATTCGCCGATCTGCTGCCTCAGGAACTGGACCGGCTTTCCATGGATCTCGACGCTCCCCTGGAGGCGTGCTGGAAGCCCATCGAGGGGGATTCCGCAGCGGGTGCGGGGCTGCCAAAGCCCGAACTGATTGAGGACTAGGCCCCACAACTTGCAGAAACCGCCCGACACGGCTATTTTGTGCGGCTCGCTCCAAGGCGAGGCGCACCACGCCAAAGCGTGCTCTGGGCCTGTTCGGAGCTTTCTGGAACCCTATCGATTGACCCGCCCCGAGCGGTTAGAACAGGCAAGGAGCGTCGCATGTACGCCATCATCGAAGACAGCGGAACACAGATCAAAGCGGCCGTGGGAGATGAGCTGACCATCGATCTGCGTGAACTGGCCGATGACGCCTCCTCGATCACTTTCGATCGGATCCTCGCGATCGGTGGAGATAGCGCCAAGTTCGGCAGCCCGTACATCGAGGGAGCGACCGTGGTCGCGGAGATCGTCCGCAACACCTACACCGACAAGAACACCGGCCAGCAGGTCGACTCGGTGCAGTACAAGGGCGAGAAGATCGATGTGATCAAGTTCAAGCGTCGCAAGGGCTACCGTCGCAAGCAGGGCCACCGCCAGCGCTACCTCAAGGTCAAGGTCACCGCGATCAACGCCTGACCGGTCCGGAGCCCCGACCGACTCAATTGCGGTCGGCGGCGAAGAACGGATGACGACCCGAACCAGCACGGTTCGGGTATTTTTTTTGTGCCTCGGTTTGACGGCAAGGTCACCCGCGAACACTCAGCGTCCGAAGGGTCCGGAGCTGAGGCGGGTCGCACGGAGCCGGCTGGGGCTGGCGAGAGTATCGATCTGGTCTTCGTCCTGTGTGAAGATGCGGGTGCGGGTTTCGTTCGCGAACCCGACCGGTCGCAGCGCAAATCCGACCGAGAAATTGTCTTCGATGTTGTCGTAGTCGATGCCGAAGTCGACCGACCACTGTGGGAATCGCCGCTCAAGGCGGCTGCCGATCCGCTGGAATTCATCCCGATCGAGATCCCACGCTCCGAAGAGTTCGATGGCGTACTTGCGGGTAAGCTCGTACCGGCTGCCGGCCTGGAGCAAGTCTGAATCGACCACATCGAGGGACCGGTATTCGAGATAGCTCGTGTACCCGTAGCCGTGATCGATCATGCCGCCCGCCGCGATGCGGCGGGTCTCGCTGTCTTCGGTGTCGTAGGTCCAGTCCGCGGTCAGCGCGAGCGCATCGGTGAGCAGCAGTGTCGCTCGGTTTGACAGAAACTCGCCGAAGAGCGATGTCTCGGGGCGGAACTCGATGAAGCGTCCAAACGGGGAGTCCGATTGGACATCGTCGTCGGACCAGGTGTAATTCGTATCGAGCACGAGCCAGTCCACGCTTCGCCGTTCGTTCTGCGGCCCGCGTTTGGTCTGCCATGTGTTGCGCACACCGAGGCGGTAGGAGAGACCGTCGGCGATTCTTTCCACACTGTCATCGTAGATCGGCAGAGCATCGTCGTTGAGCGTGGAGTCGGCGAACCAGACGGTGGCGTTCGGTTCGACGATATGCCGCATGCGGGTGAGGTCGAAGAGTTCACTGCTGACGGTGTTGTCGACTTTTACGATGGAGGTGCCGAGCCGTGCACCGACCGCTCCCCACAGACGGTACTGGTCGGTATCGGTGTTCCCGGCGAGGTCGCGGAATTCATCGAAATCGGTGTCGTACGCGGTGATTCGCCCGACCGCGAACGGCGTCAGGTTGAATCGTCCGTCCGAGCCAAGGGCGAGAGGCATCTCGATTTCCTGTCGAGAGTCGAAGCGGAAGATTTCGGACTGATCGTATCCCTCGGCTCGGAGTCGATCGGCGATGGTCTGATTCGCGTTGATCCCGAAGGCGTCCTGCGCGATTTCGTTCGTGAAGCCCTGGTCACGCAGATCGTTCTCGGCGAGGTTCAGACGGAGCACGCCGACCCTGGTCTGCGAGTAGAAGGTCAGTGCGCCGCCGGGGAACTCGCCGCCAACGACCGTGTGCGTCGCCTCGGGGAGGCGTTCGGTCTGGTATCCGGGCGATTGGAGCAGGTGCTCGTTGACGAGGAAATCGTTGAGGTTGCCCTTCGCTTCGAGGGTCAGCGCGGAGTTTTCCGGGCCATCGGGATTGATCCGCCGCGCATAGAGACTGGTGGTAAATTCCGATCCGGTCTCGGCCTCCCGCTCGAAGAACGCGTCCACGAACGCCTCGTCGGAGACATAATCGAGGGAGCCGAAGAAGGACCATGTTTCGTCGAGGCGGTAACGCGTCTGTGCGCGAACGATGCCCCGGTTCTCGCTGTTGCGATCCACGCGTTCGCCGGTGGTCAGGCGGTCGCGCCCGTTGTCATTGATGTAGTAGCCGAAGATCGACCCATCGGTCTGGGAGGCGTCCCAACTGAGTTCCGCGCCGATGCCGACGCCTCGCTCTGTGTAGCCGTCGAGGAGCAGCGAGGCGGTGTTTCCTGCAGCCGCCTCCACGCCGAAGATGGAGTACAGGTCCCATTCCGTGCGCACGATGGGGCTGCCGGATTCGCTCTCGAACGCGAGCCGGCGGATTGGTGTCGGACGAAGTTCGCCCGACATCGACGGCAGCTTCAGCAGTGCGGTATCTCCCAGCTTGAAGCCAACACCCTTGGCGTCGACCATGGTGCTCGTGGAACCATCGGGGCGTGGCTGACGGGTGAGCGTGATCGAATCCAGCCCGATCGAGAAATGCGGCTCGGCGAAGGCGACATTGGCGAGCGTGGCATCCTCGGCGCTGAACTGCGACTCGGATTCCTGTCGGATCGTTTCAGCGCGGAGGTAGAGAGGCATGCCCCGTTCGGCGTCGTAGGTCCAGAACACCGCATCGAGGAGGACCGCTCGATCGCTGCGGAGGTCGTAGTACACTTTCGAACCGCGCAGCGTGTACCGGTTGGCTTCGTCATCGGCCCGGACAGCGGCTGCCTGTACGGGGGAAGAATCCACGGCGATGAGATTCACATCGCCTTCGAGGTACACACCGGAGACATCCGTTGATCGGAAACTGCCCGCGCTTGCGTCGGCTCCTCGTTCGAGGAACACCACCGCGCGTTCGGCGGTGAGCTGCCGGGTTCCGGCTCGGCCGTCGAGCTCGTAAACGAGACCGACCCCGTCGGTGAACATGATGGCGTAGCCACCGGAATCGTCGTCGGGCTCGATGACGATCTCGGGGGAACT
>CBFGVX010000105.1:0-8549 GCA_965652425.1 uncultured bacterium | reverse complement strand
CACGAGTCAACGCGATGATAGCCGAGATACGGGTGGGTTTTCAGGCTTGCACTGGTTGCGGACCTCAGCTACAGGGCGAATCTCCAGCGTTGCAGAGCCGTTATGGCATACAGAACCAGATTCAAACCAGAAGCAAGGCCGCCCCGGGAGGTCTTGCCAACCGGGGTAGACCAATTATGGTGGGTGCGGCAGGTCAGATCCGCCGCGATCTTCGTGTCGCTCCGCCTTCTTCCGGATGCATCGGACCACGCCGCGGTCTGCGGCCCCCTGTGGAATCAAGTTCGTAGACGAACAACCGACCATCCTGAGCCTTTTGACCTCCTTCAAGACTCGGTATACCAGCAACCGGCATGCGCACGATCATTCGGTTCCCGTCTAGAATAAACGGACGCATCGAGACCCAGTTCGTAATCCAGCTTGTCCGGACCGCCTGGGGGTGTATCGGCGAGATCGAACGAGAGCGGAATTCGCACATCCGCATCTATCCCCGGTCTTTGTCCAGCGAGTATGACTGCGTCGACGGACCGACGAGATAGCGGTGGCGTGTATTGCGACCGCTAACAGGGCTCCGTTGAGCAGGGGGACAGCGAGATTCTTCTTCATGATTCCTCCTTGGAAAGGAGGGGCTGAGGATTCGAACGGTGAGTACCAGAATTCAGCGTCTGCGACGCAAATAGAATCTGGACCGCATCGAGATGACTACGCGACAAACTGCTCGTTGATTTTTGTGATGGACGATCTAGCGTCACCGAAGAGCATCCTGGTCTTGGGCTTCGTGAACAGCGAGTTGTCCACACCGGCAAATCCTGTGGCCATACTGCGTTTCAACACAATCGTACACTTAGCCATGTCGACATTGACGATAGGCATTCCGTAGAGAGGGCTGGTTGGGTCTTCTCTGGCATCCGGGTTTACCACATCGTTCGCACCGATGACGACGGCGACATCGATCAGCTGCATTGATTCATTGAAATCGCTGAGATCTCGCAGAATATCATAGCCCACGCCCGCTTCAGCAAGAAGCACATTCATATGGCCGGGCATGCGACCCGCTACGGGATGAATGATGAACTGGACATCGCAACCATTGGAGATCAACAACTGCGAGAGTTCATGAACGGCGTGCTGAGCTTTCGCGACTGCCATGCCATAGCCCGGGACAAAGACCACGGATCTCGCCGCTTCGAGCATAATGAAGGCGTCTTCCACGCTTATTGGGTTTACGCTGCCTGCGGGTTGCCGCGTACTTGCAGAAAAATTTCTAGCACCGAACCCACCGAACAGCACATTCGTGAGAGATCTGTTCATGGCCTTGCACATCACCCTCGTGAGCATGAACCCGCTCGCTCCTACGAGCGTGCCAGCCACCATGAGTGCAGGGCTTACTATCGCGGTGCCGGCCAGCGCGGCGGCAATACCCGAGTAGCTATTCAGTAGTGCGACCACGACCGGCATATCTCCACCGCCGATCCGAATGACTCCCAAGACGCCCAAAATCAGAGACGCTGCGACGAGAACGATGGCGTGTATTGCTACAGCATCACCGAGCGTCGCCCACGCACCGACAGCAACAGCAATGACAAGCGCGGCGAAGTTAAACGTGAGTTGAAGAGGAAACGTAACTGCTGCTACACCGATGTGCCCGGCTAGTTTCGCGTAGGCGACAAGGCTTCCCGAAAAGGCGATACCCCCGATGATTACCGAGGCGGCAGACAATGCTTGGACGGCAGGCGAGGGATCTGAGCCGGGTAACAACCCGATGAGCCCGACGCACAAGGATGCCAAGCCGCCCAGCCCGTTGAAGATCGCAACGAGCTCCGGCAATGATGTCATTTTCACACGAAGCGCCAGTGCGACCCCCACCACTGTCCCCGCAGCGACAATTGAGACTACTAGGAGCAAGTGGGCTTCCGTTTGCAGAAGCGCACCGACCACTGCGGTCATCATCCCAAGCGATGAAAGCAGATTTCCACGCTTTGCCGACTGCTTGCGTCCCATCTGTTTGAGTCCGAGGATGAATGCCGCGCAGGCCGCAATCATCAGCGCGTCTGCGATTGTCAACGCCCAGGTCTCTCTCATGATCCGATCCCTCCCCCGGATCGACCTGCTGCGGGAGTTCGTCTCGCTGCTTCGCCTTCATCGAACATACGGAGCATCCGGTTCGTGACAACATATCCGCCGACTACATTCACTGTAGCTGCGAATAGCGCGACTGCGACGAGAATCGATGCAACGCTACCTTCGACAGATGCACACGCGATCGCGCCAACGATGGTGATTCCTGAGATCGCGTTCGTCCCGGACATCAGCGGTGTGTGCAGACGAGACGGTATGCGGTGGATCAACTCGATTCCGAGAAAGGCGGCCAGAAGCAGAATCAGCAAGAGTTCGGTGATCATGGTATCGGCGTATCCATTTCAAGAGCCTTCGAAGCAGCCGTGTCCATAAGACTGCCTGCGTGCGTGACGAGCGTTGATTTCAGAATCTCATCGGGTTCAGAAGTTCTGAGCGATCCAGAAGCATCCGTGATGTGAGTGAGCAGCGATGCCATGTTCGATGCGAGCATGGAGCTCGCATCGTGGGCCAAACGGGACACCATGTGCGAGTCGGCGATGATCGTCACTCCATCGACCGTACTGTCCATGCCGTCGCGAACTCCTTCTATATTCCCGCCGGTTCCAACCGCCAGATCGACAAGCACAGAATTGCGTCGCATCCGCGATAAGACATGACTCTTGACAAGTACCGGGGCCTTGCCACCAAAGATCTGTGCTGTTGTGATAACGATGTCTGATTTCTCGCACAGAAGAGCGAGAGCGGAGTGCTGATGCGCGGTCTGTATTTCTGATTGCGTCGAAGCGTACCCCTGATTCGTTTCGGCGTCCGCAACTTGGGGGATTCGGGCAAAGCGAGCGCCGAGTGACTCGACCTGCTCTTTCGCGGTGGATCGCACATCGTAGGCGGTCACCCGAGCGCCCAACCGAACCGCAGTCGCGATCGCCTGTAGTCCCGCAACGCCGGTTCCGATGACGAGAACGCTGGCTGGAGAGAGAGTTCCGGCGGGCGTCGTCATCATTGGGAGGATTCTCGGGATCCTCGACGCGGCCAGAACCACCGCCGCGTATCCCGCCAGACTTGCCTGAGAACTCAGGGCGTCCATTGGCTGAGCCCTCGTAGATCTCGGAATCAACTCCATCGCTACCGCAGAGATCTTCCGTTCACACGCGGCTCTGAAAAGTTCGCAAGAAGTGAATGGGCGGAGCAAGCCCAGCAATATGCAGCCAGGTTTCAATGCCTGGACAACGCGCATCGAAGGCGGTTCAACTGCCATAACGGCGTCGGCACTCGACCAAGCGGTTGATTCGGCTACGACCTCTGCTCCAGAGGCGCGGAAAGCGTCGTCGGTCCAGCCCGCTGCATGACCAAGACCTGCCGGAATAACGCATCGCCACCCAGCCTGCCGGAGAGTCTTTACCGAATCCGGTGTAATCGGCGTACGACGCTCCATTTGATCTCCCGGAAGCGTTGCGGTGACCGTTGGTGTATCAGATTTATAATCGGATGGCATATCCATGAGCGAAGTGATTCAAAGGATGCTGCTGAGGTGTGGCACAACTGCACATCGTTTCGCAGTCGGTCCGTGTCGGGGCCGATACTGCGATCAGGTACTCGTAGGCATCGTGACTCGACACCTACTCGTCTTGAGTTCCTGCAATTCAGACGATTGCCTGATGTCTGGCTCCGTGACTAGCCACTGCACGTTCAGTATGCCGCCGGGGAAACATTGCCCAGTTTGCTGTAGCGCAACTTCCCCAAGGCAACTGCTCCATCCGTCGAGCCAAACCGCCAAATCCCGGTGCTGCTCTGGCGAACCATCGCAAACGATGTAGATATCGATGTCACTCGCCGGTCCGGCGTCACCTCTGGCGGTACTTCCGCCTAGAAAAATCTTGGTAACGCTGTAGCGAGAGGTATCGATACTCTTAGCAAGGGCTTCGGCAAATCGTTGTCGCCATGCCCAATGCGAGAGCCGCTGAGGGACACGGTCGCTGAGCAACTCGGACTGTTTCCACTCGAGGAACTCTCCGAGTCGCGTCGCGATTCTGCGAAGCAGTTCCTTCTCTTCGTTGAGAAACGCCTGGGCAAAATTCGTTTCTGAGCAGGCATTTCGGCTTACCGTCACGCGTCCGATATCATTGCCCCAAAGTCGCAGCGGTTCTGTGATCGTCCGGCCGTGAATGGTGAATCGATCGTCGCAGTAACTGCGCCCCAGGTAATCGATACGCACTCCCGTAGATTGTGGATCTTGCCAGCCCGCCGGAATCGCTGCGAGTACGCGGCCGAAAATCGATGGTAAGGCCTGGCTTCGGTCGGAAAGGATTGCGTCAATCGAATATATGCAACGAAGCTCTTTTGCTCGCTCTTCCAAACCCTGTAGGTCATGCATCATGTTCATACCGCTCTGTTCCATGGTGACGCGATCCGGAACCCCCCTCGAGCCGCGCATGAGCAGCCTCGCGCCAGGTGAATTTCAGTTGATGCCAAGCCAGTACGAGAGCCGAAGTGAATCGTAGTCCCGAGGATTACAAATCGATATCACCAGCGGCTTCCGGCTGATACAGAATGTTGAGTACCTCGCAGGTGCGTACATCACCGCTCGGCACACGGAAGCTGACCGAACTCCCGCAGCGGCAGCCAAGCAAGGCTGCGCCAAGCGGCGCGAGAACTGAGATCCGATCGTCTTCAGGATCCGCATCCTGCGGAAACACCAGAGTCACGGTCCAAGCGTTCGTGCCATCTCTTAACCGCAACCGAGAGTTCATTGTCACTACGTCCGGTGGCACCTCGGTCGATTCGATGACGATGGCGCGATCCAGTTCCGCCGCAAGTGACAGCAGGTAAGGTCGATCCCAATTGTCATCGGACCCGAGCGGGCGCGCCGATCCGATCATTGATCGCAGACGCGTCATATCGGCACCGGTGATATATATAGATCGATTCTGATGATGAGTCGGCATTGGAACTGCCTCGGCAGTTCTCCGATTCGCGGCGTTCATGGAAAGATTCCTCTCTCGGCATATACCTTTTCGATCCGCTGCAACGCAACCGCGTACGACGCAGTGCGCCAGTCGAGGGATTTCTCCTCGACCATTGTGCGGACGCGGGAATAGGCGCTTGTCAGGATATCTAGCAAGCGACTGTCAACTTCGGCAGCCCTCCAAGAAGCTCCCCCTCGACTCTGAAGCCATTCGAAGTAGCTCACGATCACACCGCCCGCGTTGCACAAAACATCGGGCAGAACGCTTATGCCGCGATCTTGAAGAATCCTATCGGCTTCGGGCGTCGTCGGACCGTTTGCGCCTTCGGCAACGAGGCGGACATTCAAAAGGCGTGCAGTTTTTTCTGTGACTTGGTTCTCCAGCGCAGCCGGAATGAATACATCAGACTCCGTCTCGAAGAAGTCTTCAGACGAAATCACCCTGGCACCTTCGAAGCCAGCAACCCCACCAAACGCGTGCACATGCTCAGCCAACGCTTCCGCGTCCAGTCCGCGAGGCGATTCCGCAGCGATGGATCCAGTCGCGTCCTGAACAGCGAGGAGTTTCGCGCTTTTTTTGTCAAGAATTCGCGCTGCCCATCCACCGACCTTACCGAAGCCCTGCACCGTATAGGTCATACCGGCGAGCGACTGCCCTTCATCCGCCGCCCACATCTCAATCAGATCGACTACGCCCTGGCCGGTCGCCTTTTCTCGACCCGCGAGCCCACCCGCGCTGACCGGCTTGCCGGTGACCACAGCGGGAGCCCGGTAACGCTCTTGGGGCGGCAATGTCGCGGCGTATGTGTCGGCGATCCACGCCATCGTCCGTGCGTCCGTGTTCACATCCGGAGCCGGAACATCGTAGCCGGGTCCGATATTGCTCCCGAGCGCGTAAACAAACCGACGCGTCATTCGCTCGAGTTCGCGCCTGCTCAGTTTGGACGGGTCGACTTGAACACCGCCTTTGGCTCCACCAAATGGAATGTCAACGAGCGCGCATTTGATCGTCATCCACGCTGCCAACGCTCGAACCTCGTCGATGCTCACCTGCGGGTGATACCGGATGCCGCCCTTGAAGGGGCCAAGCACATTATTGTGCTGAACCCGGTACCCGGAGAACTTCTCGACGGTCCCGTCATCCATGTTGACAGGGAAGTTGACACTGACTTCGCACGCCGGCGAATCGAGGATCTTCTGCACTTCTGGAGCCAAGTCGATCGCCGCGGCGGCACGATTGATTTGTTCACGAACACGCTGAAATAGCGCGGAAGGATTTGTGTCATCGACTGACGCGGGGAGATCAGAAGCGGTAGCCGGCGCACCCAGTGCTTTCGAGGCTGAGACCATAGTCATGAGGGAATTCTCCGTGTAAAAAAGGACCCATCATGCATTGCAAGGATCGTGCCAATACCACGAAAGGCTTTCCGGCCCCAAAAGGCCACACGGCAAGATGACCGGGTGGGGCGTTACGCCCCACTGGAGAAATACTCCCCGATTCTTGCCCGCCACCCGATATCGCATGCACGAGCAGATCCTGTGGAGGGTGACCCGACTCGATCTTCACCACAGTTACCCAGCATATGCTCGCAATCAATCTCAGCCATGGGTTGTCGTCGCTTCAACCCCGGCTGTTTCCATGGAGGAGAAAGACTCATCCCTCCGGAGGGATAGAGCTACGCGAGCTTTGATCTCAGCGATTTCCGATCGATGCCCAGTATCGAAGCGGCTTTCGTCTTGTTTCCGTCTACCCTCTCAAGCACTGCGCGGATGTGGGCGTCTTCGATCTCTTTGAGAGGGACCAGATCGCCTACCGCAATTCCGGTTACGGGACGCGATGCCGTCGAGGTATACCTCATGACAGACGGCAGATCGACAGTATCGATGACTCCAGAGTCCGCAAAAACGAGCAGTCGCTGTACGACGTTCTGCAGTTCACGCACGTTTCCGGGCCACGGATAACGCTGCAAAGCACTCAGTGCCGCATCAGTGATTCTGGGGACGGGCAGCGAGCTATGCTCCGCCGCGTGGGCTAGGAAATGCCGGAAGAGACGAACCACATCCTCACCTCGCTCGCGGAGAGGCGGGATCTGAATAGGCAGCACGTGAAGCCGGAAGAAAAGATCCTCTCGAAAGCCGCCGTCTCGCGCCATGTGTTCTAGATCGCGATTCGTTGCGGCGACAATCCGAACATCTACCTCGCGAGTTTCATCAGACCCCACTGGTTGAACGGACTTCTCTTGTAACACCCGCAATAGCTTGGCTTGGGCTGCGGGCGCCAACTCAGCAACCTCGTCAAGAAAAAGTGTGCCACCATCTGCGGCGACGAAGTACCCGTCACGAGTTCCAGTCGCCCCAGTGAACGCCCCTTTGGCGTGACCGAAAAGTTCGCTCTCGATCAGCGATTCGGGTATTGCCGCACAATTCACCGCCAGAAATGGACCAGGTTCGATCGAGTCTTGGTAGTGGATCGCACGGGCGACAAGTTCCTTTCCTGTTCCGCTCTCTCCTGTGATCAGAACCGGAACACGAACAGCGGCCGCTCGGGCAATGAGCCGGTAGACATGCTGCATGGGTGCGGACGAACCGATGAGTCCGTGCGGAGGTTCAACAGGACCGGCGGTTTCTATTTCCCGGCGAAGCCGCACCTTCTCGAGACACGAACGCACCGCGGATCTGAGTTCACTATCTGAGAATGGCTTCGGGAGATAATCGTCCACCCCTTCTCGCATCGCTGAAACAGCCCCACCGACCGTCGCGAACCCAGTGACCATGATGACACCGGTTTTACGGTAGTTATCCCTGACATGACGGACCAGTTCCATACCGTCAGCGCCGGGCATGCGGAGGTCGGTGACAACCAAGTCAATCTCGCCTCGCTCCAGAATGCCGAGAGCTGTTTTTACATCGGAACATGAGATCACATCGTGGCCCTCGGAGCGGAGATTGCGTTCGAGAACCTCCCGGGTCGCTGCCGAATCATCCACAACCAAAACACGAGTTGCATTGGTCATGACAATTTCTCCGGAACCGAGCCGCCTTCGCTTGGCTTCAATGGAAATCGCACTCTGAAGATGCTGCCCACATGCGGCTCGGATTCAACCGCGATCGACCCTCCGTGACCAGCGACAATTCCCTGGACTATTGAAAGTCCGAGACCGGTACCCTCTCCGATGTCCTTGGTCGTGAAGAACGGATCGAAAATCCGTCGCCGTACATCGTCGCCCATCCCAACACCCGTGTCCGCGACGAGAAGTTCCACCGAATCGGTTTGCGCCAAAGTGCGGACTGTCACGGTCCCATCGCTGTCGATCGCATGCATGGCATTGATAATCAAATTCGTGATCACCTGCCGAAGCTGCACAGGGTCAGCCGGAACCTGAGGAAGGTCCACTGCCAAGTCCCGCACAAACCGAATACCGGGCCTGTCACACCCCGCTTCGAGCAGGAACATCGCTTCTTCGACGACATCGTTCATGGAGACGGGTCGCTTCGATGCGTAAGAACGCTG
>CBFGVX010000104.1:0-8624 GCA_965652425.1 uncultured bacterium | reverse complement strand
GCTCCTCCGGGGGCGGGTCGAGCGGCAACTGCCTGCTCTTCGGCACCCTCGTCCGCCTGGCCGACGGCCGCATGACCCCCATCGAGAACCTGAAGCCCGGCGATTTGGTCGCCTCCGTCCGCGTCCCCGGCCTCGAGGTCGATGTGCCGTACCGCGCCCAGTACAACTGGCTCTCACACCACGGCCTGCACGGGTCAGTTCGCACCGAGGCCCGCGTCGCCAGCGTGACCCTGGGCGAGCACCAGGGATTCGTCGTGATCAACCGACGCATCAAGGCCACGCCCGAGCACCCGATCCTCATCCGCCGGGGCGACGAGTGGGGCTTCGCGTCCGCCGAGTTCGTCGAGCCGGGCGACCGCCTGGTCGACGACCAGTTCAACGAGGAGCCGGTCGATCGGGTCGATCGGGTGGAAGCACCCACGCGGACCGTCGCAATCCACATCCCCGGCACAAACACGCTGCTGGCCGAGGGCGTCTGGGTCCACAACGATCTGCCCGCACCGTCATCCGGTGTCACCTCGGGCAGCGGCGGGTCGGGTTCGGGATCCGCGAGCGGCTCGGGCTCATCGGGGAAGTCCAGTGGATCATCTTCCTTCTCATCTTCAGCATCTTCCAGCAGTTCCGCCAGCAAGTCTGCTTCCAGCAGCGGTCCGGGCTTCTCAGCGACCGCGTCTACCAGGTCGCAGAGCGGAGAACTCACCGAAGCCACGGGGCCTGGGCAGTCGGTGAAGGCGTGACGCGGGCTTGACAGCCGGACCGGTGACAACACCCTGTCATTGGCTGCCCCGAGCAGCGAGCATCGACCGCCAATAACGGCTATCCTCCGACTCCATGTCTGGACCCCGTCAGGGCAACCCGCCGCCTCCCCCGCCGGAGGTGATGACCATCGACGAGCTTGCGGTCTACCTGCAGGTCTCGAAGTCGTCCCTCTACAAACTCGCGCAGGACGGGAAGGTCCCCGGCCAGAAGGTCGGGCGGCACTGGCGATTCCACAAGCATGTCATTGATCGATGGCTCGGGGAGGCCGGGCCCGCTGAGGCCAAGGGAAACTGAACGCGTCCTATCCGGTGCAGAGGAAGAAGATGCTGGGATTGAAGCTGAGAGAGGAGTTCAAAGGCCGTCGCCTCAAAGGCACCGCCATCGAGCTCACCAACAAGAACAACACCGGCGCGACCCAGGTCCCCGCAAGCGATTTCCTGCGCATCACATATCCCAGTATCGACGTCCTGAAGATGCTGGAGGCCTCCGGCCCGGATCAAGGTCGCCCGATCGTCCTGAAGGGAGAGCGAGGGCAAGGCAAGTCGCACCTGATGGCGACGCTGTACCACGCACTCACCGATTGTGACGCAACGAATACGTGGCTGTCGCATTGGCGAGACACGCTGTCAAACGATGTTCTCGACCGTATATCGCTTCGCCCGGCAATGCACGTCGTGAGCGAGAGCCTGCACCAGCAGCATTACAAGACGCTGTGGGACCTGGTCTTTGCGAACCACCCCCAAGGGCAGTACATCAAGGGCAAGTGGGAGGCCCAGGGCGACAAGAAGACAGATGTGCCGAGCACCAGCATCATCATGGAGATGCTGGACCACACTCCGATGGCACTCATCCTGGATGAGTTCCAGACGTGGTTCGATGGTCTGACCAACTCCAAGCAGAACCGCTGGCAGACTTGGGCGTTCAATTTCATCCAAATCCTGTCGGAAATCGCGAAGGAGCATCCCGACCGGCTGCTGCTCGTGGTCTCGGTTCGTAACGGCAAGACCGATGCGTTCCAGCAGATCCAGCGCGTCAATCCTGTAATCGTGGATTTCACCGGGATTACAGCCAAGCAGGACCGCGCACGCTTACTGCTGCACCGGCTCTTCGAGAATCGCCTGCAGGTCCCTCGATCGCAGATCGAGTCGACCATCAAGCCCCACGCCGAAGAGTACTTCCGGCTTCGGAACACCCCGCCCGCAGAGCATGCTCGCCTCTCGGAAGAGTTCATCGAAATGTGGCCGTATGCCACTCACCTGATGAAGCTCCTCGAGGACCAGGTTCTTATCGCGACAAGTGCTCAAGGCACACGCGATCTGATCAGGATCCTCGCCGATCTCTTCAAGCGAGCGGGTGAGAACTCCGCAGTCATCACGGCGGCCGATTTCCAACTCGACGACGACAAGAGCGGCATGGAGGCACTGCTCGACTCGGTTGCCAACCACCACCACGCCAAGCTCCGAGAGAAGGCACTGAGAAACCTCGAGGCCGTGCGGGATGCCGTCCCCGATCACGCGAAAAAGCTACCTCGCCTCGAGGGAATTCTTGGAGCCCTTTGGCTTCGCTCGCTCGCGGACATCAACCAAGCAGGAGCAGATCAGGCAACCCTCCAAGTCGACGTGACACGAGACCGGGCAGTCGACGACAACGCCTTCCAGGTTGAGCTCTCGACCATCGTCGAGAACAGTTTCAACATCCACGAGGACGGCAATCGGTACATCTTCAAGGAAGAAGAGAACCCCCAGGCGAAGCTTATCGCCAGCGCCAGAAACTATCGCTTGTTTCAGGATGGTCAGGACATCGACAAGCTCGCGAAGGAGACTCGCTATGTCATTGGTGGGACGGAGGACACGGCGAGCCGATTCCGGGTCATCGTCCTCCCGCAAGGCTGGCAACGGGATCCGTGGGCATCGATCGACGAGGCTGATCAGCCCAGCCAATGGGACGATCGACTTCCAATTCTTGTGCTCCCGGATGCGCCTGCAAAGCCGGAGGCGTCTCTCGGCCAGTGGGTATGCAACCACCTAACGAAGAATCGAAACGCGGTTCGTTTCCTGATCCCTCGAGATGGCAGCGATCCTATCTCCCATGATGAGAATCTGATCATTCTCGCGAGGTGTGTTTATCTCGCCGAACAATGGAAGACTCAAAACCCCGAGTATGGCCGGCTCCAGACGAAGTACCAGAAGGAACTTCGCGAGAATCTCAAGATCCGGTTCGACCGCTTTGCCATCATGGCGAACTGGAACTTCCAACAGCCCGAGAACTGCCGCTTCCACATCGAGTCACACCGTGCCCAAGGCACCAACATCCCAGACGCCATCGAGAAACTGATCGGCGAGAACCTGTTTATCCCCGAGGACTTCGAAGAGTTCATCCTCGCCGCCGCCGAGAACAACGAGGCGATCGGCAAGCTCCTGCGAGAACTCCGTGAGCCCCGGCCCGGCGGCAAGGACTGCATCCCCTGGCTTGGCGAGACCTTGGTCAAGGAGCGCATCATCCGGCTGTGCGCCAGAGGGAAGATTGCCATCAACCTCCGGGGCACGGAGTACCTGCAGCAAAGGGACGATGAGTCCGAAGACTCGGCGTGGCGGCGTATGAAAGGCCGGCTTAGCACTGGCCGCCACCTCGACGAGACGAATGTTCTTCTGCCCCAGAGTGTCCCGGGCACGGGCGGCGTCCCGACGCCTCCAAACCCGACAGGTGGCGTCCCCAGCGGAGGAACGCAGCCGGGTGGCGGCACAACCGGCACCGGCAGCACGGGCGGTGCGAGCGAGCCGGGTGGAAGCACTGGTGCGGCACCAACCGGAGGTGCGGGTCCAACGCCGGGTGGCATCTTCGGCGGCTCAACCACACGTGTCCCGATCGACATCCCCGCGACATCGTCGCTGAATCTTCTTGGCCGGATCGAATCGCAGGGCATCAAGGCCGGCACGCAGATCCACAACCTGCAGCTCAAAGTCGGCAAGCTCACCGGCGCACAGCTGCAGGAGATCATCAAGAAGCTCCCCGATGGAATGACCTACGAGCTTGGGCTGGAGAAGGAGCAGACGGAATGACGCTTCCGGGTGACCTCCTACGACAGCTGCAGGGTTCGTCGCCGCACGATGCGTGGGCATACGTGTTTCAGCACGCCTGGGACATGTGCTCCGCGCCGTTCGGCAGCGCTAAGCCCGAGTCCGAGATCGTCCGACGCGATCGCGAGATCGCCGATCTCGACCTGTTCCTCGCCACAGCTGGCTGGGACCTTTGGGCCCAGTACGAGTCGTGTGTCCCCCGCACGAGCAAGGAACTCACCGCGTGGTGGCAGGGCCGCGGCCCCGGGCGTGCCGTGCTGATCCTCGATGCCCTGTCGCTCCGCGAGGTTCCCTGGCTGCTGGCCGGTGCCGAGAGCCGCGGCTTCAACATCCACGATTCGCGTCCAACCGGGGCAGAGCTGCCCGCCGACACAACGCCCTTTGCCAAGGCCATGGGCTTTGCCCAGCGGTCGTCGCTGGGCGCAAACGGGGCCGGCTCATCCCACCACCTGCCCGGGGCGACGACCGAATGCTCGAACCTCCCGTGGGAAGACTGCGCCCGCATGGTCGGCTCGCAAGCCGACTGGGTCTTCTGGCACGAGTGGCCCGACAAGGATGTCCACGACTTCGCCGACGCCGGCGAGGGCCTGCGTCCCCTGATCGCCAAGGCGGCGGACTACCTCCAGAGTGACGCCTTCTGGTCGCTCGTCGACCGGCTCGCTGAGGGACGACGCCTGATCATCACTTCCGATCACGGCTACGCCGCGAGCGAGCTGTTCACCGACGCGGGCAATGACCACTCGGACCATCTGAAGAAGACCTTCAAGAGCGGCCGCTGGACGGCCTCCGATGTGGAGCGAGCCCCATGGGTGCCGCCCATCGACCTGCGCCTCGACACCGACCACGGCTCCCACCTGTTCGTCAACGGCCGTCGCAAATGGAAGAGCGCCGGCGGATACCCCACGCTCACCCACGGCGGGCTCTCCGTCCTCGAGGTTGCGGTGCCCTTCATCGAACTCAGCAAGAAAGCGACGACCTGATTATGCCAAAGACGACGACTCCGCAGCCATGGAAAGACGAAGGTCTCAACAAGCCCGAATGGGTCGCACGCGAAATCGCCAAGGCCGTGAATGCAGGCAAGGCATGGGATCTTGAAACCGTCGACTTCTCCGACCCCGACCGTCCACCGACCTGCCTAGAGGTCGACTTTCCGATTGTGCCAATCAACTCAATCGCGAAAGTTGAAGCCTCTTCGGGGGCCGCCAAGAAGCCCATCTACCTTGCAAGCAAATGGTGGGCGAGACGCCAGCCGAGCGTGTTTCGCTCGATGCTGCTCGCCGCCGCGATCAAGGCCCCGGACGATCCGGCAGAGGCCGCCAAGCTCGTCTGGGATGTCTACTACGGCAACCACCAGAAGAAGGGCACCTTCAAGCACCTTAAGGTCGCCGACATCTTCATGGGTGGCGGCACCACCGTCGTCGAAGGCTCGCGCCTCGGCATGCAGATGTACGGCAACGACCTCAACCCGGTCGCGTGGTTCGTCGTGAAGAACGAGCTCGCCCAGGTCGACAAGGCCAAGGTCGAGAAGCTGCTCGCCGACATCGAGGCCGAGGTCAAGCCGCAGATCATGCCGTTCTACGCCTGCGATTGCCCACGCGGGCACAAGGGCAAGTGGTACAAGATCGGCGCAGGCCCGAAGGGCGATCAGCTCATGGGGGAAGACTTCGACCCGCTCGCTCTCACGCCTGAAGAGCGGAAGGACTACCGCTACGAAGGCCCGGAGGTCATCTACACCTTCTGGGCCAAGCACGGGCCGTGCCAAGTCACCGGCTGCGGCCACCGCACGCCGATCATGTCATCGCCGGTCATGGCGGTGAAGACCATCTCCATCAAGGCGTGGAAGCGCACCTGCAAGCACTGCAGTGGCAAGTACGACCTCGAAGACCGCGACGCTCGCATGGCCCCGGGCGTCGAGCTCGTCGTTGCCGACACCGAGAAGCCCTACGCCATCGCCAACCTGAACATGGCCGGCAATCCGGAATCGGCGACCTGCCCGCACTGCGGGAAGGAGGAGCGATTTGGATCAATGGCGAAGCCTTCAAGCAAGAAAATCGAGCTCTCGCTGCTCGTGCATCCAGACTGGCTCAAGGGCGATTCGTCGGTGGATGAGGAGGGCCAACCGTACGGCGGCTGCGCCGACGATCCTGTGGAGGCCACCGTTCGGTGGAATCAGGCCCGGGCGGCGACCTGCAAGCTCATCGAGATACGCGGCACGCTACCTGAAGCGATCGAGGCTGATGACGGTACCGTCATCAAGACTGGCAAGGAAGGCGGTACTGTCCCCGGCAAGAGCAATTTTGCGTGTGCAGCCTGCGGCAAGGCGGATGACATTCGCGAGGCGATTGCTGCGACCAAGAAAAACGGCCCGATCGCCATGTATGCCATTCAAGGATACTGCTCCTGCTGCAGCGATGCAGGCGAGGCCTACAACGGGCGATTCTTCGCGCCTGTCCAAGACACCCTGGCTTACGACCGATCACTCGCGGAATGGGCGAGTCGGAGAGACTCCGACCTTGCGGGCTTCTGGCCAACTAGCCCTATTCCGTTCGGCTATATGACCGGCATGGCCAATGGTGACATCCGACTTGGACATGGCTTCACACATTGGTGGAAGATGTTTAACGCCCTCCAGCTTCTCACGCATGCCCAGATCATCCGCACCATCGCAAATGCCGACGCGTCCAAGAATGCTAAACATATCGTTTTGGGAATCATGCCGCAGGTCCTGAGGGCCAACTGCATGTTCTCCTTTTGGAACACGGCGCAAGACTGCCTAGAGCCGCTCCTTGGCTCATCGAACTTTCACCCCAAAAACAATGTTGTCGGCAATTGTGTCTTCCAGTCTTCGATTGGAAGAGGCACCTTTGCCGCATACGCCTCTACGCTCTTGGAGGCGATCGACTATTGTTCATCGCCGTGGGATTTGGTTTCGTTGTCAGACTTGAGTCGCGACATTCAGGCGGCAACTAGTGGCAAGACCCACAAACTTCAGATGGAAGACGGTGTACGGCCGGACCTTTGCGAAATCGACTGTAGGTCATCCAGCGACCTGAACTCCCTCGAAGATGGCACCATTGACCTGGTGATCACCGACCCGCCGTTCGGAGGATTGCTGCACTACTCGGAGCTGTCTGACTTTTTCTATGCGTGGTTGCGGCTCGGGCTCAGTGAAGAGTTTCCAGAGCTGTTTGTGCCAGAGGAAACACCAAAGGCACTTGAGGCAGTGGCGAATCGTGCACGACAGCCCGATGACGCAGACGGGTTTTATCAGCGGGTCCTCTCAATGTGCTGGAGCGAAGCTCGGCGCGTACTGAAGCCTTCCGGGATTCTCGGATTCACATTTCACCACAGCGAAGATGCCCCTTGGGTGGCAGTTCTTGAGTCTTTGTTCAGCGCTGGCTTCTATCTGATCGCTACCTATCCGATTCGAAGCGATGATTCGAAGGGCGACGGCCAGTTCGGCTCGAAGATGATCGAGTACGACATCATCCATGTCTGTCGCCAGCGGACCGAAGATCCCAAGCCGATCTCTTGGGCGAAGCTCCGCCGCCAGGTGCTTCAGGATGTGCGTGATCTCCAGGTGCTGCTCGAGCACCACCAGGAGGAAGGACTGCCGGAGGCCGATCTCCAAGTCATTCGGCGCGGCAAGGCCCTGGAACACTTCTCCCGCCATTACGGCAAGGTCTACAAGGACCAGGACACACCGATGTCCGTCCTGGAAGCCCTGCTCGGCGTGAACCAGCTGCTCGACGAGGAGGCGGGGGGCATCAAGGAGCCCCCGCCACACAACGCCGAACCGTTCACGCGGATGCTGCTCCGTCTGTTCGACGGCCAGGACGAGTTGCCGCGCGACCAGATGCAGAAGTTCCTCCGCGGCACCGGCAGCGCCCCCTCCGACTTTGAGAGCCGCGGCTGGGTGACCGAGAAGAAGAAGGTGTTCCACCTCGTCCCGCCGCTGGAGATCGCGCAGAGCTGGGTCGGCAAGCAACGCCGCGGCATGACCAGCGACTACGACCAGGCCATGTTCTTCATCGGGGCGTGCTTCGAGAGCAGCGGCATCAATGCGAGCGAGACGCTCAACAACGCGAACTTCCGACCGCACCCGGCCCTCGGGGCGATCCTGACCTGGTTTAAGACGCACGGTGCCGATTCACCAACCCGCAACGCCGCCGTGACCGCCTCGCAGCTCTACAAGGCGTGGGAGGCCAAGAACCAGCCGAAGGCCAAGGAGTTGACGCTCTTCGACGAACTCGGGGAGGACGACTGATGGTCCGCACGCGGTTCAATCAGAGCTGGTCGCGCAAGGGGTTCTCGCTGCTGTGGGACGCCGAGGCGATGGCGGCGATCGCCGACCCGCTCGAGGTCGTGTCGATCCGCCGCATGTTCGCGATGGTCGACGACTGGCCCGACGCCCTGCCGGTGGCCGGCGGCGACGCGATTGTCGTTGCCGGTGTCGAGGGCTGCCTCGATGTCCTCGACGGCCCGGACGCCGAGCGGTGGCTGACGGAGGATCTGCGGCCGGCCATCCTGTCTTTCCAATCGTTCTACGAGGGGCAGGCAGGGCTGGTCTTCTGGCTGCCGTCCGGCCGCAACCGGATCACCATGCGCGGCGCGAGCGAGACATACCACTACAAGCATCGGGGCTCGGGAGAAGACGGCCTGCACATCGGCCAGTTGCTCTGGTCCGGTGCAGAGAACGAGATCGAGCGGCTCATGAACACGCAGGACTCCAACGCCGACTACGACGGCAAGCACTGGGTCGGCCTGCACCACCCGAGGATCAGTTGA
>CBFGVX010000103.1:0-8753 GCA_965652425.1 uncultured bacterium | reverse complement strand
GGGGAACAACACAATTCGATCGCCATCTTCGGTGGAAAAGTTCACGCGAAGCAGTCGACAACGAACTAATCGAGTTCCAGTAGCAGGTCTGAGCTCTAACTGATGTACCACGCATGCCCTATTCAACAAGCTGGACTCTCATTTCTCGCGGCGACGATTTGTATTGCTTCTGTGCTCTCCAGCGGCTGCGCCTTCACCGCGAAGTCCATAACCCCAGGCCCTGAAGACCCCCTCCACGCCTGGCTCGGCACCTGGTCCGGCACCGCCACCAACCACCGCCCCGACGGCTCATCCTTCGACTTCCCGATGACGCTCGCCTTCGCACCGATCGAGGGCGCACCCGATCGCTACACATGGACCATCACCTACGGCGAGGGCGAACGCCAACAGATCCGCCCCTACGAACTCGTCGTCATCGATGCCGACTCCGGCCTCTACGCCATCGACGAAAAGAACTCCATCGTGCTCGACACCGTGATGCTCGACGGCGCGCTGTACAGCCAGTTCGAGGTCGAGGGCGTGCGCCTCACCAAGATCAACCGCCTCGGCCCCGGACCCGACGAGATGACCTGCGAGATCCTGACCACACCGGCCGAACCGGCATCGGTCACCGGCAACACCGAAACCGTGCCGCCGGTCGGGCTGTTCCCTCCCCGCTCGCTCCAGCGGGCGGTGCTCACACGCGAATGAATCTCACAGCCCCGCCATCTTCCGTATCGCCGCGTCCAGCTTCTTCGGCACCGGCATCACGCTCAGCCGGCTTTGCTTCACCAGCGCAAACTCCGCGAACCGCTCATCGGCCTTGATGTCCTTGAGCGTCACCGCCTTGGTTGCTTCCTTCACCGGCTTGATGTCGAACACCGGGAACTTCACATCGCCCTTGGCCGTCAGGTCCGGTCGCTTCGGGTCCGGGTACGGATCGCTCGCCGCGACCGCCAGCCCGGCGATGCGCTTCTCGCTTCCGGTGTGGTAGACGAGGATCTCATCGCCCTTGCGAATCTCGCGGATGTGGATGCACGCCTGCGGGTTGGCCACGCCGTCCCAGACGGTCTTCTTGTCCCTCGCGAGGTCGGCGTACGAGTAATCATCCGGCTCGCTCTTGCAGAGGTAGGTCGTCATGGCGACATCGTATCCGCGCCGGGAACAGCCGTCTCACCCAAAACGAACAGCACCGCAGGACGATCCCGCGGTGCTGTGCTTTGAATCAGACCTGATCGAATCGATCAGTTGTTGGCGACTTCCTTGGCCTTGTCGCACTTGTCAGCGCAGCTGCCGGAGCAATCGCTCTTCTCGACATTGCTGGCTTCGACGACCTTCGCGCCGGCCTTGCAGCAGGACTCGCCCTTGGCGCACTCGGTCTTCTCGACATTGCTGGCCTCGACGACCTTCGCATCGCCCTTCGACGAGCAGCAGGAATCGCCCTTGGAGCAGTCGCTGGCTTCGACATTGCTGGCGGGGATCGTCGCCACGCCCTTGTCGCAGCAGGACTTCTCGGTGCCGTCAGCGGCAACGCCCGAGCAGGTCGAAGCGCCAGTGGCGTTCCCGGCAGCCGAGCGGCAGCAACCGGCCTCGGTCATATCAACAGTCTTCATGCACACCGACTGGAAGAACATCGCGGGCATCACGACCGGGGTCGCGCTGGCCATCAGGCGGACGCCGCGAACCGCAGCACCCTTCGAGGAGCAGCAGGAATCGGCCTTCACGGCCTTGGCTTCCACAACCTTCGCAGCGCTCTTGCAGCAGCTCTCGCCCTTGGCGCAGTCGACCTTGGCGACGGTGCTCGCGGCGACAACCTTCGCATCGCCCTTGGACGAGCAGCAGGAATCGGCCTTCACGGCCTTGGCCTCAACGACCTTCGCAGCGCTCTTGCAGCAGCTCTCGCCCTTGGCGCAGTCGCTCTTGGCAACGGTGCTCGCGGCGACAACCTTCGCATCGCCCTTGGACGAGCAGCAGGAATCGGCCTTCACGGCCTTGGCCTCAACGACCTTCGCAGCGCTCTTGCAGCAGCTCTCGCCCTTGGCGCAGTCTGCCTTGGCGGCGGTGCTGGTCTGAACAACCTTGGCATCGGTCTTCTTCGCGGCAACCGAACCCAGTGCACAACAGCTCTTGGCCTGCTTGGCTTCGGTGTTGGAGACCTGGACGACCTTGGCATCGGCCTTCTTGGTGGAGCAGGTACCGGCATCGCCGCAGCTGCCGCCGGTAAAGACAAAGCCGGCCGCAGCAATGGCGCTCACGCCGCCGATGGTCATGACCATGGAAAGCAGAGCTGATCCTCGTTTGATACGCATGTGTTCTCACTCCTGATACTGACGGAAAGCATGCACCCAGTGGTGCGGCGGTTCAATTTCAGCGATGCCCGGACTCTCAGACACCGGCTCACACTCGGGACGGTACGCCCGGGGACACTCCCCAAACGATACCACCATCGGCAGTCGATGCAGCGGAAAAGGGGAAAAACCAGTCGGAATTGCCATTTCCGGGCATCGGGGTTGCCCCTGAGAAACGATCAGCCCCGCGTAAATATGCGCGCTCAAATCAAAAACCGTTAAAATTTTTCATCGCGAAGGGTCCCATAACCCTCAATCCCCGAACTGAATCCCCTGCGCCAATGGGAGTTGCGTCGAGTAATTCACCGTGCAGGTCTGGCGACGCATGTACACCTTCCAGGCATCGGACCCCGATTCCCTGCCCCCGCCGGTGTCCTTCTCGCCGCCGAACGCCCCGCCGATCTCCGCGCCGGAGGTCCCGATGTTCACATTGGCGATGCCGCAGTCCGACCCCGCCGGGCTCAGAAACCGCTCCGCCGACCGGACCGAATCCGTGAAGATCGCCGAACTCAGCCCCTGATCCACCCCGTTCTGGGCCTCGATCGCCTCCTCGAGCGAGTCGAACTCGCAGATATAGAGAATCGGCGCAAAGGTCTCCTCCAGCACGACCTGGGGCATTTTGCCCTTCGGGACCTTCACGATCGTCGGCTCCACGAAGTGGCCCGGCTCGGTCCAGCCCTCTCGGATCCCCTTCTCGCCGCCGACGAGGATCTCGCAGCCGGACTTCTCCGCCCGCTCGATCGCCTTCTTCATCGCCAGTACGGCCTCTTCGTTGATCAGCGGCCCCATCAGCACGCCCTTGCTCATCGGGTTGCCGATCTTCACGCTCCGGTACGCCTCGACCAACCCGGGCGTGATCCAGTCCGCAGCGTCGCCGACGCACAGCAACCGGCGCGTCGTCGTGCAGCGCTGGCCCGCCGTGCCGACCGAACCGAACACGATGGCCCGCTTGGCCATGTCCATATCCGCGTCCTCGGTCAGGATGATCGCGTTGTTGCCGCCCAGTTCCAGCAGGCATCGACCCAGTCGAGCCGCCACCTTCTGACCGACCTCGCGCCCCATGCGGCACGACCCGGTCGCGCTGATCAACGGCAGACGCCGGTCCTCCGTCATCGGGATGCCGATCTCCTCATCGCTGCCGATCACCAGAGGCAACAGGTCCGCCGCCTTCACACCGTCCGTCGGCTCCCATACATCCGTCGCGTTCTCGATCACATCGACCGCCACCTTCGTCGCGGCGATCGCGATCAGGGGCGTCATCGTGCTGGGCTTCCAGATCACCGGATCGCCGCACACCAGCGCGACCATCGCGTTCCACGCCCATACCGCGATCGGGAAGTTGAACGCCGTGATGCAGCCCACCGGGCCCAGCGGCTGCCACTGCTCGAACATCCGGTGCTCCGGACGCTCGCTTGGCATCGTCTTGCCGTAGAGCTGGCGTGACAGGCCGACCGCGAAGTCGGCGATGTCGATGCACTCCTGCACCTCGCCGTCGCCCTCGGGCTTGATCTTGCCCATCTCGGTCGTCACGAGCGAGCCGAGGTCGTCCTTGTGCTCGCGAAAGGCGAGGCCGATGCGACGAACGATCTCGCCACGCTTCGGAGCCGGGAGCACGCGCCACTGCTTGAACGCCTTCACCGCCCGGTCGGCGGCGTCTTCATAGGCATCACGCCCCTGAGGCGATACACCCGCCAGCGGCTCGCCCGTCGCAGGGTTGAACGAAATGATGTGGTTGTTCTCGTCGATGCTCCCCGGCGCGGACACGCGAGGATCATCCAGAACGCCGAGGCGCTTCAGGAGTTCGGTCGAGGCATTCACGGGCGATTTGGTCTTTGTCGGTGCGCTGGTCATAGCGTCATCCTAGTCGATTCCGCCGCCCCCTACGCCAAGCCGCTTCAGGCGCGCAAGCCGCTCGGATTCCCGCTCAACCAGCCACGAGTCCTGCGAGAGCAGGGCGTAGGCCCGCTCGAAGTACGGGCCGGCGGCGTCCGCATCGCCTTCAGCCAACGCGCACTCGCCCAGTTCCTCGTAGACATAACCCGACGGCGATCCCGCGGCGTCGTACTCGTCCAGAAGTCGCCACTGAATCGTCCGCGCTTCTTCTGCACGCCCCAAAGCCCGCAGCGCTCGCCCCACGCACCAGCGGGCGATGCGGATCTGCTCCTGATCGCCACCCTCGATCCGCGCCTCGAGCGCCCGCTCGAAGCAGTCGAGCGCCACCTCGTACCGCCCCGCTTCAAACTCCGACCAGCCCAGGTTGTTCAGCAGCGAAGCGCGCCATCGGCGCGCCATCGGATCGTCCGATGTTTCCGCGATCTCGATCGCGCGATGCGTCCACCCCGCCCCCGCTTCGCCCGGCTCCGAGATCCCCAGCATGTGCGCGCTGTCGACGGCCAGCGCATCCAGCCCCGCCCGCTGCGCGTGAGCCAGCGCCTCGCGAAAGAGCACGGACGCGCGCTCGCGATCGCCTGATGAGTTGTGCAGTCTCCCTCGCTCGAGAACCGCGCGCACACGAAGTTCCGCATCCTCATCGAGCAGTTGGGCCGACAGCGCATCCAGTTCGGCATGCCCTTCATCGAACCGGCGCTGCAAGCCCAGCGCCCGCGCGACCTGGGTCCGCAGCACACCCCTCTGCGCCGGAGATTCGGCGGATTCGAGCGCATCCCGAAACCGCGCTTCGCTGGAGCGCGGATCCGAGTAGTCCCAGAGTTGATCGATCTCCATCGACACGACGAGCACCCCCTCAGGGTCAACGCCGACGAGGCAAGTCGAATCGAAGCGTGATCTCGCTGTTCAGCGGTGGGTAATCCACATCCAAGCGCAGTCCACGCATTTCCTCGAACGGAACACCCAGTCGCTGACACACTCGCCGAGCCAGTTGGCCGTGGTCCGGCACATGGGGTGTGGACAGCATCAGCGGCGCATCACCCAGATCGGTCACATGGGGAACAAACGGAAGCAGACTCGGATCGGTCTGCTCGCGTCGGCCCCGCGTGTAGTTGTCGACCAGATCGAATACCAACGGTTTCGCCCGCCCTACGAAATCGAGATCCTTGTGGTACAGCAGATCGAACACCAATCGCTCGGACGGGACGCTCAGCGAGACCGAGACCTCGCCGGTGTCGTCGTTCTCGTTCGCGTACCGGTTGCCGATCCCGCGCAGCACATCGGCCCGGGCGATGTCGAACATGCTCAGATTCCCCACCTCGCCGGGCGCGAGCACGATCTCCATGCCCTGCGGATTCGAAACCAGTTCCGCACCTTTTCCGGAATGCCCCCGCTTGCCGTAATGATCCAGGATCGAGTTGCTCGGGTTGCCATCGGCCGGCTCGAAGATCGGTTCCCAGTGAGGGTTCAGCGCGAAGTCCTCATCACCCCGCCAGCTCCGAACCGTGAGCAGCATGCAGCGAACGCGCGGGCGCAACCGGCGCACACCGATGTAGCCGCTCACCGCCGCCACATCCAGTCGGTCCGGATTCTCTCGATTGGGAAGCACAAACGCATTGAGAACCCGCGTCTGCACCTGCACGCCCCGGATGCCGCTCGCGCCCCGGAACGCCAATCGCCGGCTCGCCTCGAGCGCGTGCTCCGGTTCGGTGGCCATGCCGTCGAGCATCAGGTCCAGCGTCGTCCGATCGTCCACATGCCTTCGAACCACCACATCGTACCGACGCATCGTGCTGCGCACCCGCTCGATCTCGTCCGCGCTCGCGCCAGCACCGCGCGCCGCTTTGAGCACTTTCTCCATCGCGAGCGTACCCGGGATGTGCGGCATGCCGAGCAGCGGAGTCTCGGCGCTGATCAGTCGAGACAGGTGCCAGGTCAGCGTCTTGTTCAGGTTGAACCGGCGAGCCATCTCCTGAGGAACGCCAGGGTCCATACCGATCTGCTCGTACACAGCGCGGAGCGACTCACGCAGTTCCGAAACCACCGCCGCACAATCCGTCTCGAAGGTCAGGTCGACCGTCTGTTCCATGAGCCTACAACTCCCATCACAATGCAGGGCATTCTGGCCATCCCTTAAACAGTTGGACCACGGATCGGCTCAGATTGCAAGCCCTGCATCAAACCACGCATCTCTGACAGGGTAATCGGATACCCACATTTCCTCTGAATCCGCGATAGCAGCGGAAAAATCGCGGTGGTATCGATTCAAAATTGACTAGATGGGATACTTGTCACCATTCGGAGACATTTTTGACGAATTCCGAATGAAAGGACTTTCCCATGTCGATAAAAGAGGGTAACTTCTAAGAGTCACCGCGCGGTGAATTGAATAACCGCCGCGTCAGTAAAGCGTTCCAGCAACCCACTGTTCAAGTTGCCTCAGCGGCGACTGCTGTGTTCTCGCGCGAACAGGAAACCCAAAGGAGGGCCCCATGTCGCTCATTACCCAAGGCCGCGTCAAATGGCACGAATGCGTGGTCGAACTCCTCGGTCGTTCCGATGCCATCGCAGACCGTGACGAGGATGGCCGCGCCGTCTACTACCTTTTCGGGTGGTCAGGCGGGCTCCAGTTCATCGACGGGCGAGGCCACCTGACCCAGGCCGAGGTCAGTCTCGGCAGTGTCCGTATGGACGGCTTTGCGCTGTTCACCAAAGCGGACCTCGGGACCGACCGCATCGTTGTTGCCGATATCGAAACGCCGCGCAACGGATCCCATCGCGTGTACGCAAAGATCGGCAATTCCGAACGCGCCGCCCGACAGGGACGCTCGTTCGACTGCTCGATCATCGACAAGCCCGAGTTCATCGACGACCAGGTCGTGCGAGCAACCATCACGCAGGTCTCGGACTGACCGCCCCTACTGCATCCGCTTGTGCGGCGAGTAGCGATCCGGATCGATCGGCTTCGGACGCAGCACCATCGCCGTCCGCGCCGGGATCTCGATCTCGATCAATCCCGAGAACGCGCGGTGCTCGGATCCGCCGATCAGATCGACGAACGGGTTCGAACCCTTCTGCTTGGAGTCGCGCACCGCGATCGTTTCGCGCACGGGCTCGCCGGTCGGATTGCAGACGACCACGACGGTCTCGGCGTACCGATCGGTCCGGCGCATGAACGCCAGAGCCCGCTCGGTCGGCAGATGCCGGTAGTCGCCGATGCGTAGCGCTCGATTCGAACGGCGCATGTCCACCAGCGATCGCACCCACTCGAGTTCGGCGAGCGCATCGGGGTCTTCATCCTCAATGAGGTCCCAGCGCATCGGCCCGCGCATCTCCGGGTCGTCGCCTCCGGTCATGCCCAGTTCCGAGCCGTAGTAGACGACCGGAGCGCCGGGCAGGGTGAATTGGAGCACCTGGGCCAGCCGGCGCTGGTCGGTGTCGGGGAGCATGGTCGCCAGCCGCTGCGTGTCGTGGTTGTCGAGCATGAGCCATGATCGCAGGATCGGCTCGACTCCGGCGTCATCGATCATCGTCGAGATGAGCTGCGACGCGTGGCGACCGGAGATGTCGCCGCGAGCCAGCGACAGCACGATCGAGCGCAGGTGGAAGTTCATCAGCCCATCGACGCAGTGGCCCCAGTCCTCGGGGTAGCTCCAGATCTCGCCGATGATCGCGCTGCCGGGTCTGAACTCGTGGGCGTGCCGGGTGAGCTGGCGCAGGTACTCGAAACCGATGTCGTAGGCGACATCCAGGCGCCAGCCGTCGGCCCCTTCGGCGAGGAATGACTTCATGACCGAGTCGTCGTCCTCCCAGAGGTACGCCCGGACCTCCGGGTTCTCCAGATTCAGTTCCGGCAGGTTCGCGACATCGTACCAGGCCTTGTAGCCGTGGCGCTGCGCCTCGTCGAAGGTGTACCACTCGCGGTAACGGCTGTCGGCGTCATCGCGTGCGCTCTCGAACATCGGGCTGTTTCGCCCGGTGTGGTTGAACACTCCGTCGAGCATGATCTTCATGCCCCGGCTGTGCACGGCCTCGGTCAGCTCGCGCAGGTCCTGACGATCGCCGAACTCGGGGGCGATGATGCGGTAATCGGTCGCGTCGTACTTGTGGTTGGTCAGCGCATCGGGGATCGGGTTGAGGTAGAGCACATCCGCGCCCATCGCGTCGATGTGGTCCAGCCGCTCGCGCAGCGAATCGAGGTCGCCGCCCCAGAAGTCCACCTCGTGCGACCAGACGCGTGCGTCCTGCAGGTATTCGCCCCTCGTGGGTCGCTCGTCCCAATCGCGCAGCCGTCGTGGCGAAGCGTAGAGTTCCCGCTTCTCATCGAGCCGTGCCGATGGCGCGAAGCGATCGACCAGCACCTGATAGACCACCGGGCCAAACCGCCAGTCCGCATCGCGCCGGGCGTAGTCCGCGCCACGCGCGAGATCGTGCGCGTTGGCGTACGGCCCCGCGGGCGATTCGATCGCTGACTGATTCATCTCCGACACTCCCGCGCAGCCCGACAAGGCCGCGATTCCGATACTCGCGCTGATGGCG
>CBFGVX010000102.1:0-8794 GCA_965652425.1 uncultured bacterium | reverse complement strand
CCGGACGCGTACCCGCAGATGCCGCTGGAGTACTTCGACGACATCCGGCCTTTGGCGGTGTCGCGCGAAATCAACCCGACGACCATCGACATCATCGCGATGAGCCAGCACACGCACGCGCCGGTGATGGCGGTGATCCTGCTGGTGCTCGGTCTGGTCGGGGCGATGACCCGCGTGCCGGGGATGCTGGTCGGGCTGGTCACGCTGGTCGGCGCGGTCGGGCTCGCGGCGGACATGGCGGCATGGTGGCTGGCGCGCCAGGACGACATCTGGGTGTACGCCATCGTCGGGGGCGGGTTCGCCTACTCGGCGTCGACGGGACTGATCGGGCTGATCATCGTGCTCGACTGCATCATCCCGGCGTTCGGCAAGCATCGGAGGCCGTCGTGAGCATCGGGCCGGGCCTTCTCAGCCGCAGGGACGCCTTGAAGGTCGCCGGGCTTGGTGCGGGAGTCCTGCTCGCGGGAGGGCCGCTGGCGCTTGGCGCGTTGAAGCGGGGAGCGTCGGAGCCGCCGAAGATCTCGCTGGCGCAGTGGTCGCTGCACAAGCTGCTGTTCGGCGGCGAACTCGATCACCTCGATTTCGCCGCGGAAGCGAAGAAGATGGGCTTCGGCGCGGTTGAGTATGTCAATTCTTTCTTCAAGGACAAGGCGACCGACGCCGCGTATCTGAAACAGATGAACACCAGGGCCGCGGATGCCGGTGTGAAGCAGCTTCTGATCATGTGCGACGGCGAGGGGAACCTCGGCGATGCGGACAATGCGGCTCGCGGGCGGGCGGTGGAGAACCATCGCAAGTGGCTCGACGCCGCCAAGGAACTCGGCTGCCACTCGATCCGCGTGAACGCCGCGAGCAGCGGTTCCTGGGACGAGCAGCGCGATCGCGCGGCGGACGGGCTGCGCCGGTTGTGCGAACTGGCCGAGCCGCTGGATCTGCATGTGCTCGTGGAGAACCACGGCGGGCTGAGCTCGAACGGGAAGTGGCTGGCGGAGGTAATGCGGGCGGTCGATCACCCGCGGGTCGGCACGCTGCCGGACTTCGGGAACTTCTGCATGGACTGGTCGCGCTCGGATCAGGACGACGCGTGGTACGACCGGTATCAGGGCGTGACGGAGCTGATGCCGTTCGCGAAGGCGGTGAGCGCGAAGTCGCACGACTTCGATGAGCAGGGCCGGGAGACGGCGACCGACTATCTGAAGATGATGCGGATCGTGCGTGAGGCGGGGTACTCCGGCTGGGTGGGTGTGGAGTACGAGGGATCTCGGCTTCCGCCGCGCGAGGGATCGCTCGCGACCAAGCGTCTGCTGGAGAAGGTATGGGCGGAACTCAACCGTGAAGACGCGGAGCGCTGATCATGGACGGGATCGCGGTATGCTCATGGTCGTTGCAACCGGATGCTCCGCGATCGCTGGTGGATCGCGTGCACGAATGCGGGCTGAATGCGGTTCAGCTTGCGCTGGATCCGATCCGCACCGGCGGATGGGACGAAGCGGAAACCGTTCGCACGCTGAGAGAAGGCGGAGTCCGGATCGTATCGGGAATGATGGCGACCCTGGGGGAGGACTATTCCTCGCTGCTGTCGATCCGCAAGACCGGTGGGTTTCGTCCGGACGGAACATGGGAGGCGAACCGTGAGGCGGCAAGGGCGAACGCGGATCTCGCATCACGGCTAGGGGTTGATCTGGTCACACTGCACGCCGGTTTTATCCCTCAGCGTCGCTCGGATCCCGAGTATTGGAAGTTCATCGAGCGGCTTCAGGAAGTCGCCGACATCTTCGCAGCCCGCTCGGTGCGGATCGCACTGGAGACCGGTCAGGAGAGCGCGAACGGTCTGCTTGGTGCGCTGGAAGATATTGAACGACCGGGCGTCGGTGTGAACTTCGACCCGGCGAACATGATCCTTTACGGGATGGGCGATCCCGTACCATCGATGGAACGGCTCGCCCCGCGCATCGCGCAGATTCACATCAAAGATGCCGTCGCCTCGGCGAAGAAGGACGAATGGGGCACCGAGGTTCCCGTCGGCGACGGCGAGGTGGACTGGCGCGAATTCTTCAAGGTCGTGAAGGATCGCGTGGTCGTGCGGCACATGGTCATCGAACGCGAGGCGGGCGATCAGCGGGTTGCGGATATTCGTCAGGCGCTGGAGCTGGTGCGGTTCTACTCGGGGCGGGGGGCGTGACGATGGCCCGACCGATCGGCGTGGGCATCATCGGGATGGGCTTCATCGGACGAACGCACGCGAAGGCGTTTGCGGACGCCGCGACGGACGAGTGCGCCTGCGAACTGCGCGCTGTGTGCGATCCCAACGAGGAGAGGCGAGCCGGACGGGGTGATGCGAGCGGGAACCTCGGCGGCTCGGATGTGGAATGGGCGTTCGATCCTCTGCGGGTCCGGAGCTACGAGCGCGCAGCGGACCTGCTCGCGGACGATGGCGTTGACCTGGTGTGCGTCTGCACGCCGACGGACACGCATGTGGACCTTGCGATCCGGGCATTGGAAGCCGGCAAGCATGCGCTGGTGGAGAAGCCGGTGGCGATCCGCAGCGCTGAGGTGGAGCGGCTGATGCACGCCGCGGCGGGGAGCGATCGGGTGGTGATCCCGGCGATGTGCGTGCGCTGGTGGCCGGGGTGGTCGGACCTGAAGCGGATGGTGGACGACGGGCGGTACGGACGAGTGCTCCATGCGCGGTTCGAACGGCTGGGCGCGGCTCCCGGGTGGTCGAGCGATTTCTATGGTGATGAGTCGCGCTCGGGCGGCGCGGTGTTCGACCTGCATGTGCACGATGCGGACTTCGCGCGATACCTGCTGGGCATGCCGCATGCGGTGTTTTCGAGCGGCGGGCGCTCGCACATTCATACGCTGGCGGTGTATTCGGATGGGGTGAGCGTGAGTGTCGAGGGCGGGTGGGTGAACGATCCGTCGTTCGAGTTCCGGATGGCGTACCGGGTGGAGTTCGAGCGCGCGGCCGTCACCTTCGATTCGCGCCGATCGCCAGCGATGCGGATCCATCGGGGTGGCACGATCGATGAGCCCGACATCGGTACGCGGAGCGGCTTTGATGAGCAGGCCCGCGCCGTGTGCAGTTCGCTGCACGGAAACAGCGAGCACGGTTTCCCGACGCTCGCCGATGCGCTCGCGGTCACCCGGTTGATTGAAGCAGAACTGGAGAGCGCAGCGAGCGGACGCGTCGTGGCGCTGGGCTGATTACGCCTTGCCGCGCCGCTTGCTCTCGATGCGCTCGGCGGCGGGGACGCGGATCTTGCGGGCGAGCCCGAGCCACTGCATCGCTCGGATGACGAGGTAGCTGGAGTCGAACTCCCACCAGCGCAGGCCGTGTCGCGCGGAGGTCGGGAAGGCGTGGTGGTTGTTGTGCCAGCCCTCGCCGAACGCGAGCACGCCGAGGATGGCGTTGTTGCGGCTCTCGTCGTGGCTCTCGAAGGGGCGGGTGCCCCAGATGTGGCAGACGGAGTTGATGCTCCAGGTGACATGGTGGAGCAGGAGGATTCGGACGAGGCCGCCCCAGACGAAGCCCAGCAGCACGCCGCCCCAGCTCATGGTGATCAGGCCGCCGATGGCGGCGGGGATGAGCAGGCCGAGGAGGACCCAGAGCGGGAAGGTGCGGCTGATGAAGCGGAGGAGCCGGTTTCCGGCGAGATCCGGCGAGTAGCGCGGGATGTCCGGGGTGTAGCGGGAGGTCATCATCCAGCCGAGGTGGGCGTGGGCGAGGCCTTTGAGGAAGTTGACGAAGCCGCCGCCGTGGGAGTGCGGCGAGTGCGGGTCGTCGTCGTGGTCGCTGTGCTGGTGGTGCTTGCGGTGCGTGGCGACCCAGTTGAGGACCGGACCCTCGACGGCCATCGAGCCGAGGATGGCGAGGACGGCGGTCATGACCGGGCCGGTCTCGAAGGACTTGTGGGTGAACAGGCGGTGGTAACCGATGGTCACGCCGAAGCCGGTAAGGATGTACATCGTCAAGAGGAGGGCCAGCGATGCCCAGCCGAAGCCGATGGGCCAGATCAGGAGGATGCCCCCGGCAAGACCGACGAGAGGCAGGATGATGGTGACCAGCGTGGCGATGCGGATGGCGATGGAGGGCGGATCGTGCTGAGCGGCGACCGATGGCTGAGCATCGATCGGGTGCGTGTTCGCGGGATGATTCAAGAAGACCTCGTTCGGCCCGAGGATCGGGCGTGCGTAGCAATGGGTCGCGCTGCGGATGCAACGCTCAAGTGATACTACGGAAGCATCGGCAATGCCGTTCAAAAGTCTGATACCCGTTTGCATCATCGAAGCCCGAATCTGAGCAATCATGGGAGAATTTGATCGATGATCCCCCAAATTGGGCAGCATTCGCACGGTGCGAGATTTCTGGGTACCCCCAATGAAAAAAGCACCCCGGTCGAGAAGCCGGGGTGCGATTTCATGGAAGTGGCGAGGGGGAGACTTGAACTCCCGACCTCCGGGTTATGAATCCAGCGCTCTAGCCAGCTGAGCTACCTCGCCCTGTCATTCGCCCGCGGCGGTCGGCCGGGTGCGGGCGGCAAGTATACCGATGATCCCGGGCGTCGTCACGCGAAATGGATCAGGAACGGCTCTGGGCGTGTTCGCGGTCGGATGGTGTGTTTTCGCCGTACTTACGGCGGACGGCGGACTCGACGAGGCCCATGAACAGCGGCTGCGGACGGAGGGGTCGGCCGGTGAGTTCGGGGTGGAACTGCCCGGCGATGAAGAAGGGATGAGAGCGGCCCTTGCCGACCTTGGCTTCCTCGGTGCCGGGGCGAGGGATTTCAAGGCCCTGCATGACCGGCTGGTTGGGATGGCGCCCGGAGAAGATCAGCCCGGCGGCCTCGATCCGCTCGATGTACGAGGGGTTCACTTCGTAGCGGTGGCGGAAGCGTTGGCGGGCGATGTCTTTCTTCCCGAAGAGCTCCCACATCAGGGTGTCCTCGCGGATGAGCACATCCTGACCCCCGAGGCGCATGGTGCCGCCCATCTGCTCGATCTCGCGCTGCCCGGGCAGTTCGCAGATCACGGGATCGGGTGTGTGGGGATCAAACTCGGTGGAGTTAGCCTCGACGAGGCCCATGACATTGCGGGCGAACTCGATGACGGCGACCTGGAAACCGAGGCAGATGCCGAGGTACGGCACGCCGGACTCGCGGCAGTGGCGGACGCAGGAGATCTTGCCCTCGACGCCGCGCGAGCCGAACCCACCGGGGACGATGACCGCGTCGAGATCGGCGAGTTTGGAGGAGGCGTTGTCGTCGGTGATTTCCGAAGCGTCGATCCAGCAGAGCTCGATCTCGGTGGCGAGCTGCGTGCCGCAGTGCTCGACGGATTTCTCGATGGAGGCGTAGGCGTCGCGCAGGGATGCGTACTTGCCGCTGATGCCGATCTTGATGTGCCGGCTCTTCACCGAAGTGAGCTTGCGGACATAGTTCATCCAGCGCTCGCGGGCGCGGTCTTCGTGGGCGAGGTCGACGCGCTCGTGGAGGTTGAGCAGGGAGAGGATTTCGCGATCGAGGCCTTCCTGGCGCATGGCTTCGGGGATCGAGTAGATGCTCTTGCGATCGTGCATGGAGAACACGCGCCGGAGCGGGGTGTTGGTGAACATGGCGATCTTCTGGGCGACGCCGGGCTGGATCGGGTGTTCGGAGCGGCAGGCGATGATGTCGGGCTGGATGCCCGCCTCCATGACGCGCTTCACGCCGAGCTGCGCGGCCTTGGATTTCTGCTCTCCGAGGGCGGGCGGCTCGATGATGTAGGTCAGGGCGACGAAGCAGACCGAATCGGGGCCTTCCTCGAAGGCGAGCTGGCGCAGGGCCTCGATATAGAAGCCGTTCTCGTAGTCGCCGACGGTCCCCCCCACTTCGACGAAGATGACATCGGCGGGGCGTTTGCCGTCGCCGTACATGGCGAGCTCGCGCAGGCGGCGTTTCACCTCTCCGGTGACATGGGGGATCATCTGAACATCGCGCCCGAGATATCCGCCGTGGCGCTCACGATCGAGGATATCGCGGAAGATCTGGCCCGATGTGACGAAGTTGCGGGCGGAGAGGTTCTGATCGAGCATGCGCTCGTAGGTGCCGAGGTCCATGTCGCACTCGGTGCCGTCGTCGAGGACGAAGACTTCGCCGTGCCGGAACGGGTTGAGGGTTCCCGAGTCGATGTTGAGGTAGCCCTCCATCTTGATGGGGGCGACGGTGAGGCCCTTGTCCTTGAGGAGCTTGGCCATTGACGAGGCGAAGATGCCTTTGCCCAGACCGGACATGACCGTGCCAAGAACGACGACATACTTGTGCTGACCCCGCCGATACCCCTCCGGGATGGGGGAATAGAACTCGGTATCGGTGTTGCTTTGGGCTGCCCCACCGGCGATGGCTTCGAGCAGCGATGTGCCGGTATCGGGAAGGGATTTCCCGGTCGAACCCGCTCCCGATGAGAAAGCTTGGGGGGGCAATCCTCCCGTCGCGGACGGCCGGGAGAAGAGGTCGTTCGATGGGGGATTTTCCAATGTGGGCATGTCCTATCGTACCGAAACCGCTGCCCGGATGGAAACCCGAAGTTGGCTTCGGGGCGTGGAATTGCTCAGCACGCGGGCTGTCTGCCGAGGGGCTCGGCTGGGGAGCCCACGGGGGGTTGCGACCAGCGTCGCCGGGCCAGTTCGAAGCCGACGCGAACGCCCAATGCGGTCAGGGCAAGCCCGGATGTGGCCTCGGTTTCGTCAAACGGGCGGGTCTTCTGGATGATGACCAGCCCCCGGTCCATCAAAGAGGAGGCGACCCTGGTCAGATCGTGGTCGGGGCTGAACGGGAAGTGACGGACGATCTGCATGGATGTCCATATGTCCAGCGGGCGCTGGGACATGAGTTCGATGAGTCGGGTTTCCTGGTGATCCATGTCCTGGATGATGAACTGCGGAACGGTGGTCATCACGAATCTCTCGGGGGGTTGTGCCGAGCTGCGGGGCGTACGCCTGCCGCCGCCGCTCGGTTGTGATGACGATACGAATGATGCCGGGGGGTTCCATGAAGTAAGCATGAAATCGGAATCATGTGGCATGCGGGCTCCAGAACGGGCCGAATTGGCACATGGTGACCGTTTTGCGGCTTCGCCGATTTTCTGGGGTAGAATCCCGGATCGGTGCTGGTTGCTCACACTTTCGGATAGGCCATGCCGCGCTACCGTTCCATCCTTGAACGCTTTGATGAGATCGTCTCGAAGTACCCGGACCGGTGTGCGGTGGAGGGTGAACGGCGGCGGCTGAGTTATCTGGAACTGGATCGGGCTTCCCGGCGACTTGCGCAACGGATGGCGGAGTCCGGCGCGGAGCCGGGCGGGTTTGTGCCGCTGCTGGTGCGAAGATCACCTGAGTTTGTGGTCGCGGTTCTCGCGGTGCTGCGCTGCGGCGCGGCGTACGCGCCGATCGACCCGCTCAGTCCGGCGAAGCGTCGCGAGGTGATGATCGACGCTTTGTCGGCAAAGGTGTGCCTGGCCGATGGTTCGGTCGAGCCGCCGTCGGGCCTGAAGGTGATCGATCCGGGCTCGATCTTCGAGGAAGACGAGTCTGGTGGAGACCAGGATGATCTGCCCGATCGGGGCGCGGCTCTGGACGATCCGGTGTATGTGATCTATACGAGCGGGACGACCGGCACGCCGAAGGGCGTGGTGGTGCCGCAGCGCGGGGTGCTGCGGCTGGTGGTGGATGCTGATTATGCGCGTTTCGACGCGGATCAGCGGTGGGCGCTGGCGAGCACGGTTGCGTTTGATGCGTCCACGCTCGAAATGTGGGCTCCTTTACTGCACGGTGGATGCTGTGTGGTGCAGGAACGACCGATGCCGACCTTTGATCAGCTCGGTAGGTTCATTGAGGTTCGCAGCATCACTGATGCGTGGATGACGACTGCACTGTTCAACAGCATGACTGAGGATCACTGTCGGTCGCTGCGTGGGTTGAAGCAACTCCTGATCGGCGGCGAGCGGGTCAGCCCGCCTCACATCCGGCGATTCATGAAGACGTGTCCGGATGTGCGCCTGATCAACGGCTACGGGCCGACGGAGAACACGACTTTCAGTCTGTGCCACACCATCAGCGCGGCGGATGCGGAAGGCGCGGATATCCCGATCGGCTTGCCGATCCATGGGAGTACGGCCCGGATTGTTGCCCCCGGGGGGGAGCCGGACGAGCCGGAGCAGGCGCTGGATGCGGGTGAACTGCTCGTCGGGGGGGAAGGGCTCGCGCTCGGCTACCTCGGGCGGGACGATCTGACCGCTCAGCGGTTCGTGACGGACCGAGAGGACGTGCGCTGGTACCGGACGGGCGACACGGTGGTGTGTCGCGAGGACGGGCTGATCGTCTATACGGGTCGGCTGGATCGTCAGGTCAAGATCCGCGGCTATCGCGTAGAACTGGATGACATCGAATCGATCATGGGGCGTTGTCCGGGGGTGAACGGGTGCGCGGTGGTGCTGGAAGGGCAGACGAGCACTTCGCAGCGGATTGTGGCGGCGTATCAGGCGTCGGGCGATCTGAGCGTCGAGCAGTTGCGAGAGTACATGAGTCAGTATCTGCCGCCGGCGCACATGCCCCAACGGTTTACGCGTCTGGACTCGATGCCTCGGGGCATGGCCGGGAAGATCGACCGCGCTCAGGTGTCGAAGCTGCTGGAGGCGATGGCTGACGGGATCGCCGGAGTGACTGCCGGCGATGTCGGAGACGATTCGGTGTGCACGGTGCGTGTGGCGGATCTGGTGCGAGCGCGGCTGGGGCTCGACGAAGCCCGAGCGTTGAGCG
>CBFGVX010000101.1:0-8995 GCA_965652425.1 uncultured bacterium | reverse complement strand
AGGGATTCCGAATCCAGCCGGGCTACGACCCGGACGGGTCGCAGTCGGCGGTGCGCACCCGGTATGACAGCGCAGATATCCGGGATGACGGGACCGTGGCTCTTGTCACCCAGCGACTGCTCGGCGGCTCACCGTCTGAACTGTGGTTCGGGTCGCAACTTGCGGCGACTTCACCGGGCGCTTCGTTCAATCGCGTCTCGCTGCTCAACGATGACACGCTGGTCGGTTCCATCTCGACGGGAGCCGGGGGGTTCACCGTCGTTGCAAATCCGAACGGACTAGGCGGCTGGGACTCCAGTATTGTGCATGGCTTTGGAACAGCGATTCCAGTTGGTACGGTGCTCCTCGCACCCACAAGCGGTCGTGGTTACGCTCAGAACGAGAGTGGTCGACAGGCATGGCTTGGGCGAATAGATTCGAACGGGAGCGACGGGGAGCCCCTCTGGTCGATCGCTGTTGACGACAAGTTCATCGCTGTGAACGGGCAAGAGTCCAATGTACCGGGTTATGCCTATCTACTCGGTGGTGGCTCCATATCGATGCAACCCGATGGAGATCTGTTCTTTGCTGGTGGTCTTGAATGGATGGGCGAAGGTCCGTCACAATTCGAGAGCGGCATCTTTCGGGAGGACGGTAGTCCGATCATTACAACGCAGGACAATATCGCTGGCTTGGAGGGACTCGGGATTTGGGCCATCAACACAGGTGTTTTTCATATCGACGAAAATGAAAACATCCTGTGGAGCGCTCGTGCAACAGTTGGTCCGGGTCAGGACGACCCATACGGCGTGCTACGCAGCGCACTGATATACAACGACACTGTCCTAGCCCAAACCGGCGATGTGCTGGCTGATGGATCAATCGTACTGATACCGGCTCTTGAACGATCATTGAGTTCGGACGGTCGCTGGGTGATCGTTACTTCGCGCATATTTGATCCAACTACAAGCTTCACGGGAAACGCGGTATACCGGATAGCGATTCCCACGCCTGGATGTGTCACGCTAGGCGCGATTGCGGGGCTTGCCGCGATGCGTCGGCGACGGCAGAGGTAAGCATGCTCAAACGGGTTTGTGCATGGCACACTCCGGGTTGTTTTGCGGTTCGCATAGCCGCCTCAAGGGGCGGCCATGCCACCCCGGTGAGACATCCATTGCGAGCTGCCTGTTTTGCAGGATGGGTACCCGGAGCTCGCGCTCCGGGCTCTTGTTTCTCGCCGTCACTTGATTTGATGTGGTTGTGCTAGAGCGTCACCCAACCCGAATCATTCTTCGCTGATTCCACGCATGCCTCGACAAACCTGATGCCGCGGCGGCCGTCTTCGGCGCGGGGGAGTTGGAGGGCCATCGCGCCCGGGGCGGTGTTGTTGCGATCGGAGAGGATGTGTTCGGCGACGCCTCGGTAGATGTTGGCGAAGGCCTCGATGAAGCCCTCGGGGTGGCCGGAGGGGAGGCGGGAGGCGGTGCTGGCCCGGCTGCTGAGTGGGTTTGTGCCGCGGCTGAGGGTGGTTCTGGTGCCGTCGAGGGAGGTGCGCTGGAGCTGTTCGGGGGTTTCCTGTTTCCAGATGAGGCCGCCGGTTTCGCCGTAGATGCGGATGGAGAGGCCGTTGGCTTCGCCGGCGGCGATCTGTGAGCATGTGAGGGTGGCTTTGGCGCCGCCGGAGAGGCGCATGAGGACGGAGGCGTCGTCGTCGAGGGTGCGACCGGGGACGAAGCTGGTCGTGTCCGCGCACAGGGACTCGATTTCGAGGCCGGTGATGAAGCGGAGGAGGTGCTCGGCGTGGGTGCCGATGTCGCCGAGTGCGCCGCCGAGGCCGGCCTTGGCGGGGTCGGTGCGCCATGCGGCTTGCTTCTGGCCGCTGGATTCGAGGTTGGTGGCGAGCCAGCCCTGGTGGTACTCGACGAAGCACTTGCGGACTTTGCCGATCGCGCCCGCGCGCACGAGTTCGGCGGCCTCGCGGACCATCGGATAGCCGGAGTAGTTGTAGGAGACCGCGCAGAGGAGGTTGTTCGATGCGGCGAGGTCGCGGAGCTCGGCGGCCTGTTGGCTCGTGAGCGTGAAGGGCTTGTCGCAGACGACATTCAGACCGGCCTGGAGGCAGGCGCGGGCCGCTGCGTAGTGGACATGGTTGGGGGTGACGATGACGACGAAGTCGGGGCGATCGTCGCGCTGGGATTCCGCTTCGGCGAGCTGGCTGAAGTCGGCGTAGGCGCGGTCGGGGGCGACGACGAGAGCCGCGGCGGATTCTCTGGAGCGTTCGGCGGTGGAGGAGAACGCGCCGGCGACGAGGCGAGCGGAGCCGTCGAGGGCGATGGCCATGCGGTGGACGGCGCCGATGAAGGAGCCGGTTCCGCCGCCGATCATGGCATAGGTCAGTTGACTCGTGCTCACTGGCGCTCCTTGTCGAACGCGGAATCAAATGCCGAGCCGGCGGGCGGGAAGTCGATGCCTCGGACGAAGTCGACGGCTTCGCTTGCGCCGTGCTCGCGGTCCATGACGCTGTCTTCCCATTCGACGCTCAGGGGGCCTTTGTAGCCGATGCGGTTGAGGGCGCGGATGATGGCTTCGAAATCGACATCGCCTCGGCCGGGCGAGCGGAAGTCCCAGCCGCGGCGGTGGTCGCCGAAGGCGAGGTGGCCGCCGAGGATGGAGTTGGTTCCGTCGAGGGTGGTGGCGCAGTCCTTGACATGGCAGTGCCAGATGCGATCGGGGAAAGCGTCGATGAGCTTGACGGGGTCGAGCCCTTGCCACTGGGCGTGCGAGGGGTCGAAGTTGATGCCGAAGGCGGGGTGGTGATCGAGGGCTTCGAGGGCGCGCTGCATGGTGTGGATGTCGTAAGCGATCTCGGAGGGGTGGACCTCGAGGGCGAAGCCGACATTGCGCTCGTGGAAGGCGTCGAGGATGGGTTTCCAGAGGGCGGCGAACTCGCGGTAGCCGGCGTCGATCTCGTCCTGGCCGGTGGGCGGGAAGAAGTAGAGCTTGTGCCAGACGGGGGAGCCGGTGAAGCCGTTGACGACGCAGAGCTTCATGCGCTTGGCGGCCTCGGCGGTGTCGATCATTTCCTGTGCCGCACGCTGGCGGACGCCGTCGGCCTTGCCGTCGGCCCAGATGCGCTCGGGGACGATGGACTTGTGGCGGGGGTCGATGGGGTCCGCGACGGCCTGGCCGACGAGGTGGTTGGAGATGGCCCAGCAGCGCAGCCCATGTTTGGCCAAGAGGTCGTGGCGGGACTGGCAGTAGCCGTCTTCGGAGAGGGCGCGATCGACTTCGAAGTGGTCGCCCCAGCAGGCGAGTTCGAGCCCGTCGTAGCCCCAGTTCGCGGCCTTTTCGGCGAGGACTTCGAGGGGCATGTCGGCCCACTGGCCGGTGAAGAGGGTGACGGGTCGGGGCATGGGGTGGCTCCGGGATGCAACCTGTGCGGGGATAGGCAAGGGTACGGGATTGTGCTAGTCTCGCGCGGAATAGGCCTTCCGACGCAACGCGTGAGCAGGGTACACCAACATGGATCAGCCGGGTCAACGGTCAGGAACAGTCGTCGCCGCACAACTTTCGGTGATGATGTTTCTGCAGTTTTTCGTGTGGGGTGCGTGGTTCGTGACGCTGGGCCCGTACATGGGGACGCTTGGTTTTCAGGGTGGACAGATCGCCAACGCGTACACCGTCGCTCCGGTCGCAGCTATTCTGGCTCCCGTCTTACTGGGCATGATCGCAGATCGTTTCTTTGCCAGCCAAGCTGTGATGGGTGTGCTTCACATGATCGGCGGCGTCCTGCTGCTGGTCGCTCCAGCCACATTGAGTGCTGGTGGAAGCCCTTGGTTGTTTACCGGGGTGCTGCTTGCCCACATGCTCTGCTACATGCCTACCCTCGGGCTGAGCAACACGGTTGCCTTCAACTCGATGACCAGCCCCGACAAGCAGTTCCCGATCGTGCGCGTTTGGGGGACAATTGGCTGGATTGTCGCGGGTGTGCTGATCGCATTCATCGCGCGATTGCTGCACCCGATTGAACAGTCTCTCGCCACAGGACTCACACTCGAAGCCTATGAATCGGCAAAGGCCGCGATTGAGGCAGGACGAGTGATCGCTAGTGATGCCTCAGTACTCGTGGTCCAAACCGACGAGTCGATTCGAGCCGCGAGAAACGGTGATCCCCAGTTCTTTTATCTCGCTGGTGGAGCCGGCATTCTCCTTGGGCTCTTCAGCTTCTTGCTGCCGAGTACGCCTCCACCCATGAAGGGAAGGCCCGTACGAGTCGGAGCGCTGCTCGGGCTGGACGCCTTGTCTATGCTGAAGGATCGGAATTTCCTGATCTTCATCGTGGGGTCGATGCTGATCTGTATTCCACTCGCCGCGTACTACCAGCAGGCAGCCGAGTTTGCGCGACAGGCCGGTGTGGCTGATGTGCCCTTCAAGATGACCTTCGGGCAGATGAGCGAAATACTTTTCATGCTGGTGATGCCGCTTTGCTTCTTCAAGCTTGGTGTGAAGTGGATGCTGGCCGTGGGCATGTTGGCGTGGGTCCTTCGTTACGCCATGTTCGGGATGGCATGGGCAGGACCGGAAGGCCAGCATCTCATCATACTTGTGCTCGGAGGGATCATCCTTCACGGGATTTGCTATGACTTTTTCTTTGTGACCGGCCAGATCTACACCGAGCAGCGTGCACCCAAGGCGATTCGTGCCCAATCGCAGGGCTTCCTTGTGCTCGTGACGCAAGGTGTGGGAATGCTCATTGGCAACCAGGTCTTCGGTCTCTTAGTTGATCACTACACCACCGACGGTGTAACGGACTGGCGAATTGTCTGGATGTATCCGGCAGCCTTCGCACTCATTGTGCTGATCGCGTTCCTGCTGCTGTTCAAACGCGAGCGTTTCAACCCAGCCTCAACCCCGGAGATTCCCGCACCCACCCCGGGCGGGCCCAACGACATGCCTGTCTAGCCGCCGCTGAACCGATTCCGGCCAGAAATTAGGGCTTCCGTTCGCTGGGATTCGCAGTAGGATCAAGGAAACGACGATTCGGTGCCGCTGGCACACGCAGACTGATTAGGAGAAATGCCTTATGGCCGATCAGAACCGCCCCTCCCCTGCTCCTCTTCCCGGTCGCCGGCAGTTTCTGGGGGCGACGGCCCTCGTGGGAGCCGCGGCGGTGCTTGGCGCTGCCGGCACTGCATCTGCGAGGCCGATTCGGCTCCGTCCGACGGTGAAGGCGGCGAAGGGCAAGAGCCCGACGGCCGGTGAGCCGATCCGGCTGGGCATCATCGGGACGGGCGGCATGGGCAACGGCCATGCGCACGCGATGATGAACTTCAACAACTCGGACCGGGAGAAGGTGCAGGTCGTGGCGCTCGCGGATGTGTGCGACGAGCGGCGCGAGCACTGCCTGCGCGGGTGCACCGAGAAGCAGAACGGCGTGGAGGTGCAGTCGACGCGGGACTACCGCGAGTTGCTGGCGCGCGAGGACATCCACGGCGTGATCGTCGCTTCGCCGGAGCACTGGCACGCGCAGCACGCGATCGATGCGCTCGAGGCGGGCAAGGATGTGTACTGCGAGAAGCCGATGACGCTCGAACTGTTCGAGGCGATGGATGTGCGGAACGCGGTGCTGAAGCACCCGGACCGGATCTTCCAGGTCGGCACGCAGATGATCATGCTGCCGAAGTACCGCGAGGCGCGGAAGGCGATCAAGGAAGGCAAGATCGGTCCTGCGGTGTGGTCGCAGACCTCGTACTGCCGCAATTCGATGACGGGCGAGTGGAACTACTACGGCATCAATACTGATTGGAAGCCGGGTGTGAACCTGGACTGGGAGGCGTGGCTGGGACGGCTGGGGCCGCGCGAGTGGGACCCGAAGGTGTACGCCCGTTGGCGCCGGTACAAGGACTTCTCGACGGGGATCATCGGGGACCTTCTGGTGCATGTGATGACGCCGCTGATCTTCGCGCTCGACGCCGGCTGGCCGACGCGCGTCATCGCTTCGGGCTCGCATGTGGTGGACAAGGACATGGAGAACCACGATCAGGTGAACCTGACGGTGCAGTACGAGAACGGGCACACGATGATCGTGGCCGGTTCGACGGCGAACGAGGTGGGTCTCGAGACGATGATCCGCGGGCACATGGCGAACATGTACCTGAACGGGCGGCATGTGGACATCCGGCCCGAACGGATCTATGTGGACGATGTGGATCGCGAGGAGATCACCTGCCCGGACATCGGCAACGATCAGGACCAGCTTCGCCTGAACTGGCTGGAGTGCATGCGGACGCGGGAAGCAGCGGCGAGCAACATCGATCTCGCGACGAAGGTCATGGTGGCGGTGGATCTCGCGTCGAAGTCGATGTGGGACGGGCATGCGTACTCGTTCGACCCGGAGACGCTCCGCGCGAAGCGGATCTGACCGATGTCGACCGCCGGGCCGACCATGCGCGGGTTCGAGGCGATGGGCACGCGCTTCGAGTGCGTGCTGGCGGGGTTCGGCTGCGCGACCGGCGAGAGCCACAAGGCGGCGGCGGCCGAGGAGGTCGAGCGGATCGTGACCGAGTGGCACGGTCTGCTTTCGGCGTTCGACCCGGCGAGCGCGGTGTCGCGGATCAATGGTGCTCCGATGGGCGCGGCGGTGCGCGTGCCGGGGGAACTGGTCGGGTTGCTGCAAAGGGCGATCTTGTACTCGCGAGAGACGGGTGGGGCCTTCGATGTGACGCTGGGGTCTCTGATGGCCCGGCACGGGTTCCGCGGCGACGACCGGGGCGGAGACGGGCGCGGCGTGGATGCGCTTGTGCTCGATGAGCGAGCAGGCACGGCGGCGTGGTTGAGAGGCGGCGTGCGCCTGGATCTGGGCGGGATCGCCAAGGGGTTCGTGCTGGATGCCTGTGCTGTTGAGCTGCGAGAACTGGGCGTGACCAGCGGCCTGCTGCACGGGGGAACCTCCTCGGCGATCGCGATCGGCGACCGGCCGGACGGCGAGCCGTGGCGGGTCAGGGTGTCTTCTGATCAGGCGGGTGCGCCGGTGATCGAACTGTCGGACAGCGCGATGTCGGTGTCCGAGCCGCGTGGCCGGATGATCGATGGGCGCGGGCACATCCTCGATCCGCGGAGCGGGGAGTGCGCGGCGGGCGTTGATCTGGCGTGCGTGTTCGGGCCGTCGGCGGAGGTGTGCGAGGCGTGGTCGACGGCGCTGGTCGTCGATGCGTCGCTCCTCAGCGACCTTCCGGTCGGGTACGGTGCGCATGTGCTGAGCGGCGGCGAGTGGGTCACGAATCGAGAACATTCTGTTTGTGCATGATTTTTTCTGAGCGAAGGTGATGTATGTCTGAGATCGAGCGTCGTGAGTTTCTGGTTCGTGCGGCGGGATCCGCCGCGGCGTTCGCGTTTGTGCCGAGCGCGCTGGGCGCGACGGTCTGGCCGTTCAAGGCGGAGCTTCGGGTGGGCGTTGTCGGCGTGGGTCGGCAGGGCCGGGCGGTGCTCGGCGAGCTGAGCAAGTTCAGCGGCGTGAAGATCGCGGCGATGTGCGACACGGACGAGCGCCGGCTCGCGGCGGGCCTGCGACGCGCGTCGGGTGCGGAGGGTTTCGCGACGGTCGGAGCGATGCTGCAATCGGGCTCGGTGGATGCGGTGGTCGTGGCGACGCCGACGCACACGCACAAGGAGGTTGCGCTGGCGGTGATGGCGGCGGGCAAGCACCTGTACTGCGAGTGCCCGCTGGCGCACACGAGAGAGGATTGCAGCGCGATCGCGCAGGCGGCGCGTGGGGCGAAGGGCGTGGTCGCGGCGGGTTTCCAGGGGCGTTCGAACCCGGTGTACCAGCTCGCGCGCGGTTTCTACCGGACCGACTCCGTGCGGGACATGGTGACGCTGCGGGCGCAGAACAACGAGAAGACCACCTGGATCAGTCCGGCGGCGGACCAGTCGCGTTACAAGGAACTCAACTGGAAGCTGGATGAGGATGTCTCGCTCGGGCTCGCGGGTGAACTGGGGTCGCAGCAGTTTGATGTGTTTCACTGGTACACCGAGCGGTACCCGGTGCGGGTGATCGGTCGCGGCTCGATCCGGGCGCACGACGACGGGCGGAAGGTGCACGACACGGTGAACCTGATGCTGGAGTTCGACAACGGTTCGGTGCTGCAGTACGCCGCGACGCTCGGAAATTCGTACCAGGGTGCGCACGAGGTGTTCTACGGAACGAACGCCGCGATCAAGCTGGCGTGGTCGCACGGCTGGATGTTCAAGGAGTCGGATGCGCCGACGCAGGGCTGGGAGGTGTACGCGAACCGGCAGCAGTTCCACAACGATGAGGGGATCACGCTGATCGCGGGTGCGACGCAGCTCGCCGAGCAGGGCAAGCTGAAGGAGGGCGTGGGACTTCCTCACCCGGCTCTGTATTACGCGCTCGAGAACTGGATCGGCTGCATCGCGTCGGGCGAGACGCCGGCGTGCACCGTGGCGGAAGCGGCGCGGGCCACGGCGGTGGGTATCGCGGCCAACGAGGCCGTGATGAGCGGAAATGCCGTCGACATCGATCTGGCGGGGCTGTGAGCCGTGAGCGAGACCTCCCCTACCGCGATGCCCCGGCTCTGCCGAATGCCGCTGCTCGTGCGATGGAGCGTGGCGATCCTCACGCTCGTGCTGCTGGGCGGCTATGTCGTCTCGGGCATCCACATGGCCTGGCACTACGACCAGCGCGACGGAGTCGAGGGGCTGACGCTCGACGATATCCGCGGGCATTACCACGGCGTGAGCGTGCCGTCGCCCCTGATCGATGCGCTCGATGCGGGCCACCCGGAGGATCTGCCGGAGCGGGAGCGAGGGCTGCTGCTCGACTGGCTGAACGACCCCACGACACTCGCGATGCGCTTCGATGACTTCGACCTCGGCGACGATGCGGCGGCGGAGATCATCGCGGTGAGCTGCCTGTCGTGTCACGCGCGCAACGCGACCGGTCCGGACGCGTACCCGCAGATGCCGCTGGAGTACTTCGACGACATCCGGCCTTTGG
>CBFGVX010000100.1:0-9005 GCA_965652425.1 uncultured bacterium | reverse complement strand
CGAAACCTCCCGCATCACCTCTTGACAACGGCTTGCTCATAGATGCCACCCGCCGGCCAGGGTGGTGCCGCAGAGTGTGAGCAGGCAGGTAGCAGCAGCGAGTCTGGGCATCGGGGCTTTTCGTGGGGGTGGTCAACGATACGCGGGGATGGGGGGTTCGGTTTAGGTGGATTTGGGGATGGGAAGATGGGGAAGTTTGGTTGGATGGCATTGGGTAGCCGGATGCTTGCGACCCATCGCTTGCGCGATTGGGCTCTAAACCCTTCGGCAATCGGAAATGCTGGGAGGTTCGGGGCGCCCCCCTCATCCGGTCCTGTGCTGAATCGCACAGGACCACCTTCTCCCGCGAGGGGAGAAGGAGGAGAGGCGGGCTGGTAGTAGGCCCCACCAGAGAATCAGTCGGGGATCGCTTTGGTGAGGTCGATGGTGGCGCCGGGGGCGGGGAGGAGTTCGCCGGGGTTGGCGTGCTGGCGGAGGAGGGCGACGAGGGTGCGCAGGTCTTTGGGGAGGGGCGCGGTGAATTCGACGGCCTGGTCGGTGGTCGGGTGGGTGAAGCCGAGCAGTGCGGCGTGGAGGGCCTGGCGCTGGACGATGACTTCGGTCCGCTGGTCCTTTGGGCAGTCGGGGTCGATCTCGCCACGGGAGATGCGGACGCTGCCGCCGTACATGTCGTCGCCGACGATGGGGTAGCCGAGGTGGGAGAGGTGGACGCGGATCTGGTGGGTGCGTCCGGTTTTGAGTTCGAGTTCGACGAGGGTGAAGGGGCCGCTGGTGCGCGAGCCGTGGAAGCGCTGGCGGACGCGGTAGACGGTGACGGCGGGCTTGCCCTGTTCGTCGTGGCGGACGACCTGCTTCTCGCGCATGCCCTTGGCCTTGGAGGGCGAGGGGCCGAGGGGGACATCGATGACATCGGCATCGGCTTCGATCAGGCCGTGGACGATGGCGAGGTAGCGCTTGTTGGTGGTGCGCTTCTCGAACTGGCGGCCGAGTTTCCAGTGGGCGGTTTCGTCCTTGGCGATGACCATGACGCCGGAGGTGTCGCGGTCGAGGCGGTGGACGACGCCGGGGCGGGCGAACTCCTTACCGACGGCCGACAGCCCCCCACCCTTGCCGGACTTGTTCTCGAAGTAGTAGACGAGGGCGTTGAGGAGCGTGCCGGAGTTATGGCTGCGCGCGGGATGGACGATGATGTCGGGGTGCTTGTTGAGGACGAGCATCGCGTCGTCTTCGTAGAGGACCTCGATGGGGATGTCCTCGCCCTGGATCTCGGTCGAGGGGGGCGGCGGGACAAGGACGCTGACGCGGTCGCCCTTGCGGAGCTTGGTGGAGGCCTTGGCGGTGCGGTCGTTGACCTCGACCGCGCCGGTCTCGATCAGTCGCTGGAGCTGGGAGCGGCTGAGGAAGGAGATGCGGTCGACGAGGTAGCGGTCGAGGCGTTTGTTGAGGTCGCGCGAGAGCTCGAACTCGACGGTGCGCAGGGAATCGTGGGACTCGTCCTCGGGGTCTATGTCGCCGCGATCAATGGCGGCGCGGATGGCCTCGGGGTCGACGCGGCCGCCGGGCTTGATGAGCGGGCGCAGCGAATCCTCGGCGTCGTCGCGCGGATCGTCGGACTGGATTTCAGGATCGCTCACTGACCGAGATTGCCGGCGGGCGGGTCTTCGCTGGCCGGGTCGTCGGAGGCGGGATCATCGGACGAGCCGGGATCGGTGGCGGGGTCATCTGATCCCGGATCGGTTTCGGGGAGGGGACCGGGATCGATGGTGTTGTCGCCCTCTTGGAAACGCCGGATGATTTCCTGCATTTCCTCATCGGTGAGGGGTTGCGGGCCAGAGCCGTCGGCGTTGGCGGGTGCCACCGGGGCGGGCTGGGAGATCATGGGGTCCATGAAGGACCGCTCGAGGGGATCGGGCTGAAAGCGAGCCCCTTCGGTGAGTTGAGCGGTTTCGTAGATGCGAATGGGCTGCTCGCGCAGGATCTCGATGAGTTCGAGGCGGCGCTGGCCGGCGGCGAGGCGGTTCGGCTCGGTGCCTTCGGCGACCTCGACGAGCTCCTGGATGATGGTCTGTGCGGCGTCGAGGTGGCGGGTGCGTTCCTCTGCGGAGCTGGCGAGCGAGGCGAGACTGAGGTTGGCGGTGGCGATGCCCCAGCGAGCGTCCTGGGCGAAGATGAGTTTGTCGCCTCTGGTGCGGTCGAGGACGGCCTGGAACAGGGTGATGGCTTCGTTGAGGATGCCCACGACGCGTTCGTCGCTGAGGAGTTCGGTCTCGGCGACGGAGGCGGGGTCTATGCCGGGCTCGGTACGGGTGCGTGCGGAGTCGAGGTAGGCGCGGGCGGCGCGGAGGGTGGCGATTTCCCACACGCTGCCCCGGCCGTCCCAGTCGCTGGCGACGCTGAGGAGGACGGTGGGTGTGTTGGCGGCGTTGTCGAGGTCGGCGAAGGCCTGGTCGGTGCGGTCTTCCTGCCACTGGGTGTACTTCTGCCAGCCGACATACGCGAGCATGACGACGAGGAGGACGAGCAGGACATTGGTGCCGTGCTTCTTGACGAGGTCGATGAAGTCCTGATTGAGGCGGGACTCCTGGAGGCCTGCACCGGCTTCGACCTTGCGTTGACGATCGTCCATCGTGACACCGTTCCTTGATGGGGCGGGGAGTGGCAAAAACGGGGATAGCGGGCGGGTAAGCCGCCCGGGAGGGACATGGTACAGGATACGGCGGTATGCGGGCGGATGGAGCGAAGGGAGATGGATCGGGGCTTCAGGGGCTGGGGAGGTGCCAGAGGGCGTCGGGCTGGCGGATCGCGGCGGGGACGAGGCGCTCGGCGATGACCTCCGAAAGGTCTGATAGGCCATCGCCTGTGCGGGCGGAGCAGGCGACATCGGCCGGAGAGGCGGAGCACGGGGCGAGATCGGACTTGGTGCGAACGGTCAGGCGGAGGGCTTCGGAGGGGAGGTCGGGCGGGGATGGTGCTGGCGGGGTGGCGTGGTCGGTGCAGTGGATAATAAGGTCGGCGCGGATGGCCCAGTCGTGTGCGCGGCGGATGGCCTGGGTCTCGATGGGGTCTTCGGTGGAGCGGATGCCGGGGAGGTCGATCCATCGGACGACGATGCCGCGAAAGTCGAGAAGTGCTCCGACGGGGTCGCGGGTGGTGCCGGGGAGGTCGCTGACGATGGAGACGCTGCGCCGGGCGAGGGCGTTGAGGAGGGAGGACTTGCCGACATTGGGCGGGCCGACTGCGGCAACGAGGGGCGGGATGAGCAGGCGATCGAGGCGTGGATCGGCAACGGGCGGGGCGGGTTTGAGGCGGCGGAGTCGGGGTTGGGCGAGGAGCAGATCGACGGCGAGGGGGGAGGGTGCGTGGGCCAGCCAATGTTCGAGTAGTTCGTCCTGAGACCGAGGAATAGCGGGAGCGTGCTGGAATCCGGCGGCTTCGAGCATGCGGGTCAGGCGAGCGAGCACGACGGGACCGGCGTGGGTGTGGAGCTGGGCGTGGGCGAGGCCGATGCGGCAGAGCAGGGCTTCATCGATGTTGGGGATGTTGCAGAGGCGCAAGTCGCCGGGGTCGGGCAGGTGTGTGATGCCGAGTGCGGATGCGAGAGGATGGAGGTCGCCTCGGAGATCAAGGATGGCAATGGCGGCGGTGGCAGCGTGAGAGGCGCTGCGGGGCGCAGTGAGCAGGCGGTACCGGGTCGGCACGAGTCAGTCCTGAGCTTCGAGCGCGGCGGCGAAGGAGAGGGCGATGCCCTTCAAGGTAAGGTCCGGGACGATCCGCTCGACGAGTTCCTCGGATTCGAAGATGGCCTGCGCATCGCCTCCGGTGGCGATGATGACGGGGTAGGCCTCGTAGGCCTCGGCGTAGCGTTCGGCGAGTTGGCGGACGAGGCCTCGGGCACCGTAGTAGACACCGTGGAGCATGGCTTCGGCGGTGTTACGGGCGAAGGGGATAGCGGCGTCGGGGGTCGCGAAAGCGACGACGGGGAGGGCGTCGGTCTGTTCGTGGAGGGCGCGCAGGGACATGCGCAGGCCGGGGGCGATGGCACCGCCGTGGAAGATGCCTTTGCCGTCGACGAAATCGACGGTGATGGCGGTTCCGGCGTCAACGACGACGCAGGCCTGACCGGAGATGCGGAAGGCGGCGACGGCGGCGAGGAGGCGGTCCTGGCCGGTGGCGGCGATGGCGCTGTCCTCGAGGGTGTGCTGAAGGGGGATGGGGATGTCGCGGTTGACCTGAAGGACTTCGAGCACGCTGGACGAGAGGGCGCGGACGAGCTGGTCGGAAATCGTGCGGTTGACGGTGGCGAGGACAAGGGTGTCGGTGTCGTGCTGCTCGGCGAGACGCTCGATTGCGGAGGCGATGGCGGGCACATCGGAGTTGGGGAGCGATGTGTGATCGGAGGTGTCCGAGCCGATGCACCGGGCGAAGGCGGTGTTGGTGTTGCCGACGCTGACGGCGATGATGGATTCGCTGCTGGAGTGGTCCGGGGTGTTCATGAGCTGGCTCGGTCTTTGTCGGAGGGATCCGTGGGGGTCGGGTTGTGCGGTTCGGATTGGCTGATGAGCTGTTCGAGGGTGAGGGATTCGAAAGTGTTCTGGCGCTTCGAGCGGAGGTGTCTGACGAGGGACTTGCCGCGGTCGCCCTGTCGCTGTGCGGCGGCGGGTTCGAAAAGTCCGTCGCAGGCGCTCATGATTTCAGCAACGGTGATGTTGCGTGGAGAGCGGGCGAGGGTGTAATGCGTGGTTTCTTCTTCGTCGGTTTCGACGGCGTGGAGGTATGCGGCGTCCTGGAGAACCTTGATGAGTCGGGCGATGACGGAATCGGGCTCGGCGACTTCGTCGCGGATGGTGTCGATGGATACGGATTTACCGGTCGCGAAGCCGCGGGCGAGTTCGGCCATGAGCAGCACGGGGCTGAAGGCGTCGACCATGGGTTCGTCGTCGAAGATCTTGCCCCGGAGGGATCGGCGGAGGTCGACTTCGCGTACGGTCTGGTAGCTGTAGGCGAGTTCGAGGCCGAAGAGGACGATGAACCAGGTGATGTAGATCCAGAGCAGGGCGACGGGGAGGACGGCGAGGGAGCCGTAGATGGCGGCCTGACCGCCCATCATCGCGCCGACGAACCAGAAGAGGCCGCTCTTTGATCCTTCCCATGCGATGGCGGCGACGAGCGCGCCGATGGCGGCGGGCTTGACGAAGACCCGCGCAGTGGGCATGAGCATGTAGGCCAGCAGGAGCAGGAGCCATGTCGCGCCGAAGCGGCCGAGGATGGAGAGCGGCGCGGCGAGGAAACCGGGGAGTTCGGCGAGGCGGGTCTGGTAGATCTGCCCCACGGCCAGCGAGGCGACGAGCAGGAGACTGCCGAGCGTGAGGACGGCCCAGTAGTTGATGAGACGGTTTGTGAGGCGCCGCCCCCGGCGTGCGCCGGTCACGACATTGAAGGCGGCTTCGACCTGGATGAGCAGAGAGATGGCGGCGTAGAGGAAGACGGCGAGCCCGATGATGGTGATGAGCCCGAAGCTGAGGTTGGTGACCTTGTCGGCCGCGCGCTCCACGAAATCGGAGAGGTACTCGGTGAGGGCGACGGTCTGGGATCCGTCGTCGTCGGTTTCGGCTGCGTCGGGAGTCGGCTGGTCGCTGGAGGTGGGTTGCTGCTGGTCGGTGCCATTTAGCTGACCGTTTTCGATCAGCTGCTCGTCCTGTGCTTCTTCGATGACTGACGCGGGGACTTCGATGTCGGCGAGGCCGGTGTAATCGAAGACGGCGTCGAAGGCGCGCTCGATGGCGTCCTTGTCGAAGGTGGCGTTGAGGACGACCAGCGCGAGGACGAGGACGGGGACGAGGGAGAAGATGGTTCTGTAAGCGAGGGCTGCGGCGAGTTGGGGCGCGCGGTGGCGGACGAGTTGCTTGCCGCCGTGGACGAAGAGGAGATATGCGAACCGGAGCGATTTTTCGAGCTTCGACAGTCCGTCCTCGCCGGATTCGCTGAGGATTTTCTCTTTGAAGCTGCTGAGCTTACCCATGCCGGCCGCTGCTCCGAGGCCCGGACTTGGAGGGGGGCGACGACGGTCGTTTGGCGGCGGGCTTGGTCCCGCTGCTGGAACGGCGCACGGCTTTGCGGAGCGCATCGAGTTCGGGCTTGGTGAGTTCGCGCCATTCGCCGATGGCGAGTCCTTTGAGCGAGAGCGGGCCCATCTGGACGCGGGTGAGCTTCTTGACATGGCAGCCGACGCTGGCGAGGAGACGGCGGATCTGTCGGTTGCGCCCTTCGGTGAGGGTGATGTCGACGATGGTGCGTTCGCGTTCGCGCCGGACCACTTCGATGTCGGCGGCTCCAACGCGCTCGGCACCGACGGTCTGGCCGCTCTCGCGTGCGGCGAGGTAGATGCCTCGTTGGAGGCGGTCGATGTGCTCGTCGGTGAGCTGGCCCCGGACGATGACGCGGTAGGTCTTGTGGATGCCGTAGCGGGGATGGGTGATCGCGTTGGCGAGATCGCCGTCGTTGGTCATGAGGACCAGGCCCATGGAGTCGTAGTCGAGGCGGCCGACGGGGTAGAGGCGGGCACCGGAGGGGTGCTCGACGAGTTCGGAGACGGTGCGCCGTCCGTCGGGGTCGGACACGGTGGAGACGGTGTTGCGGGGCTTGTAGAGCATCACATAGATGTGGCGCTCGGTTTTGGCGATGGGCTGGCCCTTGACGGTGATCGTGTCGTCGGACGGCTCGACCCAGGCGGGGAGGGTATCGACGACGACACCGTTGACGCGGACCTGGCCCTCGGCGATGAGTTCCTCGCAGGCGCGGCGTGAGCCGACCCCTGCGTGCGCGAGGTACTTGTGCAGGCGTACGGCGGTGTCCGAGTCCGGGCCGCGCAAATCCTGCGCTTCGCTTTTCCTGTTTCGGGGCATGTGTGATCGATTGTACCCGCTGCGGCGATCGGGGAGCGGATGGGCGGGATCAATGCCCCAACGATGAATCGGCCGATATCCCCGGACGGACCTGCCGCGTGGTTTTCGGCGGGCTCGATCTGTGAGGAGATTCGCGTATGACGACCGCCCCCCACCGCCCGGCCGTGCTCACGAAACCCGTCGCGCTGGGCGTCGGGCTGAGCAGCGGTTCGGAGAGGATATTCGTGAGTCCGCGCGTGGTTGATGAGCAGGCGTTCGGCGAGTTTTCGTCTGAGCTGCGAGCGCTGCTCGAACAGATGCGCGAGGCGCAGGCCGAACTGGAGCGGGCCGGTGCGAGCGCGGCGGGCACGACGAAGGAATTGCAGGGTTCGCAGGCGAAGTATCGCCAGCATCTGGAGCTGACGACGAAGCTGCTGAAGGCCATGACGGCGAAGTCGGCCGAAGTGGAACAGACGCTCGCGAAGCTGGAGGCGCGCTCGGAACGGGCCGAGCAGATTGAGGCACGAGCGGCGGGCTTGCTGGAAGCAAAGGTCGCTGGGTTCGAGACGAAGCTGGAGGATCGGCTGAAGAAGGCCGAGGCCTCGTACGAGCAGCGGCTGGCGGCTCTGGAATCGCGGTTCGAGCAGCGGCGGGCATCGCTCGAACGCGAGATGGACGAGTTTGAATCGCGGGTTCGCGCAAAAACTGATGAACAGCGGAGCTCTCTCGAAGCGGAGGTGAGCGCTCGTATTCGTGAGGCGGAGTCCGAGTTGTCGGCTCGGGCATCGGAAGCGGCCCGAGACACGCTGGAGCGGCTTGGCACAGAGCAGGAAGCGGCGGCTCGGGCGATTGCAGAACTGGAGTCGGCTCGCGAGGCGCTTTCCTCGGTGACGGCTGCTTCGCTCGAGAATACGCTCGAACAGCTGCGCGAGGCGTGCGGCATCGCGAGCAAGCTGGTCGGCTGGGACCCGGCGGACCCTGCTTCGAACCCCGATGAGCCGTGCGAGGGAAGTCTGGGCGAGCTGCTCCGACGGTCGGTCTCGGTCAAGGAGGATGCGGATTGGTCGGTTCGTCGGCTCGGCTCGCTGCGGGATCAGGCCAGAGCGGCGGTTGACGAACTTGGCGAAACGCTGGATGGGTCGGTCGCGCTGCTGGATCAGTTGCACGCCCAACGGAAGCGGGTGGAGGCGGAGATCGGCGAGCTTCTTGAGCGCAGCTCAGCGATCGATGGCGCGGCGGGAGCACAGGGAATGAGGGCAGCCGAGTTGGCCGCATCACTGGATGAAGCGGTCGGGCGAGCGGAGCATGCGCTTCGAGATCTGTGCGCGGGGATGAGCGGTGCTGGGGAGTTGGTTGCGGACTGCCGCGGTGCAAGGGAGCAACTGGGCGAGGTGGCGAGCTTGGCGCACGGGCTGGCAGAACGGCTCGAACCGTGGCGCGGCGTGATGTTTGGAGAGGACGCGCCTGAGGAGCTGCCGCGGGCTCTGGCTGCGGTAGTGGAGCGGTTCGAGGAGCGATTCGGCCACGATCTGGTTCGGATGGCCGAGACGATCGAGGTCCTGCTGTCTCGAGCGGGGGCGGGTGATCAGCGGTAGTCGATCGACAGCCCGGAGACGACTTCGTCGCCGAGACGGTCGTCGGAGAGCTTGATGACGATCTCGCCGTGGATGCGATCCTGGTAGGCGGTGACCGCGCCCTGCTTGACCAGTTCGAGCGTGGCGAGGAAGAGGCCGATGACCTCGGGCTTCTTGCGGCCTTCGAAGAGGCGGCGGAGCGAATAGGTCGAGCGCTCGCCGGTGGCGTCGTCGAGCGAGGTCTCGCGCTTCAGGCGGTCGATGAGGTCGGCGGCGTGGAGCTCAATAGGGGTGTCGTCGTCGAGGACAGAGTGCTCCCCGAGCCGATCGAACTGAACGGTCTCGATGATCTTCTGGAACGCGGCGACGAGCTGATAGAGATCAAGCTCTTCCATGTCGAGGTCCTCGCCCTCAGGTCGTGCGACGGCCTGCTTGAGGGCCTGCTTGTCAGCGGCGGCCCGTCCGGAGGGGTAGCGCTTGTCCCAGTCTTCGCGCCGGGACTCAAGGGCGTCTCCGGCCTCGCGGAAGGAACGGTATTCGAGGAGCTGGC